>JAZUAN010000024.1:0-2261 GCA_045638005.1 Acutalibacteraceae bacterium | reverse complement strand
AGCCCGATGATCCTGCAAAGCCCGATGATCCCGCTGAGCCTGATGATCTCGACAGTCCCTATACCAACGAAAGCCTACCCTTGGATTATATCTTTGCCATTTTGGCCACATCAGCAATCGGGCTGATCCTTTCGAGCGTGTTTCGCAAGAAAGCAAAGCAATAATTGCTTCAAAGGGAACTAAAACGATAGTTTTCATACAAACAGCAAAAAAGATGTGCAGAAAATTATTTTCCACACATCTTTTGCTTTTATATTAACATTTACTCGCTCATAAAAAACGGTGTAGCCCTCACAGGCTACACCGTTTTTGACATCAGACTATCCTTTACATAGCTTTTTCAGTGTTCGCTATAAATCACCGTAATATCCGAATGCAGTTGCAAAATAGATGCGGGAATTTGCGGCGTGATAGGACCGTAAAATGCTTGTTCCAAAATCGAACGCTTTGCTTTGCCGTTTGCTATCAGCAAAATCTTTTTCGCGTGCATAATGGACACCATACCCATGGTGATCGCTCTTCGCGGCACCGATAGGACCGGGCGCGCGATGGTGGAACGGCGGCATGGCGTTATATGTATGGGTCAGGCAGTTTACGCCCCAATCAATCGCTTTGAGCGCCGTGTCATAATCGCAAACGCTATGACCGATGGATACGATCATATCCTTGGACATCTCGCGGATGAATTGCTCCGCGCCGGGACGCTCGGGTGCCAGCGAAATCATTTTGATATTCTTAAAGCGTTTCATCGCTTCCAAATCGGGGTCTTTGATATACGCAGGATTTTGTGCACCTTTATTTTCCTCAGCAATAAAAGGACCTTCAAAATGGAAACCGAGAATTTGCGCACCGAGAAAATCCGTTTTTGCTGCGCAGACCTTTTCCAGGCGGTCATACGCCACCGTCATAGTGGTGGGCAAAAAAAGAGGTCGTACCTTTGGAGGCATAAAAACGGCACAGCGGTTCAAAGTTGGCATCCATAGTATCCATGCCCATCATACCGTGGGTGTGCACGTCGATAAGTCCGGGAATAACACGTTTGCCACCGGCATCCATACCGCCTGCAATGACCTTGTCGGTCACCGCGGTGATTTTCCCCTGTTCGATCACGATCGTTTTTTGGCATCGCCGATTCGGACATGATTGATAACCATAAAAACCTCCGAGTTTATAAAGTTTTATAAAAGGAGTGATAAAAATGGCAATTGAAAAGGTAAAAGCGTTTTTCGCATCACACGGACTTGAACATCGCGTGCGAGAGTTCGAGGTGTCCAGCGCAACGGTCGCCTTAACTGCTAAAGCGCTTGACTGCGAACCGGCACACATCGCAAAAACCATGTCCTTTAAAGGCAAAGAAAACTACATATTGGTAGTTGCCGCCGGCGACGTGAAGGTGGACAATTCCAAATTCAAGCAAACATTCGGTTTGAAAGCCAGCATGTTGCGCTTTGAAGAGGTGGAGGAAGCCATCGGTCATGCGGTAGGCGGTGTATGTCCTTTCGCGATCAACGAAGGGGTCTGTGTTTATTTAGACGAGTCTTTAAAACGCTTTGAGACGGTATTTCCCGCTTGCGGCAGTTCTAATAGCGCGATTGAGCTCACCATTCCGGAATTGGAGCAGTATGCAGCACCCAAAGGTTGGATAGACGTCTGTAAGTCTATGTAAAGCTCGCAACCTTTATAGGTTTCCTAAAAGCTGCGGTAGCTGCTTCAACCTTGAAATTACATGATCCGGACACAGGGTGGTCGTAACCGCCTCATCTGACGGATGAAACCAAACGGTGGTGATACCGGCGTTCTTGCCTCCCAGGATATCCGAGGAGAGACTGTCGCCGACTATCACCGCTTTTTGTTTGTCAAAATCCGGAATGGTCGCAAACACGGCATTAAAGAACGCAATGTCCGGTTTGTTATACCCCACATCCTCCGAAATGAACATGTGGGTGAAATACTTTTCAATGCCCGCGGATGCAATGCGTGGCATCTGGATATCAGTAGACCCATTGGAAACCAAGTACAGTTCATATTTTTTTGCAAGCTCTTGTAATACCCATTCAGCATCCTCGATAAAATAGTGACCGATACTGAGATTCTGCTCATACATACGCGCCGCTTTGACGGGATCCATATCCAAACCGAATTCTTCAAACAGCAAACGGTACCGCCGCTCTTTAACCTCAGCGCGGGTGAGCTTCCCCTGTTCGAGCAGTCGCCATTGCTCTGCGTTGATCTTGCTGTAGCGCCCCAGCACCGCATCTGTC
>JAZUAN010000023.1:0-17468 GCA_045638005.1 Acutalibacteraceae bacterium | reverse complement strand
GACTTGTATGAGCCGGATGGGGTTGTGAAGTTTCACATCGTGGATCCTACGAACACGGGTTTTTTGAGTGATAAGGTTTTAGCACTTTGGGAATGGAACGGCGAAGAATGGGTCAAGAAGCGTCGTGCGTCACCACAGTATACGCCTACTATGTATAAGAGAGATCCAAGGCCGGATGGGGGCCCCATAGACGTTGTTGACTCGGTATATTTGTCTGATTATAAGGATGTGCAGCACGGTAAACGGTATAAGATCACTTTGGGAATAAATGGAAGGCTCCTCGAAGCAGAATTTACTACCGCTGTAGAATGATATGTTCCCCCCGGGGGTATGCGCAGCATACCCCCTGCGGTTCTTTATACTATTTACAGCATGTTCATTGACAGAGAGGATCAAAAAGAGTATACTTACTTTAATTATAATGCGTATAAAGGGAGGTGTTTGCCGTGAAAGGAAAGATCGTTGCAATAGTGCTTTGTGTGTTGCTGTTTTTTACCGGATGTATGGACGTGGAATCGTATTTGCAGCCGCCCCGCTCGCAGGGACAGCAGCAGGCGATGCAGCAGGCACTTGAAGCCGCGTTATCGCAGGGCGAGGACGCGCGCGCATCGTATATTTTGAAATATCCTACCGGCGGCGGCATCTCCTCGGCATTTTTGATGCTGGACAGCACCGGTACGCTGACCGAAACCAATGACGCGGTGACCGCGGTGGCGTTTTATGCGCCCGCATCGGGACAGCGCACCCACATTCATCTGCTGCGCCGTGGGGAGAGCGGATGGTATTCAGCCAAGGATATCGAGGGGGAGACGAACGACCTGCACAAGGTTACCCTGAGTGATCTTGATGGAGACGGTCTCAAAGAATTGTTGGTTGGTTGGGATCTGTACAGTACAAGTTATCAGCTCAGCGTGTATCATCTGGATGATACGCTGCAAAAAACAGCGGATGCCGGCAGATATACCGAATATTTCGTTGGAGATATGGATGGAAACGGTACGGATGAATTCCTGTTGCTGTATATCGGTGCTGAGAGCACGGCTTCGCTGCGTAAATGGGATACCGCGGGTGTTACGGTGTTGGGAGAAGTGGGCTTGCACGGCGGTTTTCGCGCGATTGAGAAGATGCTGTTTGGCAAATTGACAAACGGTGCAGACGGCTTGTATGTGGATGTCGTATTGGATACCGGTCTCTACACCACGGCGCTTTTATATTGGGACGGCAGTCGTTTGCGGGCGCCGTTGCACCGCGCCGGTGTGAACAGTTCGCGTATGGCTGACCGTACACTGTATATTCCCGTGCTGGACGTAGATGGAAACGGTGTGCCGGAAATTCCGGTTACTACCCGCTTGTCCGGTACCGGCACCACGGCGGCGGACAGCTGGCAATGGCTCACCGAGTGGTACAGCTGGGACGTTACCGCAGATACGGCGGTGCGGCAATTTGGTAGTATTGTAAATAATCTTGACGGATATTGTATTGAATTGGAGGATGACTGGATTCCTACTGTTACCACTCGATATGATGAAGACACCCATACGCTGTGGCTCGAAAGTCCGAACGCGGAGGGTGAAACAGTGCCGTTCTTAGTCGTTCAGAACGCAGATGTTGAACAAGAGGATACGGAGAGCGAAGACTTGAAGCTGGAAACACTGCCCGGCAATCTGCCGCTGCGTATTTGGTATGAGACCGAGGCGCCATACGGCTTGACTTTGGAAAAAATCAGCTATATGCTGGTGCCGCTGTGAAAGGAGAACACTCTTGAAGCGTATTTTGGTATGTGAAGACGAAGCTGCTATTCGTGAATTTGTTGTTTTCAATCTGAAACGCGACGGCTATACGGTGTTGGAAGCCGCAAGCGGTGAACAAGCGTTACAAATATACGCATCTCAAAGGGAGCGGATCGATATCGCGCTTTTGGATGTGATGCTTCCGGGAATAGACGGCTTTGCTGTGTGCAAGGAACTGCGACAAAAGGATCCCACCCTTGGTATTGTGATGCTTACCGCCCGCTCGCAGGAGATGGAAAAGGTGGAGGGATTACATTGCGGCGCGGATGACTACGTTACCAAGCCGTTTGGGATGGCAGAGCTGATTGCGCGCCTGGCTGCTTTGTATCGTCGTGTGCTAATCCTGCGAGAAAAGGATGCGGAAAAGTATCTTGAAAAACTGGAACGCGGCGGCTTTACATTGGATTTGCGCAGCCGTGTACTGCACGTAGAAGATAGGCTTATTGACCTGACGCAGATGGAATTCCAGATTTTAGAATTTTTCTTCACACATGCCTCCGGCTGCCACAAGCGCGAAGAGATACTGCGCTATGTTTGGGGCGAGGATTATGTGGGTGATGATAAGGTTGTGGACGTGAATTTGAGACGTTTGCGCATGAAGATCGAAAAGGATCCTTCCAATCCGCGTCACATCATTACGGTGTGGGGTAAGGGATACCAGTGGATGGATTGAGTGCAATATCATATATGATGTAAAGGAGGTGCAGCGTGGCTGTCAAAAAAAGTATTACCTATCGCTGGATGGCATACGGCTTTTCGATGATCGCCGCTGTGCTTCTGATCGTAGGTGTGGCGCTGATCGCGCTGATATACGGTTTTTATCACCAGCGCGTGGCGGATGTGTTGGAGGAACGCGCGGAGTTGTATCGGCGTTCTGCTGTTTTAAGCGAGTCTTCGCTGAGTGCGTGGGAACGTTCAGCTTTCCTGTATGTCGAAAACTTTGCCGATAAGGAACAGATGGAATTACAGGTGCTGTCGGCAAACGGCGTGATATTGGCATCCTCTACCGGCTTTGTGCCTGCCGGCAATACTGCTAACAAGGATTTTGCAGCGGCGCAGAGTACTGTGGACGGAAAGGTGACCCGCAGCGGTTATAGCAGCACCGGTGAACACGTTATGGCGCTGACTGCCATTGAAAAAGGCACTGACGGTACCGTTATCGGTGCGCTGCGGTATGTGGTTACTATGCGGTTTATTGACCGTCAACTGCTGCTGATCGCTATTTTGATTGGCGGCGTGGTGCTGATAATATTATTTTTTACGGCGCTTGCAGGTGTCTATTTTATTCGCTCTATTGTGCATCCGGTAAAAGAGATCGGCAGAGCTGCCAGACGTATTGCAAAAGGGGATTACGCCTATCGCGTGGAAAAACGCAGTAACGATGAACTGGGCGAGCTGTGTGATACCATCAATTATATGGCAGGCGAGATCCAACAATCCGAACGGCTGAAAAATGAGTTTATTTCCTCTGTTTCTCACGAGCTGCGCACACCGCTTACCGCTATCCGCGGGTGGAGCGAGACGCTGCGCACGGCAGGGGCTGAGGATGCGGAATTGACCGAAAAGGGTATGTCTATTATCGCAGAGGAAACTGACAGGTTATCCTCCATGGTGGAGGAATTGCTGGATTTCTCCCGCATGCAAAACGGAAAGCTGGTTTTACGCTTTGAAACGGTGGATATACCCTCGATTTTGGAGGAAACCGTATTTTTGTTCCGCGACCGCGCGGAGAAAAAAGGTGTCTTTTTGCAGTATGCCGGTAAAGGGCGGCTGCCGTATATCAACGGTGATGCTGACCGCTTGCGGCAGGTGTTTATCAATGTGCTGGATAATGCTATCAAGTATTCCGATGCCGGTGACACTGTGCGGGTGGATTATGCGGTGGTGAATAAAGCGGTGCAGATCGTGGTGGGTGATACCGGTCGTGGTATCGCGCAAAAAGATCTGTCACGCGTCAAACAAAAATTTTATAAAGCAGATACAACTCGCCCCGGTTCCGGTATCGGTTTAGCGGTGGCGGATGAGATCATAAGCGGACATAAAGGGACGCTGGAAATTCACAGTAAACAGGGCGAGGGTACGAGCGTTATTATTACGCTGCCCTAGAAAGGAATAAAAACACATGAATGAAAAACAACTGGCGGCAAAAAAGACTTCGATCGGCGGACAGGCGCTGATTGAGGGTATTATGATGCGCGGACCGCAGGTTACCGCTATGGCGGTGCGGCATATCTCCGGTGAGATCATTGTGGAGGATTGGCAGACGGAAGGTCTGGATAAGCCTAAGTGGATGAAGCTGCCCTTTATCCGCGGTATTTTCAATTTCATCGACTCTATGCGCTATGGCTACAAGTGCCTGATGCGCTCAGCCGAGCTTTGCGGTTTAGAGGACGCGGTGGAAAGTGCCGAGGATGAAAAGAAAAGCAGTTTTATCATGAATGTTCTGATGGTGCTGTCCGCCGCCATCGGTATCTGCCTGGCCATTGTACTGTTTATGTGGTTGCCGGCTTTTTTGTTCCGCTTACTGTCCGGGGCGATACCGTCGCTTGACAATGCGGTTTTTCGCGGTGTGTTTGAGGGTGTGTTCCGTATTGTGCTGTTTGTGTGCTATGTGGCGGTCATTTCGTTGATGAAGGATATCCGCCGCGTGTTCATGTACCACGGTGCAGAGCATAAAACGATTTTCTGCTATGAGCAGGGGTTGCCGCTGACGGTAGAAAACATCCGCGCGCAAAAGCGGTTTCATCCGCGCTGCGGCACTTCGTTTATGATCTTGATGCTGCTGGTCGGTATGATCGTTTCCATGCTGATTCCCGATATGAATGCGTGGTTGCGTACAGCCGTTAAAATCCTGACCGTTCCCGCGGTGGTGTCGGTGGGATATGAGCTGATCAAGCTTGCCGGCAGAAAAGACAATTGGTTTACCCATGCGATCTCCGTGCCCGGCATGTGGATGCAGCATTTGACCACCAGAGAACCGGATGACAGCATGATTGAATGCGCGATCGCTGCAATGGAGAAGGTCATTCCGGAGAATCCGGAGGCGGATCAATGGTAACCGCCGCCGATTTCGCCCGAAAATCTGTTGAACGATTGACGGCGGGCGGGGTGGAAGACGCTGCGTTTGAGGTGCGGTGCCTTCTTGAAGATATCGCTCATCTGCCGCATGGCGTGTGGATAAACGATAGACCGCTTGACGATACCGTGTTGGCAGTGCTTGATAAAGCGGTGGAAGAGCGCCTTTGCGGCAGACCGTTACAGTACATACTGGGTCAGTGGGATTTCCTTTCTCTACGCTTGAAGGTGGGGGAAGGGGTGCTTATCCCGCGCGCGGATACAGAACTGCTGTGCGAGACCGCGGCGAAGGCGCTGCGGGATATACCTGCACCTCGCGTCTTGGATCTTTGTGCCGGCAGCGGCTGCGTGGGACTCGGAGTTGCTTCGTTGTTGCCCACTGTATTCGTAACGGCGGTTGAAAAATCCCCTGAGGCGTTTGCGTATTGCAGTGAGAATATCAAGCGGTATCCTCAATATGCCGTGAAAGGTGTCTTGGGTGACGTGTTTACCGACCATGCTGTGATAGAGGGCTGCTTTGATGCCATTCTTTCCAATCCGCCGTATATTACGGCGACGGAGATACCGCATCTCATGCGGGAGGTACAGCGCGAGCCCAAAATGGCACTGGATGGCGGTGCGGACGGACTTATCTTTTATCGTGCGATACTGCAACATTGGTTGCCTAAGCTGCGGGACGGTGGTTTTTGCGCGGTGGAGATCGGTTTTGACCAGGGCGAACAGGTTGATCGTTTGTTCGGTAATGCAGGGCTGAAAAATCGCTGTATTTTGAAAGATCTCGGTGGAAATGACCGCGTCGTGATTGGGTACAAATAAAAAATATAGAACGAATGTTCGATTTTTTACGAAAAACTATTGATTTTTTCAAAAAGGTTTAGTATAATACAGAAAACGAAGACATTTTGAAAGGAATTGACAGTATGGCGGAGAAAAAGACAGCGGCAAAGGTTGTAAAAGCCGGCGGCAACGACGAGAGAAAGAAAGCGCTGGATGCAGCGTTGCAGCAAATAGAAAGAAATTACGGTAAGGGTGCTGTGATGCGTCTGGGTGAGAACCTCGGCATGACGATTGACAGTATTCCGACAGGTTCGATGGCGTTGGATGCAGCGCTGGGTATCGGCGGTCTGCCCCGCGGCAGAATTATCGAGATTTACGGTCCCGAGGCATCCGGTAAAACTACCCTTGCTTTGCATGCGGTGGCGGAAGCGCAGAAAAAAGGCGGCGAAGCGGCGTATATCGACGTGGAGCATGCGCTTGATCCTGTGTACGCCCGCGCGCTCGGCGTGGACGTGGACTCCTTGCTCGTTTCCCAACCGGATGCGGGTGAGCAGGCACTGGAAATTATGGAAGCACTCATCCGTTCGGGCGCTGTGGATATTGTGGTACTTGACTCGGTGGCGGCATTGGTGCCCCGCGCGGAGATCGAGGGTGAGATGGGTGACAGCCATGTCGGCTTGCAGGCACGCTTGATGTCCCAGGCGATGCGTAAGTTGGCACCCGTGGTTGCTAAATCCAATTGTATTGCTATTTTTATCAACCAGCTGCGCTTGAAGGTCGGCGTGGTGTACGGTAACCCCGAGGTTACCTCCGGCGGTAATGCGCTGAAATATTATGCGTCTGTGCGCCTTGACGTGCGCCGTACCGAAACTATTAAATCGGGCGGTGAACCCATCGGTTCCCACACCCGCGTGAAGATCGTGAAAAATAAGGTTGCCCCACCCTTTAAAGAGGCAGAATTTGATGTGATCTACGGACAGGGTATCTCCCGCGACGGTGAGCTTATCGATCTTGCCGTTAAACTGGATATCATCCAAAAATCCGGTGCTTGGTTCTCCTATAAAGAGGATCGTTTGGGGCAGGGTAGAGATAATACTCGTGAATATCTGAAAGCGCACCCCGAGCTGTTTGCAGAGATCGAAGAGCAGGTCAGAGAAGGCCTGCCGCGTCTCAATCCGTCCGCCCCCGGCGCCCGTGCTGCTACCCCCGCGCCGCAACCGGTGGAAATTCCGATTGAAGCAGCGGCGAAGGTGTCCGCTCCCACCGCAAAAGCGCAGATTGATATTGTGGTAGATGATTAAGGAGCAGGATATCACTAACTGCCAGTCGAGGGTGAAATTCACCTGCTCCTCGAACACGCCGCTCATGCGGCGATTCCCAAAGTGGGAATGGATAGAATACTAAAATTCAAGAAGGCGGTAAATATTACCGCCTTCTTTTCGCTGCTTTGAGAGGTCTTATGAAAATTATTGAAGCCAAACGCATCAGAGGTCAACAATACGTGCTGACTTTGATGGGGGATGAAGAAATAGAGGTGACGGTGGACGCCGCCACTTTTGATGACTCGTGGTACCATGTAGATGGAAATATTGAACTCGAACAGTTGAATGCGTTATTGGCGCAATCTCGCTACAATCGCGCGCGTTCAAGAGCGCTATACTATCTCTCGGACAGAGATTATGCTGCCAAAGAGCTAGAACGCAAGCTATATCGCTGCGCGGACAAGGAAACCGCCGCGGCGGTGGTAGAAAGACTTATTGAGGTTGGTCTCATTAACGATGCGGCGTATGCAGAGCGGTTAGCGCGCAATTTGATGCAGTATAAGCAGTATCCCCGCCGCCGTATTATGCAGACGTTGATGGAAAAGGGGATCAGTCGTGCGGATGCCGCGCTTGCATTGGATACGATTGAACCGGATGATTTTCAACAAGCACTTGCACTTATTCAAAAAAAATATTATAATAAGATACACGATAGAGAAAGCCGCGAAAAAACGGTTGCCGCGCTCGCGCGGTACGGCTTTTCCTATGACGCCGTTCGCCGCGCGATCAACGCTGCTGCGGAAGAACAAATTACCGAAGATTGGGATTGAAACAAATGGCAATTAAGGTTGGAATGGTATCGCTTGGCTGTCCGAAAAACCAAATGGACGCGGAGATCATGCTCGCCAAACTGAAAAATGCGGGATATGAGATCACCGCGGAAAGCGGTCTTGCGGATGTGGTGATCGTCAACACCTGCGGATTTATTCAGGACGCAAAAACCGAGTCGATCGAAAACATTTTAGAATTCGGATTGCTCAAAAAAGAGGGGCGCGTGAAAGGCATTATCGTCACCGGCTGTATGGCACAGCGGTACCGCGAGCAGATCGCGGAAGAGTTGCCGGAATGTGATGCGGTTTTGGGCCTTGGTGCGAACGGCGATATTGTGCAAGCGGTTAAAACAGTGATGGAAAAGCACGAAAAAGTGCTCGACTTTCCGTCGCTTGACGCTTGGCCGCTTGATGGCGAGCGTTTGCAGACTACCCCGCACTTTTTCGCCTATCTGCGTGTCGCGGACGGTTGCGACAATCGTTGCACATATTGTGCTATTCCGCTCATCCGCGGAGGCTTGCGCAGCCGCGCCATGGAAAATATTTTAGATGAGGCAAGGGGACTCGCCGCAAACGGTGTGAAAGAACTGGTTATCGTAGCGCAGGACCCCACCGTGTACGGCGAAGATCTTTATGGTGAAAGCCGCCTGCCGGATTTGCTTGAAAAATTATGCGAAATAGACGGGCTTGAATGGATACGACTGCTCTACTGCTATCCCGAGCATATTACCGATCGCCTTTTGGAAGTGATGGCGAAAGAGCCGAAAATCGTTAAATATCTGGATATGCCTATTCAGCATTCCGAGGAAAATGTGCTGCGTGCTATGAATCGCACCGGCAACCGTGCGAGCCTCGAAAAACTGATTGCGCATATCCGTGAAACGGTGCCGGGTATTGTACTGCGCACCACCATTATGGTAGGCTTCCCCGGCGAAACGCAAGCGGATTTTGAGTCGCTGTGTGAGTTCGTGGCAAAAGCGAAATTTGAGCATCTCGGTTGCTTTGCCTATTCTGCCGAGGAGGGCACGCCTGCTGCCGATTTTGAACAGCAGGTGCCGGAAAAGGTAAAACAGCGTCGACGCGACATTTTGATGGATCAACAGACCCGCATTGCCGACCGTTGGTTGGACGCGCAGGTGGGCAAAACCGTGAAAGTGTTGGTGGAAAGCTTTGATCGTTATGCGGAATGTTGGTTCGGCAGAACCGCCGCTGATGCGCCGGATATTGACGGCAAGGTGTTTTTTGCACAACCGACCGACCAAAACGGCAAACGGATTGCCGTTTGCCCCGGCGATTTTGTTGCCGTGAATATTTTTGACCGGATGGACTGGGATTTGATAGGAGAGTATACCGATGAATTTACCGAATAAACTGACTGTTGTACGTATTATTTTAGCGCCGATCTTTTTGCTGCTGTTGATGCTGGAATTTCCTTTCCACAACCTTATCGCAGGACTTGTGTTCGGTGCGGCGGCGCTGACCGATATGTTTGACGGTAAGATTGCCCGCAGCAGAGGTCTTATCACCAATCTCGGAAAGTTTTTGGATCCGCTTGCTGATAAGATGTTGACCACCGCGGCATTTCTCGGCTTTTTGGCAGCGGGACATATCGACGTGTGGGCAATTATGCTTATTTTGACCCGCGAGTTTATGGTGACTTCGGTGCGCTTGCTCGCTGCAAAGGACGGCAACGTGATCGCCGCCAGCAATGCCGGCAAGGTCAAAACGGTGATGCAGTTTGCGGCAATCATCTATATGATTGCGGCGCTGGAAGTGTGCAGTTGGCAGGGAACTCTGCTAGCAGGGATACTGCCGGATGTGTTCTATTCTATACTGATTATTGTGGGACAGGTGCTTATCTGGATTTCGGTGTTCTTCACCATTTTGTCCGGTGTGCAGTATGTATGGAACGGCAAACAATATTTTCTGGATGCCTAAATTTTCAAAAAAGTGTAGACTTTTTTGAAATTGTTGTATATAATGTACTGGAAATGCGATCGGCAGGAAAAGTAGCTGTCCACCGACATGCCAGAGAGAGAGCGCCACGGCTGCAAGCGTTCTTCATGGGAGTGACAGGGAAATGCACCTGACGGCAGAACGGGGGAACCGCACCTTGCGCAGTATCCCGTTACGGCAGCCGCCGTTATCGGCAAGGGGATAGAATGTCCCTGTGAGTGATAAATCGGAGTGGAACCGCGTAATAACGCCTCCGGCAGAAGTTTTCTGCCGGAGGATTTTTTGTTTCTAAGGAGGGAATTGTATGTTTGACCGTATGCGTGAAGACATTCGCGCTATCCGCGACCGCGATCCGGCTGCTAGCTCGGATCTGGAAGTGATGCTGTTATATAATGGCTATAAAGCCCTGCGCTCTCATCGACGTGCAAATTGGTTTTACCGTCACGGTATGCGGCTGATTGCCCGCTGGATCTCGCAGCGGTGTGTGCGGCGCTTGAATATTGAAATTCACCCCGCTGCGACCATCGGTCGACGTTTCTTTATTGACCACGGCACCGGTGTTGTCATCGGTGAGACCACTGAGGTGGGCGACGATTGCACCATCTATCAGGGGGTGACGCTGGGCGGTACCGGTAAGGATAAAGGTAAGCGTCATCCTACCCTTGGCAACAACGTGATGGTGGGCTCGGGTGCAAAGGTGCTCGGTCCTATCAAAATCGGTAACAATGTGCGTATCGCTGCGGGCGCGGTGGTGCTGACCGATATTCCGGACAACTGTACCGCTGTCGGCATTCCCGCCAAGGTGGTGCGGCGCAACGGCGAAAAGGTGGAAGATCTTGATCAGATCCACATTCCTGATCCGGTTGCGCAGGAACTGGACCGTTTGCAAGGCGAGATAAACGCCTTGCGCGCGGAGCTTAACCGTAAATAATCCCAAATGGAGGAATTGTAATATGAGTATCAAACTTTTTAACACCATGACCAGACAAAAGGAAGAGTTTATACCGATTGAAGAGGGGAAAGTTCGTCTGTACGCTTGCGGACCTACGGTATATAACTTTATCCATATCGGTAACGCGCGTCCTTTGTGCGTATTTGACGTGCTGCGTCGGTATTTTGAGTTCCGTGGATACGAAGTGAACTTCGTACAGAATTTTACCGATATTGATGATAAGATCATCCGCCGTGCAAACGAGGAAGGTACCACCTATGACGTGATATCCAAGAAATATATCGAGGAATTTGAAACGGACGCGAGAGGCCTTGGCGTGAAACCTGCGACCACCCACCCCAAAGCGACCGAAAATATTGATGAAATTCAAGCGATTATTGCCGGTCTGATTGAAAAAGGATATGCATACGTATCGACAAACGGTGATGTGTATTTCCGCACTCGCAAATGCGATGAATACGGTAAACTGTCCCATCAGCCGATTGATGATCTGGAATCGGGCGCACGCATTGCGGTAGGTGAGCAAAAGGAAGATCCGCTGGATTTCGCGCTGTGGAAAGCGGCAAAGCCCGGCGAGCCGTTCTGGCCTTCTCCCTGGAGTGACGGCAGACCCGGTTGGCATATCGAATGTTCCGCGATGGCGCGCCGCTATCTCGGCGAGACCATCGATATCCACGGCGGCGGACAGGATCTCATTTTCCCGCACCACGAAAACGAGATTGCGCAGAGCGAATGCTGCAACGGCGTGCCGTTTGCGCGGTATTGGATGCATAACGGCTATATCAACGTGGACAATAAGAAAATGTCCAAGTCTCTCGGTAATTTCTTTACCGTTCGTGATGTGGCTGAGATTTACGGCTATGAGGCTATCCGCTTCTTCCTTATCTCTTCGTCCTATCGCAGCCCCATCAATTACAGCGCAGATATCATTGAGCAGGCGGGGGCGGCACTTGACCGCTTGTATAACTGCAAGAACGCATTGGAATTTGCGGCGAAAAACGCGCCCGCAGGTGATGTGGACGCTGACTTTGCAGCCAAACTGGAAGCGCGTCGCAATCAGTTTATTGAGGCGATGGACGATGATCTCAACACCGCAGACGGTATTGCCGCTGTGTTTGATCTTGTGAAGGATATCAATCTGATGTTAGCGCCCGGCACGGCTTCTGCCGGCACTGTGGCGGCTGCGCAAAAGCTGTATGGCGAGCTCACCGATGTGCTCGGTCTGCTGTATTCCCGCGATACTGCCGGTGAGGATGACGCGGAGATCGAAGCGCTCATTGAAGCACGTGCTAAGGCGCGTGCGGAGAAAAACTGGGCGGAGGCTGACCGCATCCGTGATGAACTCAAAGCGAGAAATATCGTGCTCGAAGATACACCGCAGGGTGTCAAATGGCATAGAGCGTAAATAGACAGCGGCAAACACTGTTTGCCGCTTTTCTCGCCGCTTACGGTTTGCGGCGGCTAACTGAAAACCAAGGAGGAATAGCGATATGTTCGGAGCAAAAGAAACCATCATAGTCAAGGTGGAAGGTATGCACTGTGCCCATTGTCAGGCAAAGGTGGAAACTGCACTCAAAGCGGTTAAAGGTGTGAAAGCGGCAGCAGTGGATCTGGAAGCCAAGACGGCTACTGTTACCGTGAAAGCGGGAAAAGTGACCGCAGGCACGCTCAAAGCTGCTGTGACCGATGCCGGATTTGAGGTAGTGGAATGAACGAGCGGGAAACCCTCATTCTGATGGTGGGCGGTATGTCCTGTGTGCGTTGCTCTGCCGCGGTGGAAAATGCGCTGCGGCGGGTGGACGGCGTGGAGGATGTGACGGTCAGTTTTACAAACGGCAGGGCAGAGGTAACCTGTAAAAAAGGTGCTGTCAGCCGTAAAAAATTGGAAAAAGCGGTCAAAGCCGCCGGATATGCTGTCATAGAGGATAAAGAAACCTTCAAGCGGCGGGAAGGACGGCGCGCGCTGATATTGTTCCTCTTTGCAGCGATACTTTCGCTGCCGTTTGCCCTCATGATGGTGTTGATGCTTGTGGCGCCAAACGCGCCGCTCACCCATGTTTTGCATAACGGTTGGTTGCAGTTTGCGCTCGCGACGCCGGTGCAGTTTGTAGCGGGATGGCAGTTTTATAAAGCGGCGTTTGCGTCACTTAAAAACCGCAGTCCCGGTATGGATCTTTTGGTCGCAATGGGGACTACCGCCGCGTGGGGATACAGCACCTATGCGGTGTTTGCGGGCGGTGAGCATTTCTATTTTGAGGGTGCCGCTATGGTCATCACCCTCATTCTGCTCGGCAGGATGTTGGAAAGCCGTGCCAGAGAAAAAACCTCTGCTGCGATTGAGAAACTGTTGCAGCTGCGTCCCACAGTAGCGACCGTGTTAAAGGACGGTGCGTGGGTGACGATGGACGTAAGCGGTGTACAGCCGGGCGATCGTCTGCTTGTAAAACCGGGTGAACACATGCCCACGGATGGTACGGTAGCTGCGGGCAACTCCTTTGCGGATGAGTCTATGCTGACAGGAGAAAGCATGCCGATCGCAAAAGCGGTCGGGGATACGGTCACCGGCGGTACGGTGAACGGCGCGGGCACACTTGAAATTGTAGCGTGTGCGGTAGGTGAGGAAACCGTACTGTCCGGTATTATCCGCCTTGTGCAAGCGGCGCAAAGTTCCAAAGCACCGGTGCAAAAGCTGGCGGATAAGATTGCAGCATACTTTGTACCGACCGTTTTGGTGGTTGCGATTGTCACTTTTAGCGGTTGGTTGTTTTTTAACGCGCGGTTAGCGGTTGCTATTGAACACGCGGTAGCGGTTTTGGTGATCGCCTGTCCTTGCTCTTTGGGTCTTGCTACCCCCACCGCCTTAATGGTAGGTATGGGTAAGGGTGCCGGCATGGGTATCCTGCTGAAAAATGCTGAAGCGTTGGAAAACGCCTGTCACCTGACAACCGTATTGTTGGACAAGACCGGTACTATCACCGAGGGAAAACCTGCGGTGACCGATGTGCACATGCTGTGCGATATGGATAAAGACCGTCTGTTGCAGTTGGCGGCATCGGTGGAAAGCTATTCCGAGCATCCGCTCGGGAAAGCGGTGACCGACAGCTTTGATGGCGATTTGCTTAGTGTGACGGAATTTGAGACTGCGACCGGTTTGGGTGTTAGCGGTGTCGCGGGCGGTCTGACTATGAAAATCGGTAAAGCCGACTATGCCGCCAAAGACGCATTTTTGCTTGTCGATGATTGGGCGAATGCCCGCCGCGATGAGGGGAAAACAGTATTGTTTGTGTCGGTGGACGGCAAAGCTGCTGCTGCCCTTGCGGTTGCCGATCCCATCCGCGCGGAATCTGCGCGGGCGATTGGGGATTTACATGCGCTCGGTGTCAAAACTGTGATGCTTACCGGTGATAAACTGGAGACCGCCAAAGCCATTGCTGTGCAGGCAGGGGTGGATGACGTGGTGGCAGAGGTGCTCCCCGACCAAAAAGCCGCCGAGGTGCGCCGCGTGCGCACAGAAGGCCTTGTTGTGGGCATGGCGGGTGATGGTGTCAATGACGCGCCCGCTTTGGCAGAGGCTACCGTCGGCTTTGCGATGGGCGGCGGCTCGGATATCGCGATGGAATCGGGCGACGTGGTGCTGGTGGGCGGCGGGATCGCCGCGCTACCGCGGGCAATCAAATTATCAAAAGCCACCATGCGCAAGATCAAGCAAAACCTGTTCTGGGCGTTTTTCTATAATACGGTGGGTATTCCGCTCGCCGCTTTCGGATTTTTATCACCGGTCATTGCGGGTGCCGCGATGGCGTTTAGTTCAGTGTCGGTGGTGACCAATTCTCTGTTACTGCGCAGAGCAAAAATATAAAAAGAACGCGCATTCTTTGAAAAGAATGCGCGTTCTTCCATTTCCGTCTATTTTTGTGCCAAATGCGGCATAAAATGCGCCCTGCTTGCGACAAAAACGGTACATGCCACCATGTATACTGGTAGTACATGAATTTTTTACGGTGGTGAGGATGTTGAAAGAAAAGGCTTTGGCGGGTATCCCGCAGGGACAAGCACAGCAAGCAGAGACAGAGGAGCGGGAGGGAAATAGCGCGCGTCTGCTCACAACGTTGACCTTTATGGTGCTGGGGCTTATTTTACCGCAAGGAAATATCTACGGTGTGATGGCGCCGTTTGGGGTAAGTCTTGCAGCGGCGGTGGACGGTACCGGCGCGATACTCATTTACATAGCGACCCTTATCGGGTATATGTTGTCGGGAGATTTTAATATTCCGTTGCGCTATATGGCGGCGGTGGCGATAGCAGGATCGGCACGGTGGGCATTTGGCGTGTTGCCGACGGTATCTCGCAAGAAACTGTTTCCGCCACTGTTGGGGTTCGGTGCAACCCTTACAAGCGGTCTGTTTACAATGAGCGGAGACGGTCTTTTAGCGGTGTTGCTTATCATTGCGGAAAGTCTTGCCGCCGGAGGCTTTGCGTATTTTTTCAACGAGGCATACACCTATTTATATAAGGTGCGGCATCGCACTGCGCTTACCGTCACCGAACAGACCGGCTTTATTCTCATTGGTGCAGCCGCACTGATGGCGGTCACGCCGATAGAGTTTTATTACATATCTCCCGGCAGAATACTGGCGGGGGTGCTTATCATGCTGTTTGCGCGCGGTGGCAGAGAGCAGAGCGGTGCGGTTGCGGGGACGATTTTAGGGGTGGCGATGGCATTGTCGCTGCCCGAACGCCCGCACGTTGCGCTTGGGCTGAGTTTTGGAGGACTGTTGGCGGGGTTGTTTTCGCGCTACGGCAGATTTGCGATCGCGGGGGTATATCTCATCGGCAATTTGCTGTTATGTTTAAATGCTGCGGCGGATCTGCAAACGGCGGCGGCAATTTATGAAGCTGCCGCTGCGTGCATACTGTTCACCATCCTGCCGCGAAGCGCGGACAAGTTTTTGCGCCGATTTCTCGTGCTGGGACAACATCTGCCCGCGGTGGAGGGGTTGCGCCGTTCTATGACATTGCGGCTGGACGTTGCGGCGAATGCTATGCAAGAGGTTGCGGGAACGGTGGAGCACGTATCCAAAAAACTTGCCCGCTATGGTGCACCGGATCTCGGGTCGATGTACCGTTATGTAGGGGATACGGTGTGCAGGGACTGTAATCTGCGTATGTATTGTTGGGAAAATAATTTTTCTGCCACGATGGATTCTTTTAATCAGCTGACACCGCTGCTGCGCGAGCGGGAAACGGTGACAAAAGAGGATCTGTGCGGTTTCTTGGCAAGCAGTTGCAGACGGCAGGCGCAGATCACCGAACAAATCGGAAAAGGGTATCAGCTGTATTTACAACGCGAGAGTGCATGGCAACGCTTGTCAGAGATCCGTGCTGTTATCACCGATCAGTTTTCGGGGATGGGGGATATGCTCGCCGAGCTTGGTGATAAGTTTGCGCACGATCGCCGCGTGGATGTGGAAGCAGCGGGACGCGTCGTATCGCTGTGTGAGGATTTCGGTATGCCGGTGGAGGAAGCGGTTTGCCTTTTAGATAGCCGCGACAGACTGACAGTGGAGATACTTGCTGAGGACGTTGGGGTTTGTCTTGACGGTGGTAGGTGGTTTCGTGAAATGGAGACCTGCTGCGGGCGGGAGTTTGATAAACCCGCCGTGTTAGAAATGCACGGAATGGTCAAGATCACTATGACCGAACGACCGCGCTTTCGGGCGGAAATTGGTGTTGCACAGCACACCTGCGTGGGTGAAAAAATGTCGGGCGATGTCTGCGAACAATATGTAGATGGTGGAAAATCCACCTTTATTTTAAGTGACGGTATGGGAAGCGGTGGCAGAGCTGCTGTGGATGGTGCGATGGCGGCGGGTATCACCGCGCGTTTGCTGCGAGCGGGACTCAAACACGATACAGTGCTCAAAATGGTCAATACCGCGCTGTTAGCGAAATCGGGTGATGAGAGTCTCACTACCTTGGATATATTGGAGACCGATCTGTTCACCGGTGGCATACAGATGTATAAAGCGGGCGCTGTTGCCTCGTTGCTCAAAAGCGGTGGCAGAATATCCCGTATCGAAGCGCCCTCCTTGCCGGTGGGCATTCTCAGAGACACCGGCTTTGCGGAGCACAAAGATGCGCTAAAAGATGGGGATATTCTGTTGATTATGAGTGACGGTATGCTGTTTGACGGTGTGGCATGGATCGAGGAATACCTGCGGGATGCCCAAGTGGGAGGAAAAGATCTGGCAGCCGGTTTATTACAAGCGGCGCTCGGTCGACAGAAGGACAAAGAGCATGTGGATGATATGACAGTAGCGGCGATTTGCATGCATAAAAGATGATTTTCAAAAAAAATTATAATTTAGCAAAGATTTTTCTTGACAAGTATGGCTCGTTTGGGTATAATAGTCAAGCGCGATACGAGCCATTAGCTCAGTCGGTAGAGCACTTGACTTTTAATCAAGGTGTCCGGGGTTCGAATCCCCGATGGCTCACCAAGCAAAAAGGCCCCACCAAAAGGTGGGGTCTTTTTGCTTTATATGCTAGATGGATGAAGGACCTATAAATTCCTGCTTAGCAGGAATTTATGCAAAGAGGTTGCGTGGTAGGCATGAAAAATCAGCAACCATAAAAACGCAACCTCGGTTCGATAACCCCGATAGCATATTTACCTATCCGTGGAGTTGTATATCTATAACGGAACAACACATGGGGTGTTCCCTACATAGATGTTTTGCGCTGACGCATTGGCGGGCGCCAGCGCAAAACTCGGCGGAGCTCGCCGTAGACACGCATGAACTGTCTTGCTGACGCCATGCGATGT
>JAZUAN010000022.1:0-18708 GCA_045638005.1 Acutalibacteraceae bacterium | reverse complement strand
CCGCTGCCGAAGAGGCTGAGAAGGTAGAGGAAGCTGTCGAAGAGGCTCCCGCTGAGGCGTAATCGATATTTTTGAAGATGCTTTGAAAGGATGGACGAAAAATGGCATTTACTGCAAATGACGTGAAAACGCTGCGTGAGAAAACCGGCGTTGGCATGATGGAATGTAAAAAAGCACTCACCGAAACCGACGGTGATATGGAAAAAGCAATTGACATCCTGCGCGAGAAGGGTCTTGCTGCTGCTGCCAAAAAAGCCAGCCGCATTGCCGCTGAGGGCGCTGTGTATGCGTATGTTGACGACGCGAAAAAGGTTGGCGTTGTGGTCGAAGTGAACGCAGAGACCGACTTCGCTGCTAAGAGCGAAAAATTCCAGGAGTTCGTGCGCACCGTTGCCGCTGTTATCGCTGACAACAATCCGGCTGACGTTGCTGCTCTGCTCGAAATGCCCTACGGCGACGGCAAAAACGTTGCCGAGGCTCTGCAGGAAAAAGTTCTCGTTATCGGCGAGAACCTCTCTGTGCGCCGCTTTGTCCGCTATGAAGGCGACGTTGTCGCGTATGTGCATGGCGATGGCCGTATCGGCGTTCTCGTGAAATTCGAGGCTGATGCTGCTACCACCGGTACCGATGCGCTGAAAGCTTGCGGCAAAGACGTTGCGATGCAGATCGCTGCTCTCAATGCTCCCTACCTCTGTGAGGCTACCGTTCCCGCTGAGGACGTGGCGAAAGAGAAGGAGATCACTGTGGCACAGATCCAGGCGGATCCGAAGAACGCTTCCAAACCGGCGAACATCATCGAGAAGATGGTGGAAGGTCGTATGGGCAAATTCTTCAAAGAGAACTGCCTGCTCAATCAGGAATTCGTCAAAGACAGCAGCATGAATGTTGCGCAGTACATCGACGCTGAGGCGAAGAAAGCCGGCGGCGAGATGGCGCTGGTTGACTATGTCCGCTTTGAAAAAGGCGAGGGTCTCCAAAAGCGCGAAGACGACTTCGCTGCCGAAGTCGCTGCGATGGCGAAATAAGCTACAAATCCAAAAAGACGGACAGTGTAAACTGTCCGTCTTTCTTTTTTAGACGTAAAAATTTATTCGTTGCTCTTGAATGAGATGGCAGGATATGCTATGCTGAAAAAGCAAAATACATTTTGAAAAATGGAGTGATACGTATGACCCTGCACGTGGTGCGTTTCCCTGACGGAAAACCAAAAGCGCTTACATTTAGTTATGACGACGGTGTAGTGGATGATGTCCGCTTGGTGGAGATTTTCAAAAGACATGACCTTTTCGGCACTTTTAACGTCAATAGCGGTTGTTTTAAAAACGGCGGCAACCGTCTGACCGCCGAACAGGTTAAAGAACTGTATATCCCCGCAGGACAGGAGCTTGCTTGCCATACGGTCAACCATCCCTTCCTCGAAAAGCTGCCCGATGCGGTAGCGACACTTGAAGTGCTGGACGACCGCCGTCGTCTGGAAGCGCTGACGGGTGAGATTATTTGCGGTATGGCGTATCCTTATGGGACTTATAACGCTCGCACCATAGAGTTGTTGCAGGCTGCAGGTATCAAATACAGCCGCACGGTTATCTCTACTGAGGATTTCCGCTTGCCGGATAATTGGCTGGCACTTACTGCCACTTGTCATCACAAAAATCCGCGACTGTTTGAATTGGCGGATAAGTTTTTGAACGGAACGCCTACTCACAGACAGCACGGCTGGCTCTTTTACGTGTGGGGACACACCTATGAATTTACGAATGATAACAATTGGGATCGTATCGAAAAGTTCGCGGAGCAGATTTCCCATAAGGATGATGTGTGGTACGCAACCAATATGCAAATTTATGAATACCTCACCGCATTCCATGCGCTCGACTTTTCCGTCGACGGCACCTTGGTGCATAACCCCTCTGCCATCGACGTGTGGTTCGAGGCGGACGGAAATACCTATCATGTACCGGCAGGCAAAACTGTTGCGCTGTAAAACAAAGGTGATTTACAATAAGCAAAGAACCGAAGCAATTTTGCTTCGGCTCTTTGCTTTTATATACCTTGTAACAGTATGTTTTTCATTTTCGATACCCCGTTTTTTGAGAGATGGTTTGCGCCGCTAACTTGACAGCGTCGATGATTTCGGTAATTGCTGCCTGCAAATAAAACCTCCCATTTTTCGTAGCTCGAATATTTCGAACTATACTTAAAATATTTCAAATACGGTATACCGTCCGCGGCTGTGCCGTCAATATAGAGCGCAGCAGAATTTTCTCTCTGAAAAAACGAAAATTTTCCGCTTTTGACTTTACAGAAACGCGTGTTTATAGTAGAATATATAAGAATAGAACTATGCCCTGATATTTATGTGAGAAAGGTGATATGGTTATGAAGTATAAACGCGTATTGTTAAAACTGAGCGGTGAGGCTTTGTCGGGAGAAACCGGCTTTGGTCTCAATTTTAATACACTGGAAACGGTGTGCAAGGATGTCAAAAAATGTGCCGATATGGGCGTAGAGATCGCCATCGTGGTCGGTGGCGGCAACTTCTGGAGAGGTCGTTCCAGCGGCAATATGGACCGCACCCGTGCGGATCACATGGGTATGCTGGCTACCACCATCAACGCGCTCGCTTTGGCGGATACGTTGGAGCAGGAGGGCTGCCCTGTGCGTGTGCAGACCGCTATTGCTATGAATCAGATCGCTGAACCGTATATCCGCAACCGTGCCGTGCGTCACTTGGAGAAAAAACGCATCGTTATCTTCGGCTGCGGTACCGGTAATCCGTTCTTCTCTACCGATACGGCGGCGGCTCTGCGCGCTGCTGAGATCGATGCGGATATCATTTTCAAAGCCAGTATGGTGGACGGTGTGTATGATTCCGATCCCAAGAAAAACCCCAACGCTGTGCGGTACGACCGTCTTTCCTTCTCCGAGGTGCTCAACAAGGGCTTGCAGGTGATGGATTCTACCGCGGCTTCCATCTGCCGTGACAACCACATTCCGTTGCTCGTGTTCAATATGGAAGATCCCGACAATATCGTGCGCGCGGTGCGCGGCGATGCGATCGGTACCCTGGTCGAATAATTCAATGTAAAAGGAGAAACTACTATGAATGAGATTTTTGCTGTTGCAGAAGAAAAGATGAATAAAAGTGTCAATTCTCTGCTCAATGAATATGCTGCCATCCGCGCCGGTCGCGCCAATCCCGCTGTGCTGGATAAGGTGATGGTGGAATACTACGGCACCCCCACACCTATCAACCAGATGGCGGCTGTGTCGGTACCGGATGCCCGCTCGCTGATGATCCAGCCGTGGGATAAAAGCACACTCAAAGATATTGAGCGTGCGATTTTGATGTCCGATATCGGCATCAATCCGCAAAACGACGGCTCTGTGATCCGCCTTATGTTCCCGCCGCTGACCGAGGAGCGCCGTAAGGAACTCGGTAAAAACATCATGAAGCTGGGCGAAGATTGTAAGGTCGCTATCCGTTCCATCCGCCGCGATGCCATGGATAAGCTCAAAGAAAAGAAAAAGAAATCCGAGATCACCGAAGACGATATGAAATCCGCAGAAAAGAAAACGCAGGATCTGACCGATAAATTCTGCAAAGAGATCGACGGTCTTGCTGCGAAAAAAGAAAAAGAGATCATGGAACTGTAATATGAGAGAAAGCGGACTTTTGCGTCCGCTTTCTTTTTGAAAGGACTGCTTATATGTTCTGGAAAAAGAAGACAGCGCCGGTGGTAGTCGACACGCTTGCTCCCGCACCGCAAAACGTGGGTATCATCATGGATGGTAACGGCAGATGGGCGAAAAGACGCGGTCTGCCGCGTCAGGCAGGGCACGTGACCGGCGCTCAGGTGTTTCGCAATATCACTAAATACTGCGAAAAGCGCGGTGTGAAGTATTTGACCGTGTATGCGTTTTCCACCGAAAACTGGAAACGCCCGCAGGAGGAAGTGAACGCGATCATGGATCTTTTGCGTCAATACCTCAAAGAGTCGCTGGCTGATTTCCAAGCGGAAAATATCCGTACCCGCTTTATCGGTGACCGCGCCCCGCTGGCTGATGACATCAAAGCCTTGATGGAGGAGGCGGAGGAAACCACTGCCCATAAGACCGGTATGGTGCTGAACATTGCGCTCAATTACGGCGGGCAGCAGGAGATCGCGCACGCGGCGCGCAGTCTTGCACAGCGTGTGCAAAACGGAGAACTCAAAGCAGAGGATATTGATGAGCGGGCGGTAGAGCAGGCACTGTACACCGAGGAGCAGCCGCCCGTGGATCTCATTTTGCGTCCCAGTGGTGAATACAGACTTTCTAATTTTCTGATTTGGCAATCCGCTTATGCAGAATATGTGTTTATGGACGATATTCTGTGGCCGGATTTCAAAGAGAAGGATCTGGATGCTGCTTTTGCGGAATATGCCCGCCGCAACCGCCGTTTCGGCGGCGTTTAAAACGCAAGTCCCGTCACACTGAGGAGATATTGTATGAAAACAAGAATTATTACCGGCGTTGTGTGTGGCGCTTTGTTGATTGGTATATTGTTGTTGCCGCCCATCGTTGCGTATTGCGCATTTGCGCTGATTGCCGCCATTGCGGTTTGGGAGATGTTCGGTGTGCTTGCTTTGCGTTCTCACCGCGTGCTCACCGCGGCATCCATGGCATTAGCGCTTGCGCTCCCGTTTTTGGGATGGCTGAAAAGCCTGCCGCTCATTGCTGCTGTGATTATCGTATATGTGCTCACCTTGATTTTCAATCAACTGCGCTGTCACGAGACGCTATCGATTAAGGATACCGGTGTTGCCGCGTGTATGACGCTGCTGCTTTCTATCGGCATTTCCTGTGCGGTTTTTTGTCGCACCGTTAATGAATACGGACTTTTCTATCTGTTTTTGACGCTTTTCATTTCCTGGATGAGCGACACCGGTGCGTATTTCGCAGGCAGCTTTTTCGGTAAACATAAGCTGTGCCCCAACATTTCGCCCAAAAAGACGGTGGAAGGCTTTATAGGCGGCTGGATATTTGCCGTTGCCGTTACCGTCGGCTTTGCGTATATTTGGAAACTGTTGGTACTGCCCGAAACGGTGACCCCGATATACTGGCAGATCGCCGCTATGGCATTTGTACTCTGCCCGCTGTCGGTGGTGGGGGATTTGTTCGCATCGGTCATCAAACGGCAGATGGGTGCAAAGGATTATGGCAATATCATGCCCGGACACGGTGGCATGATGGATCGTTTTGATTCGGTCTTGTTTGTTGCACCGCTGGTATATGGTGCTTTACAGTTTACAATACTCTTACAAGGAGTTTGACGATGAAAAAATTGGTTATTCTCGGCTCTACCGGTTCTATCGGCACCCAAGCACTGGAAGTCGCAGCGCTTGCGGGGTATGAGGTGCTTGCACTTGCGGTAGGCAGCCGTATCGATAGCTTTGAGACCCAGCTGCGGAAATTCCGCCCGCGCTATGCGGCTGTATATGATGCAAAAGCTGCCGCTGACCTTAAAGTGCGTGTGGCGGATATGGATGTGCAGATACTATCCGGAATGGAAGGGCTTTGTACTCTCGCCGCATTACCGGAAGCGGACATGGTGCTCAATTCCGTGGTGGGCATGGTGGGACTTTTGCCTACCCTGGCTGCCGTTGAGGCGGGGAAAGATGTAGCACTTGCCAACAAAGAGACCTTGGTCGCAGGCGGCGCCTTTGTGATGGACGCGGTTGCTAAAAAACAGGTGCGTCTGTTGCCGGTGGATAGCGAGCATTCCGCTATTTTCCAATGCTTGCAGGGCATGCCAAAAAAATCCGCATTAAAACGCTTGATACTGACAGCATCGGGCGGTCCGTTTTTCGGATATACAACTGAAAAATTGGAAACAGTAACGGTAAAGGATGCTTTAAAGCATCCCAACTGGTCGATGGGTGCCAAAATCACCATTGATTCTGCTACCATGATGAATAAAGGTCTTGAAATCATCGAAGCACGCTGGCTTTTTGATATGCCTGAGGATAAAATTGACGTGGTGGTGCACAGAGAAAGCATTATCCACTCGCTGATTGAATATAGTGACAATGCGGTGTTAGCACAGTTGGGCGAACCGGATATGCGGGTGCCCATCCAGTATGCGCTTACCTATCCCGATAGGTTGCCCTCCCCGACTAAGCAGCTGCGCTTGGAGGATTGGGGGAAACTTACCTTCTTTGCACCGGATGATGAAACCTTCCCCGCAATGGGACTGTGCAGAGAGGCCATTCGTCGCGGTGGCGCATATCCCGCGGCGCTCAATGCCGCAAATGAACAGGCGGTTGCTTTATTCCTGGACGGAAAGATCTCCTTTAAGGCTATCACCGCTACGGTAGCGACCATGCTGGAAACAGATATACCCACCCCTAAGACCGTGGAGGATATTTTGGAGATCGATAGGCAGATACGCCTGAAAACACGTGAGGTTTTGGTATGATAGCTCTTTTAACAACAGCACTCAAAATTGTGGCGGCGCTGTTCATTTTCGGTATCATCATCATGGTGCACGAATTCGGACACTTCATCGTCGCAAAATGGATGAAGGTGCGGGTTAACGAATTTGCCATCGGCATGGGTCCGAAGCTCATTAGCTGGGGCAAAGGTGAAACAAAGTATTCCCTGAGGCTTTTACCGCTCGGTGGCTTTTGCGCCATGGAGGGTGAGGATGAGGACGCGCCGACCCCCGCCGCGATGGGTGGCAACGCCAATCGTGACCTGCCCACCTTGTCGGATGGACGCTCGTTTGCCGAAAAACCGGTATGGCGACGTGTTCTGATCGTGGTGGCGGGCGCTGCCATGAATTTGGTTTTAGGCTTTGTAGTGATGCTCGTCTCTTTCAGCTTTTTTGAAACGCCGTCCGCTGACGGCAAGGTATATTTCAACAGCGTGACTGTTGCGCAACTTCCCGAAACTGCCAGCTCGTATAAAACCGGCTTGCGGGTAGGGGATACCATCTTGAAACTGGACGGGGATACGGTCATCACCGACATGGATCTTACCATGATTATGCAAAGTGATGACGACGGTGTCTTTGATATAACCGTCCGTCGTAATGGGGAAAAGGTGTTACTGGAAGGTGTGACCTTCCCGCTTGCGACAGATGAAAAAACCGGTACACGGTATTTGCGATATGAGTTTGCGGTGCAGGGAATACCGCGCACCTTTATTTCCACCGTTAAACAGGCGGCGAAAATGGAATACACTATGACTGTCATGGTGTGGCGCAGTCTCGGCGACCTGCTGACAGGCACGTATGGTCTAAATGACCTGTCCGGTCCGGTCGGTACGGTGGATTATATCGGTGATGCCGTCTCGCAGGCGGTGTCGCTTGAAGGTATATACACGCTTTTACAGATGGTGGCACTTATCACCATCAACGTCGGTGTATTTAACCTGTTGCCTCTGCCCGCTTTGGACGGCGGCAGATTGCTGTTCTTGATCTTTGAGGGTGTCACCCGCAAAAAGGTTCCTGCGAAATTTGAGGGTCTTGTGCATTTCATCGGGCTAATTTTACTGTTTGGTTTGATGATTGTTGTAACCTTTAGTGATATACGAAAACTGATAGTGGGATAGTGAGGAGGATAAGCACATGGAGCGTAGACAGAGCAAAACGGTATATGCGGGAGGTCTCGCCATCGGTGGCGGCAATCCTATCAGCGTGCAGTCGATGCTCAATGTGTCGGCACACGATATCCCCGGCAGCGTGCAGCAAGCGAAAGCGTTGGAGGCTGCGGGCTGTCAGATTATCCGCACCGCTGTGCCGGATATGGAAGCTGTCAAGCTGATTGCCGCACTCAAACAAGAAATCACCGTTCCGGTGGTTGCGGATATCCATTTTGATTATCAATTAGCGTTGGAAGCGGCAGCGGCGGGTGTGGACAAGATCCGCATCAACCCCGGCAATATCGGTGGGGAAGACCGCGTTAAAGCGGTGGCGGATACCTGCCGTGCAAAGCGCATTCCTATTCGCATCGGTGTCAATGCGGGGTCTCTCGAAAAAGAGATACTCAAAAAATACGGTCATCCTACCGCAGAAGCGTTGCGGGACAGCGCGCTTTACCATGCAGCGTTGTTGGAAAAGTTTGATTTCGATGACATCGTGATTTCTATTAAATCCTCTGATGTTTCCACCATGATGCAGGCGTGCCGCCTTACCGCTGCCGCCTGTGACTATCCGCTGCATCTCGGTGTAACCGAGGCGGGTACCGAGCGGTTGGGACTCTTAAAATCCGCTGCCGGTATAGGCGGGCTGTTGGCGGAGGGTATTGGTGATACCATCCGTGTCTCCTTGACTGCTGACCCGATCAAAGAGGTTGCAGCAGGGCTTGACCTGCTGACCGCTCTCAAATTGCGCGAGGGTGCTGTGCAGTTTGTTTCCTGCCCCACCTGCGGCAGAACGGCGGTGGATCTGATCGGCATTGCTAACGCGGTGGAAGATCGTCTGCGTACCGTACAAAAACCGATCACCGTTGCGGTGATGGGCTGTATCGTTAATGGTCCCGGTGAAGCGAAAGAGGCAGATGTAGGCCTTGCAGGCGGAAAAGGTAAGGTTGCTATCTTTAAAAAAGGCGAAGTTATCCGTACTGTTGATGAGCGGGACGCTGTTGAAGAACTGATGAAGGAAATTGAGACGCTGTAATTATCTGTAATAAATAAGACACTAAAAAGAGGAATGAACATGAACGAGCAAACCTTCCGAAATGTATTCGGAGAATATATAGAGGTCGTACCGGCGCTGGCAGACAGCGCCGTGAAGAGTGTACGACTGGATATGGACACCCGCGCAATGACTGTGGTGGTACGCCCTACAGAGTTGGTCGATGCGCAGGTGTTCTTTGACGCGGAAATAAAACTGCGTGAAGCGCTGCAATTGCAGTTGGCTACCGTCACTCCCGATTATCCGGCGGACAAGTTCTCTGCTGATGCTTTTGGATTGATCGTTTCCTATCTGCGTCGTAAAAATGCTGCGGTGAACGGCACCTTTGATGACGCGGTATGCGTGTTGGAAGAGGATGTGCTCACCATTAAGTTGGCGCATGGCGGCAAAAATATCCTCACCGTGACCAACACCGAAAAGTTGATCGTGGATACGGTAGAAGAATTGTTCCATCGTCACGTGAAAATCGTTATCGAAGGCGAAGCGACCGTCAACGAGCAGGACGAGCGGTACATAGAAATGCAAAAACGCGCTGAGACGGAAGCGGCAAAAGCACGCGCTTTGGCAATGGAGCAGGCGCGCGCGGCTGCTGCGGAGAAAAAATCCGCGCCGCAAAAGAGTACCGAGGTGCCCAAACCTTCCAAACCGCTCGATACAGCGGTTCCGCCCGCATCCGGTCTGCCGATCTATTTGGAAACGGCAGCACCACTTTTTGGTGCGCCTATCCGCGAGCATCCGGTGGTGCTGAACTCCTTAGAGCCGGACGGCAGTATGGCGACCGTATGGGGCGAAGTGTTTGCGGTGGATTCTCGCGATAACCGTGACGGCACGAAATGCCGTTTTAATATTGATATTACCGACCAGACCGATTCCATCACCTTGAGTCTTTGGCTGGATAAAAAGCGGGACGCTGATAAAATCGGCGCGATCTCCTCGCTCAAAAAGGGTAGCTGTGTGTTGGTCACGGGTTCGTATGATTATGATACCTATGTGAAATCCAATTTGATGCGCCCCCGCGCAATGGCAGTGGTGGCGAAATTCGAGCGACAGGATCTGGCGGAGGAGAAACGTGTAGAATTACATCTGCACACCAAGATGTCCATGATGGACGGATTATCCGAGACCGCTGATCTTATTAAACGCGCAGCCAAATGGGGACATAAAGCGATTGCCATCACCGACCATGGCGTTGCGCAGGCATTCCCTGACGCACTTAAAGCGGTGAGCGGGCTGCGCAAGGACGGCAAGGATATTAAGATCCTTTACGGTATGGAAGCTTACTATGTCAATGATTCCATTCCTGTAGTAAAAGGAGATGCCGATCAGCATATTGACGGCGAATATATCATTTTCGATCTGGAAACGACCGGACTTAGTGCCGCGAAAGAACGCATCACCGAAATCGGTGCGGTGCGTCTCAATGGCGGTGAGATTATCGAGGAATTCAACACCTTTGTAAACCCCGAAAAGCCGATTCCTGCAAACATTGCGGAACTTACAGGCATCACCGATGAAATGGTGGCGGATGCGCCGGATGAAGCGACGGCTCTCAGAGAATTCTTTTATTTTTGCCGCGATTGCCGTATTTTAGTGGCGCACAACGCTGGTTTCGACACCGCCTTTTTGCAGGCGGCGGCAATGCGTCATAATATACCGTATCCCTATACTTCCATCGATACGGTGCCGATTAGTCGTGCGCTGTATCCCGATCTGAAAAAGCATAAGCTGGACGCGGTGGCAAATTATCTGGAACTGCCGCCTTTTCAGCATCATCGTGCTTGTGACGATGCGCGTGTTTTGGCGCAGATATTCCAAAAAGAGATTGGTGCGATGAAAGGCTTTGGTATTACCGCGGTGCAGGAGATCAACACAAAACTCACCGGTGTAGATCCCAAGAAATCCAAGTCGTATCACATGATTCTTTTGGTGCGTAACCATGTAGGACTTAAAAATTTGTATAAACTCATTTCATGGTCTAATTTACATTGCTTCTACCGTCATCCCCGCATTACCCGCACGATGTTGGAAAAGCATCGTGAGGGTCTGCTTGTAGGCAGTGCCTGTGAAGCGGGTGAATTATTCCATGCGATCGTTGACGGTAAACCGTTTGAGGAATTGTTGCGCATTGCGGAATTCTATGACTATTTGGAGATCCAACCTATTGGCAATAACGAGTTTATGGTGCGCAACGGTACTGCTGCCGATAACGAAGCACTGCGCGACTATAACCGCTTGATCATCAAACTTGCCGATCGGCTGAAAAAGCCGGTGTGTGCTACCTGTGACGTGCATTTCCTTGATCCTGAGGATGCTGCCTACCGCAAGATATTGATGGCGGGTAACGGCTTTGATGACGCGGATCAGCAAGCGCCGCTTTACCTGCGTACTACCGACGAGATGCTCAAAGAATTTGACTATCTTGGCGAGGAAAAAGCGCGCGAGGTGGTTATCAAAAATCCCAATATGATTGCGGATATGATCGAGGATATCCGTCCCATTCCGCTTGGCACCTTCCCGCCGCACATTGAGGGTGCGGATGAGGATCTGCAACGCATCACCTGGGGCAGAGCCAAAGAGATATACGGTGATCCTGTCCCCGAGTTGGTTGCAAAGCGTTTGGAACGCGAGCTTAGCTCTATCATCAAGCACGGCTTTGCCGTTTTGTATATGATCGCACAAAAACTGGTTGCCGATTCGGTTGAGCACGGCTATCTGGTCGGCTCCCGTGGATCGGTCGGTTCATCCTTCGTTGCCAACATGGCAGGTATTTCGGAAGTAAACCCCTTAGAGCCGCATTATGTCTGTAAACATTGTAAATACAGTGAATTTTTCACTGATGGCTCGGTTGGCTCCGGCTTTGACCTGCCGGCTAAGAACTGTCCCAAGTGCGGTGCGCCGCTCATGCGGGACGGTCACGAGATCCCGTTTGAAACGTTCTTGGGCTTTGACGGTGATAAAGCGCCTGATATTGATCTGAACTTTGCCAGCGAATATCAGACCAATGCCCACCGCTACACAGAAACGCTGTTTGGTGACGGACACGTGTTTAAAGCCGGCACCATCGCTACCGTTGCGGATAAAACCGCCTACGGCTATGTGAAAAAGTATGCGGATGAGCGGGGACAGGTGTACAGTAATGCGGAGGTCAACCGCTTGACGGTTGGTTGTACCGGTGTCAAACGCACCACTGGTCAGCACCCCGGCGGTATGGTTGTCGGGCCGGATGATTATGACGTGGAGGATTTCTGTCCCGTACAGCATCCGGCTGATAAGACCGATTCGGACGTGGTTACCACCCACTTTGACTTCCATTCCATCCATGACACCATTTTAAAATTGGACAACCTCGGTCACGTTGTACCTACTACCTATAAATATTTAGAGGATTACAGCGGCAAGAGCGTGATGGATGTGGACATGTCCGACCCGTTGGTCTATTCGCTGTTTACTTCTCCGGAAGCACTCGGCGTCACGGTGGAAGATATCGGTTGTGAGACCGGCACGCTTTCCTTGCCGGAAATGGGTACGCCCTTTGTGCGACAGATGCTTCTCGACTGTAAGCCGAAAACCTTTGCCGACCTTTTACAGATTTCCGGTCTGTCCCACGGCACTGACGTGTGGCTCGGCAATGCACAAGATCTTATTCGTGCAAACACCTGTACCATTTCCGAAGTTATCGGTACCCGTGATAACATTATGACCTATTTGATGCATAGAGGTCTGCCACCTAAGATGGCGTTTAAGATCATGGAGATCGTGCGTAAAGGCAATGCGACCAAATTGCTGACCGAAGAGCATTTTACCGCGATGAGGGAAAACAATGTGCCGCAGTGGTACATTGATTCTTGCATGAAGATCAAGTATATGTTCCCCAAAGCGCATGCTGCGGCGTACGTTATTGCTGCTTTGCGCTTGGCGTGGTATAAGGTGCACATGCCGGCGGTATACTATGCTGCATACTTCACCGCACGTCGCGAAGATTTTGATGCAGAGCCGGTTATGCGCGGCAAGGCGACCGTCAAGAATACCATGGATGAGATTCGTTCCCGCGGCAAGGAAGCGACCGCCAATGAGCAGGGGCTTGCTGAAACGCTGCACATCGTGTATGAGGCGATGCAGCGCGGTATTGCGTTCCTGCCGATTGATCTGTACAAATCCCACCCGTATAAATTCATTCCCGAGGAAGACGGCATCCGTCTGCCGTTTGCATCCATCAAAGGTCTCGGTGAACCTGCGGCTATTCAGCTCGCAGAGGCATGTGACCCGAAGGATCCCTTTATTTCGGAGGATGATCTGCAAAATCGCAGCGGCATCAATAAGAGCGTTTCGCAGTCTTTGCGTCAGCTGGGTGTGCTCGGCGACATGCCGGAAACCAGTCAGATGACATTTTTCTGACAAACTTCAAAAAAGGCATTGCTTTTTTTGACAATATCGCGTATAATAATACATGAATTTTATAATGGGCAGGAAGGTGGCTTTTTGCTCGTTAATATAGAATCTGGAGGAATTGTTATGGCATTGTTTTTAGCCGCAACCGAATCTGCCGGCGCTATCCTGGGGGATGCCGGTATGACCATTTTGATTGGTCTTGTTGTTGTTTTTGGTGTTTTGCTGTTGCTCACCGGTGTTTTCAAAGCGTTCGGTGTGGTGATGGGTTCTTTGGAGAATAAGCAAGAGGCTCCTGCGGCTGTTGTTCCCGCAGCCCCCGCTGCTCCTGTAGCCGCTCCTGCGGCTGCACCGGTGGATCTTGGTCCCGTGATGTCCTCTGCGCAGGTGCGCAACGGCATCAAACCGGAAGAGACTGCTGTTATTGCTGCCGCTGTTGCGGCTTCTATGCCTGCCGGTCAGAGATATTCGATTACAAAGATCGATCGCGCGGAGTAAAGGAGGTCCTCTAACATGGATAAGTTTTTACAAGCACTTCTTGATTTGTGGCATTCCTCCGGCATGGCGCAGTTGTTCAATTTTGAAAACGGCGGCTGGAAATGTCTCATTATGATCGCTGTTGCGTGTGTACTGCTGTACCTCGCGATCAAAAAACAGTTCGAGCCGTTGCTGCTGTTGCCCATTGCCTTTGGTATGCTGCTTGTCAACCTGCCCTTGGGCGGTGTCATGGATCCGCAGCGCAATTCGCTCGTGGCTTTCTCTCAGGCGGAAATGCAGTCGTATGTAGACGGTACATACGAGCAGGTATACCCCGTATATGAGGAAGAACTCACCATCAATCCTGATTATTACAGTCAGGTCAAAACCATCACCAACGCTTCCGGCGTGGAGATGGAAGTGCTCGTCGATACGGACGGCAGCGTATACAAAGTGAAAACTGTCGCAGACGGCACCAAAGTTGCTATCAGACCTTACTGGCAGCACTTTGAACAAGGCGGCCTTATGTGGTATCTGTATCAGGGCGTTAAATTCGGTATCTACCCGCCGCTGATTTTCCTCGGCATCGGCGCGATGACCGACTTTGGTCCTCTGCTTTCCAATCCGAAGAGCTTCCTGCTCGGTGCTGCTGCACAGCTTGGTATTTTCCTCACCTACCTCGGTGCGCGTGCACTTGGTCTGCTCGGTGTTGAAAGTTTGGCTTTCACACAGCAAGAAGCCGCTTCCATCGCTATCATCGGCGGTGCGGACGGTCCGACGGCTATCTATCTGACATCCAAACTCGCACCCCATCTGCTCGGTGCGATCGCTATTGCTGCATATTCCTACATGGCTTTGGTGCCGATCATTCAGCCGCCCATCATGCGTGCGCTGACCACCAAAAAAGAGCGTTCGGTCGTGATGACCCAGCTGCGTACTGTTTCCAAGACCGAGAAGATCCTGTTCCCGATCATGGTTACCATTATCGTGGTGTTGCTGTTGCCCAGCGCTGCGCCGCTCGTAGGTATGCTGATGCTCGGTAACTTGATGCGCGAGAGCGGTGTTGTGGATCGTATCTCCAAAACTGCACAGAACGAATTGATGAACATTGTTACCATCTGCCTCGGCGTCACCGTAGGTGCTACCGCGAACGCGAGTCAGTTCCTGCAGATTAAAACCCTGCTCATCATCTGCCTTGGCCTTATCGCGTTCAGCTTCGGCACTGCCGGCGGCGTATTGCTCGGTAAGGTGATGTATTGGGTCACGGGCGGCAAGGTCAATCCGCTTATCGGTTCTGCCGGCGTGTCTGCCGTGCCGATGGCTGCTCGTGTAGCGCAGAAGGTCGGTCAAAGCGAAAATCCCGGCAACTTCCTGCTGATGCATGCTATGGGTCCCAATGTGGCAGGCGTTATCGGCTCTGCTGTTGCGGCAGGTGTTCTGTTGACCCTGTTCGGCTAATATACGATATTTCAAGGAGGAGGACGAGGTCGTCCTCCTCCGTTTTTCATTTGGAGGTTACTGTATGTTGACCCAACAAGAATTTTGTTCTTTGCGTCGTGCGGCGATGGAGCGCTTTTTCTCTCGCATGAATGAACGTCAAAGAGAAGCGGTGTTTCATACCGATGGTGCTCTGCTCATTTTGGCGGGTGCGGGTAGTGGAAAAACCACCGTGCTCATCAACCGTATCGCGAATTTGGTGCGTTTTGGCAGTGCGTATCATTCTCCCGAAATGCCTCCCTTTTTGAGTGCGGAGCAGGAAGAGGAACTGCGTCGCTGTGCGGCGGGAGAAATTCCGATAAGCGACCGTTTGGCGGCGGTGCTCGCGGTGGATCCTTGTCCCGCATGGAAAATTCTTGCTATCACCTTTACAAACAAAGCGGCAGGTGAACTCAGAGAACGTCTGTCTGCTATGCTTGGCAGCGAAGGCGAGGAAGTGATGGCGAGCACCTTCCATTCCTTCTGTGCACGTATTTTGCGCCGCGATGGTGAAGCGCTCGGCTATTCCGCGCATTTTACTATTTATGATACTGATGACAGCCGCCGTCTTATGAAGGATTGTATGAAATCCCTCAATATCGACGAAAAGTTTCTCGGCCACCGTGCTGTTCTCGCGGAAATCAGCCACGCAAAGGATGCGCTGGTTTCTCCTGAAATGTACGCAAAGCGCCCGGAGGTCGAGGGGAATGTTCGCTTGCAGGCGGTGGCGCGTTGCTATGCACTGTACCAAGCCCGCTTACGCGAAGCGGATGCGATGGACTTTGATGATCTGCTGTGTAAAGTTATTGACCTTTTCGAACAGAACCCTGATATTGCGGATAAATACCGTCGCAGGTATCCGTATATTATGGTGGACGAATACCAGGATACCAACCATGCCCAATACCGCCTCGTCAGCCTTTTAGCGGAGGGGAGCGGTAATCTTTGTGTCGTGGGTGATGATGACCAGAGTATTTATAAATTCCGTGGTGCGACCATTGTCGGTATTGTGAATTTTGAGGATGAGTTTAAGGATTGTGCGGTTATTCGTTTGGAACAGAATTACCGCTCCACCCAAACCATTTTGGATGCCGCCAATGCGGTTATTGCCAAGAACGTCAACCGCAAGGGGAAGACCCTGTGGACACAAAACGGCACAGGAAAGCAGCTGCGAAATGTCACGGTAGATAACGCTGAGGCGGAAGGTCGCTTTGTGGCAGAGACTATCCTGTCCGGTGTTTCCGCTGGACGGAAGTTTAGTGATTTTGCTGTTTTGTATCGCGCGAATGCGCAATCCAACGCTATTGAACAGGCGCTTCTCAAAAGTGGTGTGCCGTACCGTATCATTGGCGGCCATCGCTTTAACGATACTAAGGAAGTCAAGGATGCGATGGCGTATCTGCGATTGATCAATAATCCGGCGGATAGTGTCAGTTTACGCCGTATCATCAATGAACCCCGCCGCAGCATCGGTGATACTACCGTGGAGCGCGCGGCTGAAATTGCGGATGCAAATGGTGTGATGCTGTATACAGTGCTTAGCCATGCCTCGCAGTACCCTGAACTCTCCCGCGCGGCAAATAAATTGTCCGCATTTATTTCCATGATCGAAAATCTGCGGGATATGAGCAACGATCCCGAGGTTTCGCTGCACCTTTTATACCGCACTATGCTGGAATCCACCGGCTATCTCGCCATGTGGGAGCAGGCGGGTCCCGAAGAGGCGGAACGCGTGGAGAATTTGAACGAGCTTGCATCCAATATTATCAACTATGAACAGAACAGTTTGGAAGAGCATCCGTCCTTGGCGGGTTTCTTGGAAGAAATGGCTCTACTTACCGATATCGACAACTATGACGCAAACGCCGATTCGGTTATTCTCATGACCATGCACGCGTCAAAAGGTCTTGAATTTCCGGTGGTGATCCTGCCCGGTTTCGAGGAAGGTGTGTTCCCTGGTATGCAGGTGATGTATAAGCCGGAAGAATTGGAGGAAGATCGCCGTTTGTGCTATGTGGCGATCACCCGCGCCAGAGAAGAACTGTATATCTCCAACGCGGTTAGCCGTATGCTATACGGACAAACCACCTATAATCGCCCTTCTCGTTTCTTAAATGATATTCCGACGGAATTGCTGGATCAAAAAGATATCAGCCGCCGCGCGAACGACTATGACCGCCCGCGCGTGTCATTTGGCGGTAGTGCAGGCAGCAGCTTTGGCGGTAGTCGCTATACTCCTGCGCCGAAAACAGAGCCTATGCGCCCTGCATCACCTATCGGCAGTACGCAAGCAAAGCGTCAAACCTTTACGGCGGCGCCGCAGACTGCAGCTTGCACCCTGCAACCGGGGGATAAGGTGTCCCACGGTACTTTCGGCGAAGGCACCGTGATGAAGGTCACCCCCATGGGCAATGATTCCTTGTTGGAAATCGCCTTTGACAAGGTGGGTACCAAAAAAATTATGAACAATTTCGCAAAACTCACAAAAAACTAACGCACCGAATTCCTCCCGTTACATATCTTGATAGTGAAGTGCCGCACGCACGGTGCAGCACCACATATCAGATTTTGTAACGGGAGGATTTTTTATGGCAGATAATCGAATGATGCGCGATAACGGCTGCAAGGAAGCGGTTTGCATTGACGCCGGTCGGGTGTACGACAGTTGCAGCGATAAGGACTGTATCGAAAACATGCGGGTGCTGTTCTGCGAGCGGGATCAAATGCTCATCGACCGCGCTGTAAGCGTGCGCCCCAAAAAGGTAGAGGTTATCAATACTTACATCGATGTTGAAGCGTTACCCTTCAACCGCGGCTATTATGCTTGTGATATCACCTTCTATTTTGAAGTGGTTTTGGAGATCTCTACCGGTCATGGCAATTCCTGCGCGGAGGTAAGCGGCGTTGCCAGCTATCAGAAAAAGGTCATCCTCTATGGTAGCGAAGGCAATGTGAAGGTGTTTTGCAGCGAATATTGCGCTGATAAGAACGATGCACAGCAAATGCCCTGCCGCAATATGCCCAAGGCTTGCGTGCAGGTAGCTGATCCGGTTATCTTGAACGCTAAGCTTGTAGACGCGTGTGAAAGCAAGTGCTGCTGTTGCTGCACCTGCATCCCTGAATGCATCTGCAACCGCTACGGTGGATGCTTTGTGGAAGCGGAAGAGGGGAAAGCGATACTCGTGACCATTGGCTTGTTCACTATCGTGCAGCTTATCCGCAAGGTGCAGATGTTGGTGCCGGTATATGACTTTTGCATGCCGAGCAAAGAGTGTAATTGCGGTGGCGCGGAAAGTCCCTGCGAGATCTTTCGGAAAATGTGTTTTCCGGTGAATGAATTTTTCCCGCCCGCAGAAAGCGGTAATGATTGCGGTTGTGGTTGCCAACAAAAGAAATAATGCAAAAACGGCATCGGATTACTCCGATGCCGTTTTTTAGGATTATTCTTGTTGTCTTATGGTGAAAATGCATAATAACATTTATCTTTTATAAAGGTATTATATATACAAATACCTTTTTAAAAAAAGTTTGAAAAAAACGAAAAAAAGTGTTGACAAAAGGGAAAAGTGATGGTATTATAACAAAGCTGTCTCGCGGGACACCGCGAAAAACAGCAAGTAGGACCTTGAAAATTAAACAACGAAACAAGCACAAACACTTTACCCGTTAATTCACATCGAGAAAGATGC
>JAZUAN010000021.1:0-7977 GCA_045638005.1 Acutalibacteraceae bacterium | reverse complement strand
CTCTCACTCGCTTGGGGGGTACCCTCAAGCGTGGTGGTGCCGCCGATAATAGTTGTGCTCGCAGTCGTGACTGTGGTTACCGTCGTAGCTGTTGTTTGTTGCTCTCCCTTTTTCGCGCAAGCGGTAAAGGTGAAAAAGATGCTCGCTGCCAAAAGCAGCGCAAGAATTCTTTTCATGTGTTTTCCTCCATAAAACAAAAGATGTGCTACGTAAAATCATAGCACATCTTCAAAAGGTTTGTAATAGAATGGAAAAAGAAATAGATTCAGCAAGTCTTTGTTGCTGTTACATTTTTACAACACTAAACTGGGCGCCGTATACACGCGTGCCCCGAGTTCCTGGTCTAACAGATACAAGCTTTTGGGGTCGTCGCCGAACAATTTGAATTTCGCTACCATCTTATCAGCGTTTTCTTCCTCCTCGCCCTGCTCTTTTACAAACCAATCGAGGAATTGCATGGTGCGGAAATCCTTAACGCTGTAAGCCGCGTCATAGATATTGTGGATAAGCTCGGTGACGTACCGCTCATGCTCCGCACCGGCGAGCAGGGGATCAATAGGTTTTTCAAAAACCTTGTCCGGTTGATCGATGGTTTTGAGGGTTACCTTGATACCGTTGTTTTGCAGGTATTTCAAGAACAGCATCGCGTGGTCGCGTTCCTCTTGCGCCTGAACGGTATACCAATTACCAAAGCCATCCAGATCGTTATCAATATAAAAGTTTGCCATGTCCAGATATAAGTATGCGCTGTAAAATTCTTTGTTGATCTGATCGTTCAACAGTTCGATGACTTTTTGATCTAACACAAAAATACCCCTTTCTTTAAAAAAACGGGCAACCTATGGTTGGGTTGCCCGTTTTGCTGTTACTTAACCGAAATAGCGGTTGAGGAGTCCCTCAAATGCTTTGCCGTGTCTTGCCTCGTCACGAGCCATCTCGTGTACGGTGTCATGGATAGCGTCCAAGCCCAGCTCTTTCGCCATTTTAGCGAGTTCAAACTTGCCGGCGGTAGCGCCGTTTTCAGCGTCAACACGCATCTCCAAATTTTTCTTGGTGGAGTCGGTCACCACTTCGCCGAGCAATTCGGCGAATTTTGCGGCGTGCTCAGCCTCTTCATAAGCGGCTTTCTCCCAGTAAAGGCCGATTTCGGGATAGCCTTCGCGGTGGGCAACACGCGCCATGGCAAGATACATGCCAACTTCACTGCACTCGCCCTCGAAGTTTGCACGCAGACCCTCGATGATACGCTCGTCAACACCCTTCGCGACGCCGACTACATGCTCGGCAGCCCAGGTTTTTTCGCCGCCGCCGACCTCTTTGAACTTAGAAGCAGGGACGTGGCACTGGGGGCAGGTGAAACCCTCGGGCATCTCACCTTCGTGAACGTAACCGCATACAGAACAGACATACTTTTTCATAACATTTTCCTCCAAAAAATAATTTTTAAAATTTATTCAGCTGTCAGACAGCTGCGGCAGATACCGGAACAGTACAAATCGTGATCCAATATCTGAAAACCGTCTAGATGTGACACCTGCGTATTTTCCGGCACAAATGGGAAATCATATACTGACCCACATGTTGTACAGCGGAAATGCCCATGCTCTTTAACGGTGGCATCAAAGCGTTTGATGCCCGGTTCAATGGTCACGATGCGGATAAGTCCCGCATCCGCTAACGCATCCAAACCGTTATAAATAGTCATCAAGGAGCAGGGGAGTTGCAGATGTTCGTGAATCTTCTCAGCGGTGGGATGCTCCGGATGTTCCAAAAGATACCGATACAATGCAACCCGCTGCGCGGTTGGACGTAGTCCATGTTCTTTGAGTATTTGCATCAATTGTTGGTCGTTCATCCGTGTCCCTCCGTTTCTTTGAATGATTACAACATTATAATAATTCAAAGTTTTAAATTTGTCAATACTTTTTTGCAAGTTTTTTAATTTTTTTGTGTTTTATTTTGGAGAGTATTATATATGCGAAAAATACAGTTAAAAGAGGTGTCATTTGAGAAAAAGATGACCATATTGTTGCCGATTTTTATGTCCGTGCTGTTGTTGTTAGGGACGACGACCGTAAACCGTATCAGAAAAGTCGAGGCGGTAGAAGGACAAGGAGGACGACAGATAGGGGAGCAGCAGGCATTACCGATTGCTGAGCCGCTTCGAATTGTATGCGTGTTAGAAGAGGGGGAGAACGCTTTTCTAACGGTATTGCACATTGAGCCGCAAGGCGTAATAAAAACCGAGCCTATCACGGATGGGGATTTGATGGCGCTGTACAAACGAGATGGTGCCGCCGTCTTAAAGGAATCCTTGCAGGCTGAATATTATGCGGATATCACCTTTGAAGGGTTAAAACAGATGCTGGAATATTACGGAGACGGCGCGACGGTAACGTTGGACGGTGCACTCCAATATACCGATGATGCAGGGGTGACGATATCCTTTCCCGCGGGTCAACTGCACCTTTCTGCCAATCAGGTATTGGATCTGCTGCGTGCTTTGAGTGGGGAAAAGGACGGTGCGGAAACGGTGGCTGCGCTACATGCGGAGCTTTTTGAACGGTACGTCGATACAAAGCGTGAAGCAGCACACATCTATGCTGCTTTTGTCGAAAACGCAGATACCGATATCCGTATATATGATTTTGAAAAGTATTCCGCCTTGCTGCAAGCGCTTCAAACCGCAGCAACGGTCGAATGATAATAAATATGTATAAAAAAAGAATAAAAATGCCCGAATTCACTTGACAGAACGGCGTAGTTGTGGTATCATTATCAACGCTTTGATCCGCGGGTGTAGTTCAGTGGTAGAACCCCAGCCTTCCAAGCTGGTTGTGTGGGTTCGATTCCCATCACCCGCTCCAAATGTTGATCACGCCTGAGGGCGTCAAACACGCGCCTGTAGCTCAGCTCGATAGAGCATCTGCCTTCTAAGCAGAGCGTCAGGGGTTCGAGTCCCTTCAGGGGCGCCATATGGTGGATGTAGCTTAGTTGGTTAAAGCGCCAGATTGTGGCTCTGGAGACCGTGGGTTCGAGTCCCATCACCCACCCCATTTTATAAAAACAGATCTGCCTTACAATGTTCATTTGCAGCGCAAGACAGGTCTTTTTTAATAGGATAATTCTTTTATCCCAACCGAACTAAATATTGGGGTGTAGTCTAGTGGTAGGACAGCAGACTTTGACTCTGCCCGTGCTGGTTCGATTCCAGCCATCCCAGCCAAGCACAAAGAGGTACCCTTTGGGGTACCTCTTTGTGCTTGTTTTGCGTTAAATAGGTATTCTCCTTGTAAAAAAAATAGGCGGCGCGATATCTAACCGCGCCGCCTAGGAAAAGCAATATTCTTATAGGGTGAAACTGTCGGATAACAGCGTCACTTCGTCGCTTGAGACGGTCAAAAGACCGCCTGCTGTTTTGGCGACGGTTTCACTGCCGTCTTCTGCAAAGATACGGCAAACGCCCGGCATGACCGGCGTGATAAAGGGGATGTGTCCGGCCATCACAGCAAGATCGCCGTTAGCGCCGCGTAAGATCAGTTGTGCAATTTCTCCCTCAAACACGTTGCCGTCAGGGGAGGAAACAATTAAGCGAAAGGTTTTCATACAGATGCCTTCTTTGCTTTTTCTACTGCCTCATCGATGGTACCCACGAACAAGAATGCGGATTCGGGCAGGTCGTCGTGCTTGCCGTCGATGATCTCGGCAAAGCCGCGGATAGTTTCGCTAAGCGGTACATACGTGCCGGGGATACCGGTGAATTTCTCGGATACATAGAACGGCTGGGACAAGAAACGTTGGATTTTTCTGGCACGCTGTACCAGCAACTTGTCATCATCCGACAATTCATCCATACCCATGATAGCGATGATGTCCATCAGTTCATTGTATCTTTGCAGAATACGCTGCACTTCACGCGCAACGCGATAATGCTCTTCGCCCAAAATATCGGGGGAGAGGATACGGCTGGTAGATTCCAGCGGATCCACCGCAGGATAGATACCCTGTGAGGCGATACTTCTGGACAAAACAGTGGTTGCATCCAGATGCGCGAAGGTGGTAGCGGGTGCGGGGTCGGTCAAGTCGTCAGCGGGGACATACACTGCCTGCACCGAGGTGATGGAACCGCGTTTGGTGGATGTAATACGCTCTTGCAGCGCACCCATTTCGGTTGCCAGTGTCGGTTGATAACCAACAGCGGAGGGCATACGACCAAGTAGCGCGGAAACCTCACTACCAGCCTGGGTAAAGCGGAAAATGTTGTCGATGAACAAAAGAACGTCCTGACCCTCAGTATCGCGGAAATATTCTGCCATGGTCAGACCCGAGAGACCCACGCGCATACGCGCTCCGGGCGGCTCGTTCATCTGACCGTATACCAAAGCTGTGTTGTTGAGAACACCGCTTTGCTTCATTTCATTGTAAAGGTCGTTGCCTTCACGGGTGCGTTCGCCAACACCGGTGAACACGGACAGACCGCCGTGCTGTTTGGCAACGTTGTTGATCAGCTCCATGATGAGAACCGTCTTGCCAACACCTGCACCACCGAACAAACCGATCTTACCACCCTTGGAATAGGGACAGATCAGGTCGATAACCTTGATGCCGGTCTCCAAAATTTCAGTAGAGGTAGCAAGTTCCGCATACGCGGGAGCGGGACGGTGAATATCCCAGCGTTCGGTATTTTCGGGTGCGGGCTGATTATCTACAGCGTCTCCGAGTACATTGAAAATACGCCCCAGCGTCTCTCTGCCGACCGGCACGCTGATCGGCTTACCGGTATCGGTAACTTTGGTACCGCGGGTGAGACCGTCGGTGGATGCCATAGCAATGCAGCGGGCGGTGCTGTCACCGATGTGCTGCGCCACCTCAACGGTCAGGGTGCGGTCGCCCACCGGCACGGTGAGCGCGTTATAAATGGCGGGCAGACCGCCTTCTTCAAATCGCACGTCTACAACAGGTCCCATGACCTGTGCGACAGTGCCGATATGCAAATCCTTCAAGTGAAACACTCCTTCTTAGCTGCCGCTGCCGGCAACGATTTCGGTGATTTCCTGCGTGATGGCGCTTTGCCGTGCACGATTATATTCGAGCTGCAGATTGTCAATCATTTGCTGTGCATTTTTACCGGCGGAATCCATCGCCATACGGCGTGCGGCAACTTCGCTTGCAAAGCTCTCGCGTACCGCTGCCATGATGCAGGCGGTGACGTAAGCGGGCACAACCTGTTCCAAAACCTCAGCTTCATTCGGCTCGAAGATAATGCCGGTATCCTGTGAAGCCTCACACCTTGTCAGCGGTAAAACCCAGCTGACGGTTGCATCCTGGGTCATCATGGAAACATATTTGGTAGAAATAATGCCAAGCTTATCAAATTTCCCTGCCGCAAAGTCTGCACAAAGCATCTTTGAAAGGGCAGAAGCATCTTTGGAAGTATACATCTCCGAAGAAATTGCTTCTTTTCCGAAACGGTCACAAGCGCGTTTACCGATCGGGATAATGTCAGCAGAGGGGAGGGAGGCGATCAGTCGAAAGATATTTGCGTTATAGCCGCCCGCCATGCCACGGTCACCTGCGATCACGATGAAACGAGTTCTATCGCTATCTCTTACCTGCATGAACGGACTTTTTTCACATTCAGTGCAAGCGGTGAGTAGGTCAATGGCGTTTTGGAATGCCGCCAAATATTCCCGCCCTTTTAACATAGCGTCGTTGGCACGACGGATTTTAGAAGATGCCACAAGTCCCATGGCCTTGGTCAGATGCAGGGTAGAGTTCGCGCTTTTGATACGCCCGCGCAGTGCTTTTGTATCAGCCATGCGTAATCACCCCTGCATTCCTTTGAGTACGGCTTCCAGTTCTTCCACGTCGCTGTCCTCAAAATAGCCACCTGCAAAGCGGTCGAGTAAAGCTTTGTGATCGTGCTGCAGTTTGTCAAACAGACGATTTTCATAGTCGTTCACTTTGTTGACCGCGACAGTATCCAAGAAACCGTGGATAACGGCATAAATAATCGCCACCTGACAGCCGACCGGTACGGGGGAATTACGCTTTTGCTTCAAAACAGCCACAATGCGTTCACCGAGCGCTAAGCGCGCTTTGGTGTCCGCGTCGAGATCGCTGCCGAACTGTGCGAATGCTTGCAGTTCACGATACTGTGAATACAGCAATTTCAGTTCGCCGGATACCTTTTTCATGGCTTTCAACTGTGCGGAACCGCCGACGCGGCTGACCGAAATACCGGGGTTGATAGCCGGCATAATACCTGCATGGAACAGTTCGGTCTCTAAGAAGATCTGTCCGTCGGTGATGGAGATAACATTGGTGGGAATATACGCGGAAACGTCACCGGCTTGGGTTTCGATAATGGGCAGAGCGGTGATAGAGCCGCCGCCGTATTCGGGCGCCACACAAGCGGCACGCTCCAATAGACGGGAATGCAGATAGAAAACGTCACCGGGATACGCTTCGCGACCCGGAGGACGACGGATGAGCAAAGAGAGTGCGCGGTATGCCACCGCGTGCTTGGAAAGATCGTCATACACGATCAAAACATCCTTGCCTTGTTCACGGAAATATTCTGCCATCGCACAACCGGAATAGGGCGCGATATATTGCAGCGGTGCGCTTTCGGATGCGGATGCGGAAACCACGATGGTGTAGTCCATCGCGCCCGCGGCAGAAAGTTCGTTTACAAGTTGTACCACCGAGGAACTCTTTTGTCCGATGGCAACATAAATGCAGATCACATCGCTGTCTTTTTGATTGATAATGGTGTCTACCGCGATAACCGTTTTACCTGTCTGGCGGTCACCGATGATGAGTTCGCGTTGTCCGCGACCGATCGGGATCATGCTGTCGATTGCTTTGATACCGGTCTGCAGCGGCACAGAAACACTTTTTCTTTCAATAATGCCGGGTGCTTCCGACTCGATGGGGCGGGTTTGGGTGGTAGCAATCGGTCCTTTGCCGTCGATGGGCTGACCGAGTGCATCCACAACGCGACCGATCATCGCTTCACCGACCGGCACTGACAACACGCGACCGGTGCGCTTGACCACGCTGCCTTCGCGGATATTGTTTTGATTGGAAAGGAGTGCGACGGATACCGTCTCCTCCTCCAAGTTCTGCGCAAGACCGAAGCTGCCGTCTTCAAATTCCAGCAGCTCACTTGCCATACAGCTGCGCAGTCCGTATACGCGGGCGATACCGTCGCCCACCAAAATAACCGTACCGGTCTCCGCCATTTCCACGTGAGACTGATACTGCTTTATTTGTTCTTTGATAATACTGCTGATTTCAGCTGGTTTATTACTCATGTGCTTATCACTTCTTTCAGTTCGCGCAAGCGGTTTTTAAGGCTGCCGTCCAACACTTTGCCGTCGATTTCCACTGTGATGCCGCCTATGAGAGCGGGATTAACGGTGTATTCTGCACGGACGGTGTGACCGGATTGGGCGCAAAGCGTTTGCACTAAGCTTTCCCTTTCCGTTTCACTGAGAGGGGCGGCACTGGTGATGTGTGCCACCGAGATTTTTTGCATATCCCGATATGCCTCCATATAGGCATCGTAGCAAGCGTGAAAACTGCGGATATGCCCATTTTGGCACAACAATTGTATGAAAACCAACACCTCATCCGGCAGTATATCCGCAAAAGCTGCTTTGAGCGCGTTCATGCGCTCCGACTTTGGGATAACGGGGGAGGCAAGCATATCTATATATGCAGGATTTTCATCTAACTGTGCTTTCGCCGCTGTTAAGGCGTCGGCAAAAGCGGTTTCCAAACCGCTTTCCCGTGCGAGCAGAAATAAAGCGGCTGCGTATTCCTTAGCAGTTTCAGTCATTGTCTTCTCCTATTTCCTGCATGAAAGAGGAAATAAGCTGCTGATGATCCTCAGGCTTGATTTCTCTTTCCAGCATCTTTTCCGCAAGCGCGGTGGAAATGGTGACGATCTCCTCACGGATCTCTGCGCTC
>JAZUAN010000020.1:0-11013 GCA_045638005.1 Acutalibacteraceae bacterium | reverse complement strand
ATAAAAGCACTCCGTAAGGAGTGCTTTTATTTTTTTACATAATAGACGCTTTATATTCTGAGGGTGTCATTTTGGTGTAGTGTTTAAAGCATTTGGAAAAATACTGCGGTGTGTCAAAATGTAGCATATCCGCAATTTGGGTCATGTTATACCGTCCCTCGCGGATGAGCTTTTTTGCCTCTTTGATTTTGAGAGAGGTGTAATAGCGGATAACACCGTCCTTGTGATACTGCGCGAAAAGCTGTTTGACGGTGCTTTCACTTTTGCCCAGCGCTTTGGCAATATCGGCAATGGTCACCCGCCCGTAAATCGCGCCGTGCAGGTATTCCATAATTTCTTTGACCTGATAGGGAACGTCCACACCGTCTATTTTATAACTGCGGCGCATGCTTTTGGTGACGACGGCTGTGTTGCGGGAAAGTTTGATCAAAAAGACCTCTAACAGATTTTTGGTCATTTGGCTGCTGCCAAAGGGCGCACCCTTAATTTTATGTAGTTTTTGCAGCAGCGGATTGTGCTCGTCTTCCAACTTGAAACAGGAAAGCCCCTCGCTGAACAGAGCGGACAGTAGGGATTTTTCTTGTGCACTTAAACGGAATATTTTTCCTTCAAACTGCTTCATGGCGCGGCTTTTACATTCAAAGGTCAGAATACTTACGTTGGGTGCCACGGCATTGTTGCCCGACAGATTGTGAAATTCATTCGGCTTGTGAAAGGTCATTTCGCCGCTTTTGAGTAGGAATTTATTTTTGTCGGCGGTACACACCATTTCACCCTTGTCAATGTATACCATTTCCCAAAAATCATGTTTTTCGCCCTCATAGCAAAAACTTTTGGAAAGCTCCATGTAAAAGATGGTGATGATCTTCTCAATATTGAAAACTCTTTCAAAGCTTAAATGTGTAAAATCATCTTTCATGCTATTACCTCTTTGTCTGATTGTATAAGTATTATACCCGATTTTATACTGAAATGTAAGAGAGATATTGCTATACTATTTTTAAAAGGAGGTATGGTATATGTACACAGTATTGGTGATTTCCTGCCATCCCGATGATATGGAGATCGCGTGTGCGGGAACGTTGCTCAAATGTAAAGAACGTGGCGACCGCTCGTTTGGTGTTTGATGCGTGCTTTACCGCGACGGTGCCGCATTATGAAACCAAAGAAAAGGGCGCTGCGCGCCTGACCCCCATCTACTATATGGATACGCTCGCGGGGGTCAATTTCAATCCTACCGAATATGTAGATGTGACACCGTTTATTGACAAAAAGCTTGAAATGCTTAACTGCCACGAATCCCAAATCGTGTGGATGCGTGACCACGATGGCATCGACTTCCCCGACATGGTGAAGACCTGCTGTCGTTACCGCGGCTTCCAGTGCGGTGCTGATTATGCGGAAGGCTTCCGTCAATGTCAGGTGTATTTAAAGGGCACAACCAAACGACTGTTACCTTGAAAGGAGCAATAAAAAATGAACTTTAATTCTACAGTAAAAGGCTCTGCGTTAGAGGGCTTTTATCCCGCGGGTTGGGATTTCGAGAAAATCGATGCATGCATCGGCGCACCCGAGACGGTTTGTGACCGTCAGGCGTTTTGGAATGACAACTTTGAACCGGTCAAGTGCGATAGCTTGGCTGAGTTTGAGACTTACATGGGTCATGAGATTGCTATGCAGATCAAGCTTGCCAAAGAGCGTGATGAGAAAATCGCGTTTATCCTGCCGGTAGGACCCATGGGTATGTATAAATGGGTGGTATACTTCTTGAAAGCGTGGAATGTTGCTTGCGATCATGTATACACATTTAATATGGACGAATGGGCGGACGCAGACGGCAACACCCTGCCGTCCGATAACCCCGGCGCGTTCCAGTATGTGATGGAACAGGTGCTGTTTAATCCGCTGGGCGGTCTTGCCCGCCGCGTGCGGGACTGCCGTGAACGTCTTTTGCAATATCTTGACGGTAAATTGGACCGTATCGAAGAATTGGAGGAACCGGTACTGCATCACAGCGGCAATCCGGATACAGAGCCCGGCCCGACCTGCTTCAACAGCTGGGGCTCTAACGCTTCCGCAAACGTGGTTTCTCGGTAAAAATACTGAAAAAACTCCTTTGGATATTTCTCCAAAGGAGTTTTTTCGTGAATTTTCGGTGAATAGACTTTACTTTTGACCCAGATGTGTGATAAACTATATAAATCAGTATAACGAGGGGAATGAACCGTATGTCCAAGAAAGACCGCAATCAAGCGGAGGAAATACAAGCAAACTCCATTTTAGGCGATGCGCCGGTGTTGACCGCGCAGCAGAAAGCGGAGATTGAACGGCAAGGAAAAGCCGCTCGTAGAGCAGAAAAAAAGGAGCAGATCAAGCAACTGCGCGATGAAGCGAAGAAGCGGTTGACTTCCGACAGCGATAGTAAGCAGATGACCATTATTGTATTGGTTATGATCGGCATTCTTGTGATTGCTGCGGTGTTTTTATCTGTTTCGCAGGCTGCTGTGGGTGGTATGGATGCCAAAGAGGGCATGACCTACTTCCTTGATAATATGGCGATCGCTGAAATGTCCGATAAGGGTATTTCTGCTGCTATTACCGAAGCGTATTACACCAAGAACGGCGGTATGTATGTCCATTTCAACTTTGCAAATGCCGAGGATACGTCGCAGCATCCCACCCATATTTACGTAAAGTTGTTGAACGGTGATGATGAAGTAATCGCGTCGGCATCCACTAATAAGGTGAATAAAGATTACTATGTGATCAGGCGAGGCTACAACACGTACGAGTTGTTTATTCCTGAGAAGTATGTGCAAATCGCGGATGATCCGCTCAGCGAGATCAGCTACGAAGTCACGGTGGAAAGCGAAGAATACAAATAATTGCGGCAACGCGGAATTAAGGAGATATAAACATGGGTAAGAGTGCAAAGGTGCGCGAAGAGCGCAGACAGCAGAAGATTGCTGAAAGAGAAAAAATGGCAAAAAAAGCCGCAAGGCAGGAAAAAATCCGTAAATGCAGACCGCTCATAATTGCGGGTATCGCTCTGGTTGCGGTGGTGTGTATTCTGCTGGGTGTGTTTTTTGGTGTGATCGTCAAGCAGCCTTGGTATCTGCGTAAGACGGTGGCCATGGAGACTGAAAATTATAAAGTCACCGGACAGATGATGGCATATTACATTTATTCTTCCTACGAGACTAATCTGCAAAACTACGGTGATCTGGGTATTGATTCCAAAACTTCTCTCAAAAGACAGATGCTGCGTGACGGCGTTTCTTGGTTTGAGTTCTTCAAATTAGAAGCGCAGACCAATATGCGTCAGGTGCTGCTGTTTGCTGAAAAGGCAAAGGAGCAGGGCGTTACGTTGACTGAGGAAGAAACCACCGAATTCAACGAGTACCTCGCCACACTGGATATTTCTGCATATTCTGCTGCATTTGGCTTGACCTTGGATGATTTGAAGCAGGCGTTGGAGCTGACCAATCTCGCATCAAAGATGTACGAGAAAACGGTGGATGAGATGAACATCACCGATGCGGATCTTGAAGCCTATTTTAAAGAGAATGAGAAATACTTCAAAACCGTCAACTACAAGAGCCTTTCCATTCCGTACGGTAAGGGAGGCTGGTATGATAATGCGGCAACCGCAAAAGCGGTTGCGGATGCGTTGAAGCAAGGCGGTAGTGACAAGTTTGACACATATGCTACGCAGATGCTGATCACTATTGGCGCAACCGAGGAACAGGCTGCTACCGAGCTTAAAAACGGCACCAAGACCGGTATGTATTATACTGATGGTGACAACTTTATGGCATGGGCATTCGAGGCCGCTCGCAAGGTAGGGGACATATATACGAGAGATACCGGCAGCGCTTATGAAGTGTACGTGCTGACCGCCTTGCCGACCCTTGCAGAGAGTGACCTGCGCAACGTGCGCCATATTCTGTTGTCGGAGGAAACCTGCTCTACTTCCGAGCAAGCAGAAGCGAAAGCCAATCAGCTGCTTGCTGAATGGAAAGCGGGCGAGGCGACCGAGGAGTCGTTTGCAAAACTCGCAGACGAGCATTCCGAGGATGATGGCTCTAACACCATCGGCGGCTTGTATGAAAATGTGAGCGAGGGCGAGATGATCGAAGAGTTCAACGATTGGTTGTTTGACGACGCACGCAAAGAAGGCGACACGCAGGTCGTGCAGACCGACTACGGTTATCACGTGATGTACTACGCCGGCACCGGTCAAGAGCTGTGGCAGGCAAACGCTGAAAGCGCGATTATCGCGAAAAATGTGGATGAGCTGTGTGCGAAATATATCGAAACATGGCCTATTGCAACACATAACTTCAACATCAATCGGTTGCCGCTTTAATCAAAATATAAAAGATCCGCCGCGAGAAAAATTCTCGCGGCGTTTTTTTATTTTCCCGCATGCCTTGTTTCGGCAGGATTTTTTGCTTTCGCCGTATATAATAATGAGCGGAGTGATAACGATGCCGGTTATATACATAGACGTATTGGTGATTTTAAATTTATGGGTGGATTTTTTGCTGCTGTCCGCGACGGCGCGCTTGCGGAAAACGCCGGTCAAAAAACAGCGGTTGCTGTTGGGTGCGTTTTGCGGTGCTGTGGGCAGCTGTGCTTTGTTTTTACCGCCGCTTTTTTGGTGGCAGGCATTGCTGATACGCATAGGCGGTACCCTATTACTTGCTCGCATTGCATTTCCGTTTGTCGGATGGCGTCGTTTCTTTGGTGATGTGCTGACCTTTGCTGTACTGGGTGCGGTGTTTGCGGGGGTGGCTAATATGCTGTGGTATTTTGTGTCCCCTGCGGGACTTTGGGTGGTAAACGGTGTGGTATATTATGACGCACCCGCTTCTTTGCTTATTGTGTTTACCGCTGTAAGCTATGGCGCCGTATGTCTTTTTGATCACATTAACCGCAAAAAGGTGCCGCGCGGAGGGAAATATACCCTTTTCTTACGGCATGGAGGCAAAAACGTGGTGTGCAGCTGCTTATACGATACCGGTTGCACGCTCAAAGAGCCGTTTTCCGGCAAGCCTGCCGCTGTTATTGATGCGGTGGCTGCAAAGGACATTTTACCTGTGGGATGGCAGCAACGGGATACCGATGCTACTGCGGTAAAGTTGCGGTTTATACCGTTTAAAAGCTTGGGCGGAGAAGGACTTTTACCTGCGTTTCAACCGGAATATATGGCAATCGCCGACGAGGGCGGTGCAAAAAAAGATATCACCGGTAGCTTTCTTGCGGTGAGTGAGGGACTTTTGAACGGTGAATATGTGGCTTTGGTCGGTACCGATATCGGCGATTTGTGCAGATAGGAGTAGAGGATATATGTTTGCTTTTTTTAGGTGGCTGTTTTGGCGGCTGCGCTGTTTTTGGAAGGGTGAGGAATGTTATTACATAAACGGTACAGACGTGTTGCCGCCGCCTCTCACACCCGAGGAGGAGCGGGTGGTATTTGCGCGTATGCGGGAAAGTGATCCGCGCGCCAGAGAAACGCTCATCACCCACAACCTCAGATTGGTGGTGTATATCGCCCGCAAATTTGAAAGTTCGGGTGTGGGGTTGGAGGATCTGATCTCCATCGGTACTATCGGGCTTATCAAGGCGGTCAACACTTTTTGCCCGGACAGAAACATTAAGCTTGCCACCTATTCCTCCCGCTGTATTGAAAATGAGATACTGATGTATCTACGAAAAACGGCGCAACAAAAGCACGAAATGTCGTTTGATGAGCCGCTTAATGTAGATTGGGACGGTAATGAATTGCTGTTATCGGATATTCTTGGCAGCGATCCTGACGAGGTGCACAGAGGGGTGGAGCAGGAAGCGGAGCGACAGCTGTTGCGGGAATGCGTTGCCGGACTTACACAGCGTGAGCAGACTATCATGCAGATGCGCTATGGTTTTGACGGACAGCGGGAGCATACACAAAAGGAGGTTGCTGATTTGCTCGGCATATCACAGTCGTATATCTCGCGGTTGGAGAAAAAGATCATTCGCAGATTAAAGCGGGATTTAGAACGCGCGGAATAAATTTCCAAATAGAAACACACTTTCCCTGTATGGGAAAACCTGCCTTCGACCATACTGAAAACAGTATGAAAAGGAGGCGGCTTACGTGTACAACAAGGTGGAGATATGCGGTGTCAATACCGCAACGTTGAAGGTGCTCAGCGAGAAGGAGAAAACGGCGCTTTTGCACCGTATCCGTGAAGGGGATAAGCAGGCGCGGGAACAAATGGTGAACGGCAATTTACGGTTGGTGTTGAGCGTTGTGCAGCGGTTTACAGGCAGGGGCGAAAACCTTGATGATCTGTTTCAGGTAGGTTGTATCGGTCTGGTGAAATCCATTGACAACTTTGATATCAGCCAGAATGTGCGTTTCTCCACCTATGCTGTCCCTATGATCATCGGCGAGATCCGCCGCTATCTCAGGGATAATAACAGTATCCGCATCAGCCGTTCGGTACGGGATACCGCCTATAAAGCCATGCAGGTGAAAGAACGGCTCACTGCTGAAAAACAACGGGAGCCCACCGCAACCGAGATCGCGAAGGAATTGGGTCTGCCGCGGGAAGAGGTGGTTATTGCGCTGGAAGCAATCGTAGAACCGGTGAGTTTGTATGAGCCGGTATATTCCGATGGCGGGGATACTATTTATGTGCTCGATCAGGTGGGGGATCATAACGATGACCGCAACTGGCTAGACGAGATCGCGCTCAAAGAAGCTATGAACAATTTGAGCGAGCGGGAAAAGAAAATTTTATATCTGCGTTTCTTTAAAGGGAAAACCCAAATAGAGGTATCGGATGAGATAGGTATTTCACAAGCGCAGGTCAGCCGTCTGGAAAAAGGCGCCTTGCAGCAAATAAAAGGACAGCTTTGAGCGGGTGTATACCCGCTCTCTGTATATATGGCGGATATATGACCTGCTGAATGACACCCATACATAGCAAAGATGTCATCCATGTATAGCGGCAAGCGATTTGGAAACTTGGATGGTGTAAAGGTGGGTGCCTACACGGATTTTTTTGGATAAAAAGATGGTAAAAAAAGTGAAAACGCTTGTATTTTGGCAAAAACTGTGCTATACTTCTTTTGTCCATAGACGAAAGGGATTTGCATTTGCAAATTGCCCGCAGCTTCTGCTGATTTTGCCGATCAATGAACTGGTTAGGGTACTATGGGATTTGTCAAAGCATTATGACTAGGAGGATATTCATGGGAAATAGTATTACTCAAAGATTCAAGTGGCATACTGAAGGTAAGGCGCTGAATGAAAACATCATTTGCGGGGATAAATATCGTTTTTCTGTACTTACGCCGCGAATGATTCGTATGGAATTTAACGCGGATGGTGTTTTTGAAGATAGGGCAAGTCAAGTGGTTTTTTACCGTGATTTTCCCAAATGCGATTTTACGGTAGAAAAGCATAACGGAAAGGTGATTATCAAAACCGATTATTTATGTTTGTCATATCTTGAAAATGCTGTATTCGACTCCCAAACTTTGCAAATAACCCTTGAAAAGTTTGCCGGAAAGGAGTGGAGATATGGCGACAAACTTCAGAATTTGAAAGGAACCACCTCTACACTTGACGGCGTGAATGGTTGTATTAAGCTTGAGGACGGTGTATGTTCTAAGGCCGGATATACCGTAATTGACGACAGCGATACTATGCTGCTGACCGATGAGGGTTGGTTTGATATCCGCCGTAATAAAGGTACGGATGTGTATTTCTTTGGATATGGTCATGAGTACCTTGACTGTATTGCCGATTTCTACAAACTCACCGGAATACCGCCGCTTCTGCCGGACTATGCATTGGGTAACTGGTGGAGCAGATTCCATCGGTATACACAGGATGAATATTGCAACTTGATGAAGCGTTTTGAAAGCGAAAATATACCTTTCTCAGTTTCCGTGGTAGATATGGACTGGCATAAGAAAGGATGGACGGGATATTCGTGGGATACGGAGTTGTTCCCTGACTATAAAGCTTTCCTTGCATTCTTAAGACAGCATAATCTGAAAACAGCCTTGAATTTGCACCCGGCGAGCGGTGTGGGCGCGCACGAAGATATGTATCCGGAAATGGCTGCCGCGTGCGGGGTTGATCCTGAGAGTGGCGAAGCAGTTAAGTTCGATTGCTTGAATCCTGATTTCATGGAAAAATATTTCGATATCCTACATCATCCTTACGAAGCGGACGGCGTAGATTTCTGGTGGATGGATTGGCAGCAGGGTACGGATTATTCTTGGATTCACGACGACAATCATCTGCCGTCAGAGTTAGAGGTTATGAATCCGCTGTGGTTGTTAAACCACTTACATATACGCGATATCATGCGCAACGGCAAGCGCCCAATGTTTTTCTCCCGTTATGCCGGTCTTGGCTCGCATAGATATCCTGTTGGTTTTTCGGGCGATACGATCGTTACTTGGGAATCACTTGATTTCCAGCCTTATTTCACGGCGACTGCATCCAACGCGGGATACAGCTGGTGGAGCCATGACATAGGCGGTCATATGGACGGCTATCGCGATGATGAATTGCAGATACGTTGGTTGCAGCTGGGTGTTTTCTCGCCAATCAACCGTTTGCATTCAAGCAGCAGTGCTTTTACCGGAAAAGAACCTTGGAATTTAGGTTACGAAGCCGAAAAAATCGCGGGAGATTATCTGCGTTTGCGGCACCAGCTTTTCCCGTATATCTACACAATGAATTATCGCAATCACGTTGAACTGAAACCGATGATACAGCCGATGTATTACAGCCATCCCGAGTGTGACGAGGCTTACAATGTCCCCAATCAGTATTGGTTTGGTAGCGAATTTTTCGTTGCGCCCATTACAAGCAAAGGGGATAGCGTTTCGAACTTGGGTCAAACCAAGGTGTGGTTGCCTGAGGGTATGTGGATAGATTTCTTTAATGGTCTTGTATACCGAGGCGGCAAGAAAATCACTGTGAGCAGAGCGCTCAATCAAGTGCCGATTTTCGCGAAAGCGGGTGCTATTGTACCTACCGAAAAATTTGATGGTAGCAACAAGCTCGGCAATAAGGAAGATATGACGATTTATGTCTTTGCCGGCGCTAGCAATCAGTTCACCTTGTATGAAGACGGAGGCGACGGAAGCGAGTACGAAAACGGCGCATTCGTAACCAGCGATTATACTTTCAATTGGAGTGAAAACTTCGCTGAATTTATGATGGCTGCCAAAGGTGATCTTTCTTTGATACCGCAAACGCGTAACTGGGAAATCAAATTTACCGGTTTCAAGGATACAGACGATTTGAAAGTACTGTCTGGGGAAGAAGAAATAGAATATACGAAATCGTACGATGCTAAAAATAATACAATTACAGTTTCGTTCAGCGGTCAGACGGATAAGGAATACAAAGTAAGCGTTTCCGGCGAAGATCTTATCGCGGATAATTCCAACGCAAAAAGCAGAGCCTTTGATATCCTCCTCCATGCTCAAATGAGCTATGACAGAAAACATGCAATATGGGGTATCATCAGAGATGAACTCACCAGACCTCTCTATAAAGCTTGCCATGAAACGGCACATAAGAACCTTTTACAAGCATTAGATGAAATGGTCAATCTGAGAAAGACAGACTGATAAAAAAAGAGGGGGGATATACCCGCTCTTTTTCTTGTATATATTAGAGAAAGGAGTGGTGTTATGATCTGCAGAATTACGGACATGCATAATAAAGAGGTAATCAATGTGTGCGACGGACAGAGGCTTGGGTGCGTGGACGATGTAGAGGTGGATACCTGTACGGCGGAGCTGGTGGCTATTGTGGTACACGGGCGCGGGAGGTTGCTTGGATTGCTGGGGCGGTGTGACGATATTGTGATTGGTTGGCGGGAGATCGAGGTGATAGGGGAGGAGACGGTGCTTGTCAATCATCCCATGCCTGCCTGTAAGCCGTGCACCCGCAAAAACGGCAATAATATATTAGGCGGATTATTCGGATAAAAAGATGAAGAAAAAAGAATAAAAATGCTTGCATTTTGGAAAAAGCTGTGATATACTATGTCGGCATAACGCACGCAGGTATACATTTTTCGGTCGGTGCCGAACCCGAAAGTGTCGGGCGGTGACCCAAAAATGCTGCGGAGGAAAAACCAAGGAGGAAAAGTTTTATGTCAGTCGTATCCATGAAACAGCTGCTGGAAGCCGGCGTCCATTTCGGACACCAGACCCGCCGCTGGAACCCCAAAATGGCTCCCTATATCTTTACGGAGCGCAACGGTATCTACATCATTGACCTGCAGAAGACCGTCCGTAAGCTCGAAGAGGCGTATATGTTCATCCGTGAACTGTCCGCTGAGGGCAAAACGGTTCTGTTCGTCGGCACCAAGAAGCAGGCGCAGGATTCTGTCCGCGAAGAGGCAGAGCGCGCAGGTGCTTACTTTGTGAATGCCCGCTGGCTGGGCGGTATGCTCACCAACTTCCGCACCATCCGCAGCCGTGTAGCTCGTCTGCATCAGCTGAAAGTGATGTCTGAGGACGGCACCTTTGATCTGATGCCCAAGAAGGAAGTTATCAAGCTCGGTCACGAGATTGAGAAACTCGAAAAATTCCTCGGCGGTATCCAGGATATGAACAAGCTGCCCGGCGCACTGTTCATCGTGGATCCCCGTAAAGAGAAAATCGCTGTTGCTGAAGCGAAGAAGCTGGGTATTCCGGTTATCGCTATCGTTGACACCAACTGCGATCCCGATGATGTTGATTATGTCATCCCCGGCAACGACGACGCTATCCGCGCTGTCAAGCTGATTGCCGCTACCATGGCGGACGCTATCATCGAAGGCCGTCAGGGCGACGCTACTCCCGCTGCCGAAGAGGCTGAGAAGGTAGAGGAAGCTGTCGAAGAGGCTCCCGCTGAGGCGTAATCGATATTTTTGAAGATGCTTTGAAAGGATGGACGAAAAATGGCATTTACTGCAAATGACGTGAAAACGCTGCGTGAGA
>JAZUAN010000019.1:0-15292 GCA_045638005.1 Acutalibacteraceae bacterium | reverse complement strand
CTATAAATTCCTGCTTAGCAGGAATTTATGCAAAGAGGTTACGTGGTAGGCATGAAAAATCAGCAACCATAAAAACGCAACCTCGGTTCGAATCTCCAATGATAAATCCCCCACCAAAAGGTGGGGTCTTTTTGCTTTATATGCTAGATGGATGAAGGACCTATAAATTCCTGCTTAGCAGGAATTTATGCAAAGAGGTTACGTGGTAGGCATGAAAAATCAGCAACCATAAAAATGCAACCTCGATTCGATATCCCCGATAGCATATTTACCCATCCGTGGAGTTGTATATCTATAACGGAACAACACATGGCGTGTTCCCTACATAGATGTTTTGCGCTGACGCATTGTCGGGCGTCAGCGCAAAACTCGTCGGAGTTCGCCGTAGGCACGCATGAACTGTCTTGCTGACGCCATGCGATGTTTTGCGGTACTTTTGCCTATGGCAAAAGCTGACGCCCGAGAATGCGTCAGCGCAAAACTCGTCGGAGTTCGGCAAAGCCGAACTCCACTTGACAAATATCAAAATATAGTGTACCATAAAAATAGAGGTATCGAACAAATGTTCGATACCTCTATTTTACTTTTGAAAGGAGAAAGGAATATGGCGAAAAAGGTGTTTTTAGGGGTTGGACACGGTGGCAGCGATCCCGGCGCAGCAGCAAACGGTATTAAAGAAAAGGATGCCAACCTGCAAATTGCGCTTGCGTGCGAGGCGGAGCTGATGAGACATGGTGTCGAGGTGAAGTTGTCCCGCAAAAAGGACGAAAATGATCCTCTCACCGATGAGATCAAGGAGTGCAATGCGTTCAATCCGGATTATGCGCTGGATATCCATAACAATGCCGGCGGTGGTGATGGTGCGGAGGTGTTTTATCACTACAAAGGCGGCGCTTCTAAGGTGCTGGCGCAGAATGTGCTGGATGCCGTTGTTGCGGCAGGGCAGAACAGCCGCGGCATCAAAATTAAATTGAATGCGCAGGGGAAGGATTATTTCGGTTTTATCCGACAAACCAAAGCGCCTGCCGCAATCGTGGAATGTGCGTTTCTTGATAACAAGACCGATGTGAAGATCATCGACTCGGTTGCTGAGCAGAAGGCCATGGGCATTGCGATCGCCAAGGGTATCCTCAAAACCCTCGGTATTGCGTATGCCGAGGCAAAAAAAGCGGAAGCAAAGCCAGAAGCGGCGGAAAAATTATACCGCGTGCAGGTGGGTGCGTATGCTGTAAAAGCAAATGCGGAAGAGATGCTTCAAAGACTGCAAAAAGCAGGCTTTAAAGGCGTTATCGTCTAAAAAAAGTTCGTGTTGCCACAAAGCAACACGAACTTTTTTTATATGGTGCACAATAGTCCTAACAACGCTGCTGTAAGGGTGGGGACAGCGATCAAAGTGCCGTAGCGGATAAACTGCGGGAAGGATAGCTTGACGCCATGGGCTTTGAGTTGTCCCTTGAACATGATGCCGGCAAGCGCGCCCAGCGGTGTGCAATATGCGCCGATATTCGAGCCGATGACCGCGGCATATAGGGCAGCAGGGGAATTGATGACGGTGGAGAATAACACGCTCATCGGAATGTTGTTGATAATGTTTGCCGCAAAGAAGGATGCAAACCCGTATGTCCACACCGCATTGCCGTGGGAAAGGAAATCGGCGATAATGGTGGTGACACCGTATTTTTCGAGGGACAGCACCAATGCAAACATGGAGAGTACGAACGGTACGGTTTCAAACGGCGCGCGTTTGAAGGTGGTTAAGAGTATGGTGAGTGGTTGCTTTTTACACAGTAAGTAGATGCCGGAAATGAGCAGCAGGCTTACAAGTGCGCCAAGTGCGATGCCCCACATAGGCAGTGAAATATAAGCAGAGAGCACCAATAGTACGATGCAAACTGCGAGATGGACCACGCCGATGATCAGCAGCACCGGATCTTTTACCGTAAACTGTGGATAGCCTTGCTCAATCGGCTCTTGCAGCTGCTTGCGGAATAACAGCCACAAGACAACAAACGAAACAATACCCGCAAACACGGTGGGGAGAAACATGACTGTGAGATAAGACATGAAATCGATATTGGCAGCAAGATACATGTTGGTGGGGTTGCCGATAAGTAAGGTCATACTCCATGTGTTGGCAGCGACAAACGAACATAAAAGATACGGTAGCGGTTTTATGTTGGCGTTTGCGGCAAAATAGCAGATAAACGGTGTAAAGGTCAGCACCACCACATCGTTGGAAGTGAAAACGGTTAGTAGGGATACGATGAGATACAGATAAATAAACAGTCGCTCTTGGCTGAACTGTGCGCGGCGCAGCACCGCGGCTGCCAGCAGGTTGAAAAAGCCGGTGGCATCCAAAAATACAGATAAAAGGGTCATGGAGAGGAAAAGGATGAGGATCTTAATGGGATTCATGGCGGTGTCGGCGGTAAGTCCGCTGATAAATTCGGTGATGCCGAGTTTTCCCAAAAGCAGCAGTATTAGCGCGCCGATAAGCGGGGCGATCCAATAGATGCTGTGCGACCTTTTGCCGATTTTCATGGACGGCTTTAAGCATACCAGCAGCATGAGTGCTACGCAGGTAACAACACACGTGATCACAACAAAAACCATGCAATTCCCTCCCTTTTTTGCGCAATATGCCGCAGTATACCATATTTTTTACCTGTTTGCAATGGAGTCTTGCAAAAGAATGTATATTGTGTTAAAATATTCTGCGGTTTATTTAAGGTGTTACCCTATTATGCAAAGGAAGTATTTTTATGGCACAAAGAGAAAATTTACGCAATATCGCGATCATCGCCCACGTTGACCACGGCAAAACCACGCTTGTGGATCAAATGTTGCATCAAAGCGGCGTTTTCCGCACCAATGAGCAGGTGGCGGAGCGTGTGATGGACTCCGGTGATCTGGAAAAAGAACGTGGTATTACCATTCTTTCGAAAAACACCGCCGTCATGTACGGCGATACAAAGATCAATATCGTAGACACTCCCGGTCACGCGGATTTCGGTGGCGAGGTGGAACGCATTTTACAGATGGTGGACGGCGTTTTGCTGCTGGTAGACGCGTTTGAAGGCTGTATGCCGCAGACTCGTTTCGTGCTGAAAAAGGCGCTTGCGCTGGGTAAGCGTCCGGTGGTGGTTATCAATAAAATCGACCGCGACGGCGCGCGTCCCGCGGAGGTTATTGACGAGCTGCTTGACCTGTTTATCGAATTGGGTGCGGATGACGATCAGATTGATTTCCCAGTAGTATATGCATCCGGCAGGGATGGATATTCTTCTCTTGATCCGCAGGCGCGCAGTGGTGATATGCAACCGTTGTTTGAGGCAATTTTACAATATGTGCCCGCGCCCGAGGGTGATCCTGACGCGCCGTTGCAAATCTTGTTTTCCAATATTGATCATGACGAATACGTGGGTCGTATCGGTATTGGTCGTGTGGAACGCGGTACAGTAAAAAACGGTCAGGCGGTCACCATTTGCCATGCAGACGGCACTACCACCCATGCCCGTATCGGTAAACTGTTCCAGTTTGAGGGGCTGCACCGCGCAGAGCATGAAACCGCGACTTTCGGTGATCTGATTGCTGTCACCGGTATTCCGGAGCTCAATATTGGTGAAACTGCCTGCCATCCTGAGCATATCGAGCCGCTGCCGTTCGTGCATATTGATGAACCGACAATTTCCATGATATTTATGGTAAATAACAGTCCGTTCGCGGGGCAGGAGGGCAAATTTGTCACCAGCCGCAATTTGAGGGACCGCCTTTTCAAAGAGGTGGAGACCAACGTCAGCATGCGGGTGAAGGAAACTGACTCCACCGACGCGTTTGAAGTATCGGGACGCGGTGAATTGCATCTGTCCATTCTCATTGGGACCATGCGTCGTCAAGGATACGAATTTGCGGTCAGCCGTCCGCAGGTCATCTATAAAGAGGATGCGTCCGGCAACGTGTTGGAGCCGATGGAGCTTTTAATGATCGAGGTGCCGGAGCAATACGTCGGTGCTGTTATGGAAAAGTTGGGCCCGCGCAAAGCAGAGATCCGTAACATGGGTACCAGGGATACCGGTATAAGCCATCTCGAATTCCGCATTCCGTCGCGTGGTCTGATGGGCTACCGTCAGCAGTTTTTGACCGATACCAACGGTAACGGTATTATGAACAGCGTATTTGACGGCTATGAGCCGCTTAAAGGAGAGATCCCGCAGCGTGTGCAGGGCTCGCTGGTGGTTTTTGAAACGGGTGAGACCAGCACCTACGGTTTATATAACGCGCAAGAGCGCGGCACCCTTTTTGTGGGTGCGGGTGTGCCGGTGTATGAGGGTATGATCGTTGGTCAATCCCCCAAGGATGAGGATATTGCTGTTAATGTTTGTAAGAAAAAGCATGTTACCAATATGCGTGCTTCCGGTTCGGATGAGGCGTTGCGCCTGACCACCCCCACCGTGCTTTCGCTCGAACAGTCATTGGAATTCATCAATGATGATGAACTGGTAGAGGTTACTCCGCTCACCATCCGTCTGCGCAAAAAGATATTGTCCCAAGAACAGCGTATGAAACAAGCGGCGAAAAAGAAAAACGGTTGATGGATTTTACTGAATTGCGCAGACCGTTGTATGTGTTTGCATTGGTTTTCTTCTTCGTTACATTGGCGCTGCTTGGAACAGATGAGCAGTATGGCTTGCAGGTGATGGCGGTCGCTGCGGTTATGTTGTTGCTGATACTGTGTGTGCCGCTTTTGCGGCGTATAGCTGTTTTGGTGGTGATCACCTGCGCGGTGCTCCTATCGTCCGCAACAGTGTATACCCGCTATTTTCTAACCGTACTGCCGCTCGAAAAATTGGATAACACGACCGCTTTGGCGACCGTTCGGGTGACCACGTTGCCTAAGGGGAATTCTAAATTATATCATGCGAGTGTGATGGAGAGCGATGTGCTGCCGGTCGGCACACGGCTTTGCGTGTCCTTCGCTGATCCGGATACTGCGCCCACGCGGTATGACACGATTGCCGGAGAGATATCGTTGTATTTACCTTCTTCCGAACAACAGTATCTGCACGGAGACGATATCTTTCTGTTGGGGTATTTCGGTGAAAAAGCAGAAATCACTGCCGGTGATGCCAAGTGGTATGAACGGACGGCGGATACGCTGCGCAAGAAAATGCTCAGCGGCATGCATACGGCTTTGCCGGGCGCGGAGGGAGATCTTCTTGCCGGTGTTTGTCTTGGCGAGACCGCCTCGCTTTCCGAAAGCGTGCAGGAGGATTTTCGCAGAAGCGGACTTTCCCATCTGCTGGTGGTATCCGGTCTGCACATGACTGTGCTCGCCGGAGCTATCATGGGACTTTTGCGATTTTTAAAGGTGCGACGCGGCGTAGCCTTTGTGATCACCCTTTTACTTTTATGGCTGTTTATGCTGATGGTGGGTCTTGGGTATTCAGTAATTCGCGCCGCCGTTATGCTGCTGTTCGTTTTAGCGGGGCAGATGATGCGGGTGCGCGCAGATGCACGTACCTCGCTTGCGACCGCTTTGTTGTTGATTGTTGTGCAAAATCCGTATGCGGTGCAGGACGTTGGATTTTTATTGAGTTTTGCGGCGACATTGGGACTGATTATGCTGACACCACTGGCAAGCAAGCTTTGTGCTGCCGCTCCTTTTCTGTCCACGCATCCGTTCGCGCGCAAGTGCGTACTTGTTTTCTGTACGCCGCTTGCAGCCTTGGCTTTTACGGCACCTATACTCGCGTATGCGTTCGGTACCATGTCGGTGTTATCGCCGATTTCCAACGTGCTGACCGTTTGGCCTTCCACTATCATGATGTGCAGTGGCTTGGCGGGTGCTGTGTTATATTGTATACCCGCTGTCAGTACGCTTTGTGAAGGCTTTTTCTTCGTGGGTGGACTGCTTGCGAAATGGATCTTATGGGCGGCGGCGAAGATCGCCGACCTTTCGATAGCGCAATTACAGATTCGCCACGGCGTGATATTGATATTATTGGTCGCTGTGCCAATAGCGGTATATTGGAGTTTTAAATTGCTTGGTGTGTGCGGTGTGCGCCGTGCACTGGTAACAGGTGTGGTGCTCATCTTAGCTTGCGTATCGGCGCTTACAGTCTTTTCTCGTAAGACTGTTTTAGTCCGCATTGCCGCTGAGGACACATTAGCCGCGGTGATTGAAACGGGCGGGCAAGCAATGGCGATCATATCGGGAGAAACGTACGCGGCTTGCACCGCGGCGCGGTATTTTCTGGTTGCTTGCGGGGTGGATACGCTGGATGCGTTGATCATCACCGATGGCGATGCATCGGTGACGGCGGCTTTGGCGGGACTTTTAGAGGCTGTGCCTGCGGAAACTGTGATATATCCCGCGGGTGAAGTGGATCTTGCCGCAGGTATCGCTGATATCCGACGTGAAACGGTGGAAGATACGGCCGCGTTTACACTTTGGAACGACCTGACCATTTTGGTACAGGATGGTTGGTGGAGATTGGAGATAGGGGATACCCATCTGCTGCTTGCGCCCGCCGACGGAAATGTCAAAACATTGCCTGCTGATTGGCGGCAAACACATCTTGCCGTGTTTAGCGGTGGGGTGCCGAAAAGTGTGTCGCTGCTTGAAACCCGACGCGTAGTAATGGTATGCGAGCCGCAGAATGTGCGGTATGTTACGGGAGATTTGTTATGGGGCAAGTATCCGATACACCTCACTGCCACTGACGGCGAAATGATACTGTGCACGACCGGTAGCGGGGATATGGTTACCGCTGACAGCTATTATCTGTGATTGGAGTTGAAACCATGGCTTTCGGAGAAAAAGAATTGCGACAGGAACTGAAAGGTGCGCTGCGTCCCGTGTACGTGCTGTACGGCGAGGAAAGCTATCTCACTGCGCACTATGCCGATGCGATTGCCAAAGCGGCGGTACCGGAGGATATGGGCGGCTTCAACATGGTGAAATTCGATGGCGAGACCGCCACGCTTGATCAGATTGAGGAAGCGATCGACGCGTTGCCGCTGATGGCGGAGCGCAAATGCGTTATCGTGCGGGATCTGGATTTTTCGGCGGGGGATACTGCTGAGCGGTTGCTGCCGCTTATCGAGGATCCGCCGGAGACTACCGTCACGGTGCTGATGTACATGCAATTACAGCCGCAGCCGCGCAAAAGCGCCAAATGGAAAGCGCTTTTGGATGCCGCCAACAAAAGCGGCGGTGTGGTGAACTTTTCCAAAAAGACTGCTACCGAGCTTGCGGCGGCGTTGTGTGCGCGCGCGGCGCGTAATAATTGTGTTTTGTCCTCTGCGAACGCCTCGCTGCTGGTACAGCAGGTGGGGGAGGATATGCTGCTGCTTGGCAACGAGTTGGATAAACTGGCTGCCATTGCCGATGGCGGGGAGATTACCGCGGCACTTATTCAGCGTGCTGCGACCAAAAATCTGGAAGCGAAGGTTTTCGATCTTTCCAAGGCGATCTTGCGTCATAGAAGCGATGAAGCGTACGGCTTGCTCAATACCCTTTTGCAGCAAAAGGAAGATCCGATCGCCATTTTGGCGGTGCTGACAAACGCCTATGTGGATATGTACCGCATGAAGGTGGCGACCACTGCCGTGAAATCGGCGGATACGGTGGCGCAGACCTTTGCCGGATATAAGGGTAAAGAATTCCGTCTGCGGTATGCCGCGCAGGATGCGGCTAGGCTTTCGGTACAGGAGCTGCGCCAAAAATTAGAGGTGCTGGCAGAAGCGGACACGCTGCTCAAATCCTCCCGCGCGCTGCCGCGGTTTGTGTTAGAGCAGGCCATTGCTAAACTGCTTTGAGAGGGATGTGTATGGAGCGTATCCGTGAAGTGATCGTGGTGGAAGGAAAATACGACGTTATCCGTCTGCGTTCTGCGGTAGATGCCACCGTGATACAAACCGATGGGTTTCAAATTTTCAAGGATGAACAGCAGCTGACTCTTTTGCGGCGGTTAGCCAAAGATCGCGGGCTGATTATCCTCACCGATAGCGATGGCGCAGGGTTTGTTATTCGTGATTTTTTGAACGGCGCGATCCCTAAAGAGCAATTAAAGCATGCGTATATACCGGAAATTGCGGGCAAAGAGCGGCGCAAGGATGCGCCATCCAAAGAAGGCTTGCTCGGTGTAGAGGGGATAGATAATCAAACCATCATAGAGGTGCTCAAACGAGCGGGCGCCACCTTTGAGGATGGGGCTGCTGTGACACATAAGGGCTGCGGGCTGACCAAAGCGGATCTTTTTGATCTCGGATTGGTCGGCGGGCAGGATAGTGCTGAAAAACGGCGCTGCCTGCAAAAAGCACTGGGACTACCCGAAAAGCTGTCTACAAACCGCCTTTTGGAGATTTTGAACACGGCAGTATCACCTGACGAAGTGGCTGAGGTGCTGTTTGTTTTGCAAATGAAATGATGCGAAAAGAGCGAATTTTTCGCTCTTTTTTTATACCTTTTTATTGACATGAAAAAGATATGTGGCGTAATTGAAATCGAAAGCAATCGAAAGCGTCCGTTATATTTTTTGACACTGGCAGGTGTGCTCAACGTACTGCTTAACCTGCTGTTTGTTATCGTGTTCCGTATGGATGTGGGCGGCGTTGCGTTGGCAACGGTTTTATCGCAGACATTGTCTGCCGTGCTGGTGGTGTGGGCACTGACACACCGCAGCGGCAAATGCCGTTTTGAGTGGCGCAAGATGCGGCTTCATAAGCAACCGCTGCTGACCACCTTGAAACTTGGCATTCCTGCCGGCATCCAGGCATCCACTTTTTCTATGGCGAACATCATCATTCAAAGCTCGGTCAATTCCTTTGGCGTCGTTGCTATTTCGGGTGCCGCGGCTGCACAGAACCTGACAGGCTTTTTGCATGTCTGCACCAACTCATTTCATCATGCTGCCCTCAATTTTGTGGGGCAGAATTACGGCGCTAAAAAATTCAATCGCATCAAAAGAACGGTTCTTATCTGCGTCATGAGCGCGGCGGTCATCGGACTTGCTATCGGCGTGTTGATGTACCTGTTTGCGACACCCTGTAAATTTGCACAACCTTGTGGGACATCGAGGTCGCCATACCCTACGCGGCTTGCACAAAGCCGTAAATACCGCATTCTACCAACGGTAGAGGAATAAAAAACTTGTCTACTCGCTGTTTTTTAGGTGTATACTTCTTTTAAATACAGTAGGTTGCCGTTTCTCGTGGGCTGGTATATACTTTGAAAAAGATGATACATCTGACCCTCAAAAGGAGTGCGTGATATGACAAGAACAAAACTCAAAGACAGAAAACTTCCCGACTATACGCGCGGCGAAGAAATTTTTAACATGGTCACCCATATTGTAGGTGGCGGTTTTGGTGTGATCGCGTTGGTCACCTGCGTGGTGATGGCGGCACTTAAAAATAATGTTTGGGGCGTGGTGGGCAGCGCGATATACGGTGCGTCGTTGATCGCACTATACACCATGTCCAGTGTATACCATGGTCTGCATCCCAACCTCGGCAAAAAGGTGATGCAGGTTTTAGATCACTGTACCATTTATTTTTTGATTGCAGGCACTTATACACCGATTTTGTTCTGTTCTATCCGCTTGGCATCTCCCGCACTCGCGTGGACGGTGTTCGGCATCGAATGGGGGTGCGCCGCACTTGGTATTGTGTTTACCGCTATCGACCTCAAAAAGTACAATGCTCTATCCATGATCTGTTACCTCGGTATGGGGTGGTGCATTATTTTCGCTGCCAAGACCGCTATGTCTGCTATGCCGATGCAAGGCTTTTGGTGGTTGCTTGCCGGTGGTGTTGCGTATACACTTGGTGCTGTGTTGTACGGCATCGGCGTCAAGGTGCGGTACATGCATTCGGTATTCCACATCTTTGTGGTGCTGGGCAGCATCTTGCAGTATGTTTGTATTTTATTTTATGTGTTATAAAATAAACCCGCCATGCAATGCGCATGACGGGTTTATTTGATTTTGTCCCAGTCAAACATTTCGCCCGGATCGCTTTTAGATGAGGAATATTGTTCGTGACCGATACTGTTTTCCTTTGGGATAAAAAAGGTTTTGATTCAACAAAAATTTACAAACAATATTAATTCACAAACGGCTTAGACAACGCGGCATAACAGAAAAGCCGAGCAGAGCGTGTTTTACGCTCTGCTCGGCTATGATATAAATTATGCGGTTGCAACAAGAACTCCTGTTTCTTTATTGAAAATGCGCATATCAAAATCGTTTTCTTCCCAAACGATGCGGTAGTCAAAGTTTTCGAAATCTTTGAACATTTCGGGTGAGTGCCCATTGATCATCTTAACGGTGCATGAGCCGTTATTCAAGTCGCCCCCAAAACCTATTAAAACCAGCCAAAACCTAAAAACATTATCGACTTGCCATTTTTTTGGATATAGACCCAGGAGAATGTCCAACATAAAGTCTGAATCCTTTTCTTCAAAAAACGATTCACCATCAATCAAAATGTTAGGATTACCGCCTTTGGTTAAAACTTTTCTTAAAATCCTAGCACCCAAATCGCCATCGTCTAAATATCGAAGAAAACTCAAAATGTTCTTATGATCGCTTCTATCATCACAGATCACCAAATCGGGATCCAACCCATTTTCAATAAATATATCAAATAAGGTCTCCCAATTATACGTGCGCAACTCGTGCGGTTCGGGTTCTCTATGTTGATCAAACACAAAATCCCCATAAGAGAACATACCATACTCGCAGACTTCGATGGCAACTCGCGTGATTTCTTTGCTATTTAATTTGTTTTCAAGGATAAACGCTTGAATTTTCTCGACGCTAAATGGTTGTTCCTTGCATAATTGCACTAACGAGTTGATACATTCCGTCATTCTTCTCACCTCACAAACACATTATATCACACTATAAGTCCAATAAAAAGTACTTTACAACAAAAAATACCCACTCGTCATGAGCGGGCAAAAAAATAAAACTTGACGAACCAGTGGTGGAGATAAGCGGGCTCGAACCGCTTATCTCTTGAATGCCATTCAAGCACTCTCCCGAGATACGCAAAATTACACCCCTGAGTATGGAGTCATCCATCCTCGGGGGAGGCTTTTATACGGGGTTTATCGTATATGTGCATAATACGTAAAGCGACAGATGAATTAGATTCTTCCGGCGCTGTTTTTTGGCGAAAAATTCGCCAAATTCCGTCAAAAATTATTGTAATCATTGTTTTATGGTGTTATAATCAAAAATGGTAAAGTGTCGGAAAATGCAGAAAGGAAGGATTTCAGATTGGATAATATAACACAACTTATTAAAACTGAAATCAAAAGGCAACATAAGAGTGTGCGTCAGTTTTCTGAAAAAAGCGGTATACCATATAGCACGCTTTCTAATGCGTTGTCTAAAGGGATTGGTGGAACATCTTACGAAACGGTTATTAAGATTTGTAATTTGCTCAACCTGAAGCAGGCATATGATGTAGATCTAACTTTGTTTAATGAACATTGTTACGAGATTTGCACAATGCTTGCCGCTCTTGACGAACATGCTGTACATACGCTTAAAACCATTTTGAGTGTTGAGTATGAACGATGCACTAATGGCAAGGAGACGCATAGGCAACGTGAAACAGTATCAATAGCCAGCAAAAGCCTTGATTACGAGGAGGCTAACGTATGATAAGCAAAGAATTAAAGCGTTTAAGTCGTCGAGAACTGGTTGATATAATCTATCAGTTAAAGAAGAACGAACAGGAAATGCAAGAAGAAATAGAGTCGCTTAAAAACGAACTTCAGGATAAACGAATTCGTGTTTCTATAGCAGGTTCAATTGCCGATGCAGCTATGTCGGTGACAAATGTATTTTCTACTGCTCAAATGACGGCCGATCTTTATTTACGTGAAATCTCATATATGAAGGAAGATACAGAAAGAGAGTGCGAAAAAAAGATTGAAGACGCCGAGAAAAAGGTTGAAAAAATACTTGCCGATGGCGAGAAAAAGTTCGACACCTTAAAAGCTGCTTATAAAAGTGAGTACGCAAAGTGGCAACGACTTCGAACACAAAACGCTGTTCTTGAAGCAAATAAACAGGAATCGTGCGAGGGTATAGAAAATGGCTAATAAACATGCAAAGAAGGTTTCTGTCCCCTCATTAACAGAAATTCAAAGTGAGCGTAAACGCATACGAAGAGGAACATACTATCGCCAAGCTCTTCGGGGTACGGTTTCTGTGCTTTTGGTAGTAGCCGCCGTCGCTGTTTTAATTACAACTTTGTTTTTGCCAATCCTTCAAATTTCAGGTGATAGTATGTCACCCACTTTGGAACATGATGAAATTGTTGTTCTTTTAAAAACAAAGAAGTTTGAACGAGGCGATTTAATCGGCTTTTATTATCAAGGAAAGATTTTGCTAAAACGAGTGATAGCTGTGCCTGAAGATGAGGTGGCAATTGATGCCGATGGTAATGTCTATGTGAATGGCGAATTATTAGAAGAACCTTATGTAACGGATAAGGGACTTGGAGATTGTGACTTAGAATTCCCTTATAAGGTGCCGGGTACAAGTTATTTTGTTATGGGAGATCGCCGCTCCAATTCTGTTGACAGCCGCAACTCGGTAGTTGGGGCAATTCCAAGAGATGATATTATCGGAAAGGTTTTCATAAGAGTCTGGCCAATTCCTAAATTTGGATTCGTTTACTAAAACCATTTAAAAACACTTAAACGAAAGGGGGGAGAGTCGTGCAGGATATCTTGAGTGAAAGCCTAAGAAAATTAAGAAAAATCAGAGTTCGGAAAACACGGATGATCGCTATTCTGTTAGTGCTCTCCCTTGTTGTTTCGTTAGATGTATTTTGGTGGCTACGACAACCGGGTCTGACGTTAGCAGGAAATGCGGATTGTGGTATAACTGAGCATACTCATGATGAATCGTGCCAAAACGGAGAAACGACCTGTAAGCTAATAGAACATGTTCATACCATTGAATGTTATTCTGATGAAACGGCGGATGTAGAATCACAGCTCGATTGGCAGAAAATGTTTGAAGATTATCCATTTACAGGAAATCTTAGTAAGGACTTAGTCGGTATTGCCAAAACACAGGTTGGATATTCTGAAAGCAAATTGAATTTTAAAGTAAACCAAGATGGCATACGACACGGTTACACACGATACGGTGAATGGTACGGAATACCATATAGTAATTGGTCTGCAACATTCGTATCGTTCTGTTTACATTATTCCGGTGCTCCTCCTGATGAGTTCCCGATAAATACCGGTGCCACATCTATGGCAGAACAGTGGAGACGATTGGGTAAATACGCATCCTTTGGTCGATATACACCTGTTAGTGGCGATTTAGTGTTCTTTAAAGATAACACGGTGGGAATTGTCTCTGAAGTACATAGTGCCACGATGGTTGTCATTCGTGGCGACATAGAAAACTCTGTCAAAAGCAGTTTTGTGTCTTTGAATGATACATCGATTGCCGGATGGGGACTTGTAAGCAACTCGGTGTCAAAAGAAAATCTACTGGATATTTCAAACGGACCTGCCGTATTTATTTTTGAAGGCGTCACTACGACACCGCAAATACAACCGTTCTCTTTGAGATCTTCACGAGCAATCAAAGAATTACTTCCTTATTTGGAAGCAAACGGAGGAAGTTATTTCTTCACCCTTCTTGATAAGAACAATCAAGAACTTCCAAAAGATGCAGATGGAAATTATATTGCTCAGGCCAACACCGGCTATAAACTAACCATCTCCTTCAACAGTCCGGAAGGATTTTTACCGGGAACGTATCAGTATCAAATTCCTAACGGCTTGATGGTTGATGGCGGCGAAGGAACCTTCATCTTGAAGGATGGCACAAATGTTGGTAGTTGGGTAGTGACCGATACAGGTCTTATTACCTTAGTATTCAACGAGCACATGAATAGCCATACGGAAATCACCATCAGTGCCACTCTGGGAATTCACTTCCCCGAACAAGAAGACCCCATTGATTTTGATGGAAAAATCACAGTTTCCGTTGAAAAACCGCCACCTCAGTCAAATCCCACATTTGTAAATAAGTGGGGTAATCAAGGCGGAGTAGCGGGAAGTAATGGTACTGACCCCGGCAAAATCTATTGGAGCCTTGAGATAATTGGTAACAAGGATTCTCAAATCCCCGGCAGTATCTTGACAGACCGCGTAATAGACGGTGAATGGAGTAAAACTCACAGATTTACCGAATCGGATATTGCTTCAGGACTTTCATTCGGTGCATCAGAGAACGGAAATTGGCACAGTTGGCATGTTACCGCAGATGATCCACACCTTATCTGGACAGAAACCGGATGGACGTATAAAATGCCCAAAACCGCTACCTGCCAATGGTGCGGAGAAATAGAGCTCGGAAACGATGGCTGGTACTATTACATCGACTATTCCTCAACACCGAACCCTGCCGGTATGGCAGGCACCTTTGGTTATGAGAATGAAGCTACGATCGATGGTGCATACGGATATTACTGGGTAAACTTCACTCACGGAGAGGCAACCGGTGAAATCATAAAGAATGGTGCCTTTACTTCGGATGCTGACGGCGGTGGATTTCTTTGGGAATTTAAAGCAACTATTCCGGGCCGAGCAGAAGGAAAAAGAGCCGACTACCACTGGTACATCATGGATAACATGAAACTGCTCGATAGCAGCGGACAAGTTGTTGGTCTTGTTGAGAACGATGCTCACTTGGCAACGGTTATGGTAACATACAACGGCACCACATTTGAGGCACCTCGTATTCAAGATGCAACTACCAATGATTTGTTTGCATGGGACAATGGCTGGTCAGCAACAGAAAATGGCATTAACCACGGCAGAGAATTTAATCTTTTAACACGTTGTAAGTGTACAAAGGACACTTGCCACTGGGAAGAGGGCTGTGGAGAATATTGGTACCAAAAAGATGATGGCACATATGCAACGAATGGCTTCTGTCAATGTTGGACAGTAAATGAAAATGTAACCTTCACTTTCGTTTATAAGACTAAAGATTTGTCCATCGTTGAAAACTACGGAGGCCATGGCTATCAGGTTCAAAATATTGCCGAACTGTTCTACATACCGGATGGTGCTGTCGGCGGTGCTTCGGTTTCAAGATCTGAAGCAAACGTTCCCATCCCCGGTCTATTCAAAAAAGAGTTGACCCACGACTTCGACGGTTATACTGCGAATTACAAGGTAACCATTAACGAAGCCAAACTGGTATTGACTGATGGTTCACCATTAAAGATTCACGAC
>JAZUAN010000018.1:0-25016 GCA_045638005.1 Acutalibacteraceae bacterium | reverse complement strand
ACGGCAAAAGCGCCTACCACGGCAAAAGCGCCTACCACGGCAAACGCGCCTACCACGGCAAACGCGCCTACCACGACCAACACGCCTACCACGACCAAAACGCCTACCACGACAGAAACAACTACCACGACAGAACTCAACGATTTTCATAACAGCGTTCAATCTCAAAATCCTGCTCCTGATGTATCTGAAGATTTTAAACCTATTACTGACAACGGATTTTCAAAAGGTAACGGAACACAAACAGATCCATACATGATAACAACTTCGGAGCAATTGGTGTATTTTTCTGAAAAAATTAATATGGGAGAAATGAATAGTGGAGTACATTTCGCTCTCGGTGCGGATATTGATATGACCGGGGTCGAGTTTTCGCCTATTGGCAATAGTGCCCATCGTTTTTCATCCAATTTTGACGGCAGAGGTTTTACCGTTTCCAATTTAACCCCTAAACTTATATATGAGGACTTTGGCAACAACGCAAATTACTCTTGCGGATTCTTCGGTATAGTTGAAAATGCTGAAATAAAAAATCTGCGTCTGGAAAACATTAATATAACATACACTTATGAAAGTAACTACTTTACTGAAATAGGAATCCTTGCGTCCTGTGTTTATCCTACCCGTGAATGTAAAATTACAGATTGCATTGTCAACGGAAACATCAATGTTGAAACGGCCACTTTGCTGGTAGGAGGAATTATAGGCGATATTTTTGTAGTGGATAACGCAAGGCTTGAAGTAAAGCGTCTGCAAAGCAACACAAAATTGCAGGTGCGCTCCGATTCGGTAAATGCAGGTGCGCTTTCCGGAAGTTTTCTTGGAAGAGGCGAGGAGATTTTTTCGGACATTTGCGTGCAAAGCGAGATTTTGCACAGTACAAGATATAGTTCATACATAGGTGCTTTTGGCGGTGTGTCAAATTCAAAAGGAAGTATGTACGTAAGTAATTGCTTTATCAAAATAAATACCAATAAAAAATTTAACGATAAAGTTCATCCGTTGGTTGGTGGAATTATTGACTCATATCAACCGAGCGGCAAGTTTAATTTTACCAATGTATACGGATTTGCAGACAGCTGCGCAGAATTATATGAGATACCATCTGAAAATCCTGTAAAAGCAGAAAATTGCGGTTTTACAAATGTATTGCCATCAAGTTGCAATTTCAACACCGAAATATGGGATATTACTGACCCCGCTGCACCGTTTGTTAAATTTGTTTTCGAATAAAATTAGTTTTCGACCATTAAGGCGGCGATCATATAATTTTTTAAACGATAAAAAAGAAGTTTCTCGGCTTTCACCGAGTTCTTTTCCGACAAGAGAGACAATGGCGAGTATTCAAACTGGAATGACAGCGCCAAGGCGTATTTTGAAGAAGTGAATGAAATTTTATCGAGTGAAGAATAACTGAGAATAGGGATGGATATGAACGAAAATCATGAGCAAGACTCTAAAATATTCCGCTGGCGGATCGGTGTTTTGATCTGCTGCGTTGCGGTCGTTTTGACAGCGGTCGGTTTTTATTTCATTGGCGAGAGAAATGATGCCGTGGATGCTGACGTGCCGGAGGTCACCACCACCGCACCTACTACCGCGACCACCGGTCCTACCGTACCGATAAAGGTTTCTTCCGCTACCATTCTCAGCACCGGAGATATCATGGTGCATGAGCCGCAGTTGACCGGCGCGAAGGTGAAAGGGGAAGAAATGTGGGATTTCAGCGCTTTTTTCAGAGAAGCGGCAAGTTATTTCAAGGCGGCTGATTTTTCGGTTGCCAATCTGGAGACCACTTTTGCCGGTAACGAAAACAGAAAGTATTCCGGTTACCCGATTTTCAATACGCCCGATAGTCTGGCTGATGCCATTAAAGCGTCGGGGCTCGGTATGGTGCTCACCTCTAACAATCATTGCTATGATACCGGCTCTGCGGGTCTTGCGCGCACACAGCAGGTGCTGCGAGATAAGGGGGTTGCCTATACCGGTACTCGCATGACCGAGGAGGAGACGGTGTATACCGTCAGGGAGATTAATGGTATTCGTGTCGGGATGGCGGCATATACGTATGAAACAGGTCGCAAGAATGGTATAAAATCCATCAATGGACTTACCGTTAAAACCGAGGCCACAGCTCTTTTAAATTCTTTTTCGTATGACTATTTGGCGGATTTCTATGCTGAGGTGGACGCGGTTCTCGCAGATATGAAAGCGGACGGCGCTGAGGTTACTATTTTTTATATGCATTGGGGAAACGAATATCAAACCACCCAAAATTCCTGGCAGGAGCAGATCGCGCAAACACTTTGCGACAAAGGTATAGATGTTATTGTGGGCGGTCATCCGCATGTTGTGCAACCTGTAGAAATGCTTACGTCTAAGGCGGGTGACCATCAAACCGTTTGTCTGTATTCGGCGGGGAATGCGGTTTCCAATCAAAGGCAAGAGCGGATGGACAGCTGCCCGAGCGGTCATACCGAGGACGGCTTGTTCTTTTATTGTACTTTTGACAAGTATAGCAACGGCAAGGTTATACTGTCAGCGGTGGATATTATCCCGACGTGGGTGGATAAGTATCAAGGTGGCAGCGGATACCAGTATACTATCTATCCGCTTGAAAACGCGGATGACGGTGCGCAAAAATATGGACTAACCGGTGCCGCTGCTACCAAGTCGCAAAAATCCTATGAACGCACCAAAGCAATCGTTGCTGAGGGTTTGACCGCATGTCAAAAAGCGCTTGGCTGCGATATAACCTTTTCTGAATGAGTTGATGAAATACACTGTTGTAAAACCGCTCCAAAGGCAATCTTTGGAGCGGTTTTTTACGTATTTTGTGGATTTTTGCTGAATTTACATATTGAATATTATAATAAAAAATGTTAAAATATATTATTATATCATTTTGTGTAAGGAGGATTACGTATGGCGATACGTAGGTGGATACTGCCGAAATTGGATACCGATGCTGCGGCTTTGCTTGCGGAAGCCTGCGAGATTAATCCCTTTTTGGCTATATTGCTCACTACCCGCGGCATTACCGATCCTGAGGAAGCGTATGCGTTCCTTTTGGGTGACGAAACGGACGATCCTTTTAGCTTGATGGATATGGATGCAGCGGTGGAGCGTATCACCCGCGCACTGGATAACGGCGAGCGCATTATGATCTATGGGGACTATGATGTAGATGGTATCACCGCTACAACTTTACTGTTTTCCTATCTCCAAAAACAAGGTGCTGTCGTGCAGTACCGTTTGCCCACCCGCGAAGGGGATGGCTACGGTTTACATAAAACGCTGATTGATGAATTTGCAGAGCAGCAGATTGACCTGATTATCACGGTGGACAATGGTATTACTGCGGTGGAAGAGGTGGCGTACGCTGCCGAGATGGGTATGGATGTGGTGATTACCGATCATCATCAACCGCAGGATGTATTGCCTGCCGCCGTTGCTGTGGTGGATCCGCACCGCGCGGATTGCCAAAGCGGTTGCACGAATTATGCGGGCGTAGGTGTCGCCTATATGCTCGTTTGTGCACTGGAAGGCGATCCTGATACGGTCATGGAGGACTACGGTGATCTGGTAGCACTCGGTATGCTTGCGGATGTGATGCCGCTCACGGGAACGGTGCGCAGCCTTGTGCGCCGTGGTCTGTCGGTGATGAACCACCTGCGCCGCCCCGGCTTGAAAGCGTTGGCGGAACTGGCGGGACTTTTGGATAAGGAACTGACTGCTTCGCGTGCGGTATTTTCCATCGCGCCACGCTTGAATGCTGCGGGCCGTATGGGGGATCCCGCTGTGGCTGCCAAGCTGCTTTTAGAGGAGGATCCCGATTGTGCCGCACAGCTTGCACAAACGGTGCATGATTGTAATGCTGCCCGCCAAAATGCGGAAACGCAGATACTCAAAAGCATTGAACAGGATCTGCTTGCACATCCCGAAAAGCTTGCAGATCGTGTGCTGGTAATAGAAGGTGAGGGCTGGCATGCCGGCGTGATCGGTATTTTGGCGGCACGGTTGACCGAGCGATATGGAAAGCCCACCATCCTCTTATCCAAGTCAAATGGTATTGCCAAAGGCTCCGGACGCAGTATCGCAGGATTTTCGCTGTTCGACGCGTTGTCGGCTTCAGCAGACACGCTTGTAACTTTCGGCGGACATGAACTGGCGGCGGGACTTACCTTGCTTTCGGACAACATTCCCGCTTTCCGTGAAAAGATCAATCGGTATGCAGCGGAAACCTATCCGCAGATGCCGACTCCCACATTGCGCATTGATTTCAAATTGCGCCCCTCCGGTATCGATGTGGAAAAATTGGCGATGATCGCAGCGTTAGAACCGCTCGGTGCAGGCAATCCCGCTCCGGTGTTTGGGCTCTTTGGCATGCGCTTGGATAATATCACTCCCATTGGCAACGGTAAACATCTGCGACTTTCCTTTTCAAAAGGAGATGCCCGCTTGAGTGTACTGAAGTTCCATACCGAATATGCCGATTTCCCGGTCTCATGCGGCGACGTGTTTGATCTGGCGGTGTCTTTGGAAAAGAATGTATATAAAGGCGTCGTTTCGCCGACGATACTGTTAAAGGATATGCGGTATGCCGATACGGATGAAGCGTTGCTTTTGGAAACCATACGGCGCTTTGATGCGCTTATGCGGCGCGAGGAGACGGAGGAGGGGGAGAAGCTTTTGCCTACACGTGAGCAGATGGCAAAGCTTTACCGCTATCTTGTGTCTAAACAAGGCTTTAAAGGCTCGCTTGAACAACTGCATCATATTTTGGAAGACCCGACATTTTCCATGCTTTCGGTTCGTATCCTTTTAGAGGTGTGGCGTGAAGCTGCGCTCATTTCGGTGAACGATACCGGAGATATGTTGGATATTACATTGTTGCCATCCGACGGCAAAAGCGATTTGACAACAACGCCACTTTGGCAATATTTGAAGGAGTAATCGGTTATGTACATTCCGCGCACACAGGAGGATGCGGTCAACAACTTAAAAAATCTGATCATCAGCAGTGAACGCTCTTATGATGTAGATCTGGTTGACCGCGCCATGGAAACTGCTATTGCGGCTCATGACGGACAAAAGCGTGCGTCCGGTGAAGAATATGTGTGTCACCCGCTTGCGGCCGCAGCTATTCTCGTGGAACTGGGAATGGATAGCGAAACGATAGCGGCTGCTTTGCTGCATGACGTGGTGGAAGACACCGGCATGGAGCTTGTTGATCTGCGTAAAAATTTCGGAGAAAACATCGCAAATCTCGTAGACGGCGTTACTAAGATCACCAAAATGACCTTCTCCACCCGCGAGGAACAGCAAGCGGAGAATGTGCGTAAAATGCTGCTTGCCATGTCGCAGGATATCCGCGTCATGATTATCAAGCTTGCGGATCGCCTGCATAATATGCGTACCAGCGACGGATGGGAGGAACAAAAGCGGCGCGATAAGGCGAGAGAAACGATGGATATCTATGCGCCGCTTGCGCATCGTCTTGGTATCCGTGCCGCCAAAGAGGAACTGGAAGACCTTTCCTTGCAGATTTTGGATCCGGTGGCATATCACGAAATCGAAGAAGCGCTTTCATTGCAACAAACAGAACGCGATGCTTTCCTCAAAGAGATACAACAGCGTATTTCAGAGCATCTGGGCGAATATGAGATCAAATGCCATCTTTCCGGTCGTATCAAAAGCATTCCCGGTATTTACCGTAAGATGTATATGCAGGGCAAATCGCTCGAACAGATCTTCGATATATATGCAGTACGTGTGATTGTGGACAGCGACAATGATTGCTATAATGTGCTGGGTATTGTGCACGATATGTTCCGTCCGTTGCCCAATCGTTTTAAGGATTATATTTCGACCCCGAAACCCAATATGTATCAATCGTTGCACACCACCGTTATCAGCAAGGAAAAGATACCGTTTGAGGTGCAAATACGCACCTGGGAAATGCATTATACTGCGGAATACGGTGTTGCTGCACATTGGAGATATAAGCTTGGACTGCAAAAGCGGGGAGATCTGGATGAAAAACTCGCTTGGATGCGGCAGTTCATTGAAAACCAAAAGGATGTCGATGATGCGGAGGATATTGTTCGCAGCATCAAAACCGATCTTTCGAGCGAGGAAGTGTTTGTGTTTACACCTAAGGGTGATGTTATCGCATTACCGCTCGGATCCACGGTTATTGACTTTGCGTATGCGATTCATTCCGCTGTCGGTAATCGCATGATCGGCGCCAAAGTAGACGGCAGAATTGTGCCGCTGGATTACAAGGTCAAGATCGGTGAGATTGTGGAGGTGTTGACCACCTCTGCGGCAGGACATGGCCCCAGCCGCGACTGGCTGAATATTGTGAAAACCAGTGAAGCGCGGAATAAAATTCGCGGTTGGTTTAAAAAAGAGCGGCGCGAGGAGAATATCGAGCAAGGACATGGGGAACTCATGCGTGAGCTCAGCCGCAATCTGATCCGTCTCACCGACTCTGAGTTGGAAAAGTTCCTGCTTATACAGGCGCAAAAGCAGCATTTTGCTACCATTGAGGATTTTGAAGCCGCTATCGGCTACGGCGGTGTGCAATTATCCAATCTCATTCCGCGTATGCGTGACGAATACCTCAAAATGGTCAAAACGGTGGATCAAGCTGACGCGACCGCCGCTGCAATCGCACGTGCCAACACCCGCCGCCGTCATAATACCGGTGGTGTGACGGTTGAAGGTATGGAAAACTGCCTTGTGAAATTTGCGCGTTGCTGTAATCCGGTGCCGGGCGACCCCATCATTGGATTTATTACGCGTGGCTACGGTGTATCTATCCATAAACGCGATTGCTCGAATGTGCCGGCGCTGCCTGCCAGTGCCGTCGAGCCAGAGCGTTGGGTACAAGCACACTGGGAAAGCACGGTTGACGGCGATTTTAAGGCTTCCTTACAGATACACGCGACCAACAGACAGGGGTTGCTCGCGGATATTACCACCATGCTGTCCCAAATGCGGGTGATGATCCATGCGCTCAATGCGCGTGACCCGCGTGTGGATGATGCCGTTATCCAGGTGACGCTGGGGGTAAATAGCTTGGATCATTTGCAGTTTGTAATTACACGTTTGCAGCAGATTTCCGGAGTGGAACGTATCGACCGTGCCACCTCCTGAAAGGGGAAAGAGAAACAATGAAGGCTGTATATCAGCGTGTCACGCAAGCGCGCGTGACCGTGGATGATAATGTGGTAGGGGAGATCGGTGCAGGCGTGCTGCTGCTGGTTGGTGTTACACCCGATGACACCGAAAAGGAAGCCGATGTGCTCGCTAAAAAAGTGGTGGAGATGCGGGTGTTTTGTGATGAGAATGACAAAATGAACCGCTCGCTTTTAGATGTCGGCGGCAGCGTGTTGGCGGTTTCGCAATTTACACTTTGCGCAGATATTTCTCACGGTCGCCGACCGGATTTCTTCGGCGCCGCCCCCGGCGCGGTTGCAAAGCCTCTGTTTGATTATTTTTGTGAGGCGGTGCGCGGTTACGGTGTGAAGGTGGAAACCGGTGAATTTGGTGCGGATATGCAGGTGTCCCTTGTCAACGATGGACCGGTTACCATTTTGATGGATACGGATATATGGAACAAAGGCGGTGCCAAATGCAAGTAAATACCATACAAGTAGGCGCGCTGCAAACCAATTGCTATATTTTGCGTACGGCAGACGGTTCTGCCGCTATCATTGATCCCGGCGATGATGCGGATCGCGTTTTACAGTATATCCGTATGGAGGGCTTGTCTGTAAAGGGGATATGGTTAACACATGGTCATTATGACCATATCAGCGCTGTGAACGCGCTGAAAAAGGCGCTGGGATGTCCCGTTGTCGCTTGCCGCGCGGAAAGTGGCTTGCTTGCTGATGCCGGACAAAATCTCAGCTTGGCGTTTACCGGACAACCGCTCTCTGTCAACGCGGATGTTTTGTACAGCGATGGCGATACCTTTGATTTTGCAGATGAAACGGTATTGGTTTTGCATACACCCGGACATACATCGGGCAGTTGTTGCTATGTTATCGGCGATCTGTTGTTTTCAGGGGATACGTTGTTCCAAAGCTCTATCGGTCGCACGGATTTCCCGACCGGCGATGTTACAGCAATGCGTCTTTCGCTCAATCGTTTGGCTGCACTGGATGGAGACTATACGGTTTTGGCGGGACACGGTCCTGCAACCTTGCTATCCACGGAACGCAAGTTTAATCCATACCTTGTATAGTTAAGTTAAGGAGATCTCGTATGTATTTGTTGCTCAACGGCAATGATTTTCATTTTGAAATGGAAAATGTGTGCCGCTTGTTTTTACCGCAGGAAAAAATCATTACCCTGCACGATACGGTAGACGACGGCACGTTTGAGGGCTTGACCGTGACCGGTACATTGCAAAAGGGTGCCCAAAAAACCATCGTGCGAGTACGTCTGCGCTTGGAGGATACCGATACAACCGTATCTGCGACGGTGGATAATGCCGATGTAACCTATCAGGATAGCTGCGAGCTCGCCATGACAACCCTTTTGTATCAGTTGTTGGTGGAACTTTTGGGCGTTGAGCAGGATTGGGGATTGGTGACTGGTGTGCGCCCGGTAAAGTTGTTGCGCAGACTGACGGAACAGCGGGGTAGTGATGCGGCTGTTTCCCATTTCCGGGAAAAATTAAAGGTCAGCGAACCGAAGATCCAACTGATCAAACGCGTTTTACGTGCTGAAAACGAGATTTTGTCTTTATCCCGTCCCGATTCTTGCAGCTTGTACGTGTCTATTCCGTTTTGTCCTACTCGCTGTGACTATTGCTCGTTTGTATCACAGACGGTGACGCAGGCGGCGAAACTGGTGCCGGATTATGTAGACCGTTTGGAAAAAGAGCTGGCATATACGGGAGATATCACCCGCAAGTTGGGATTGCGATTGGAAACTGTCTATTTCGGCGGCGGTACGCCCACCACGCTTTCCGCAGAACAGCTTTCCCGCCTTTTTAGGATCATTGAACAGCATTTTGATTTGTCAAATCTGCGGGAATATACCGTCGAGGCAGGACGTCCCGATACGGTGACGGAGGATAAATTGCGTGCTATCAAAGCGGCGGGTATCGACCGTGTCAGCATCAATCCGCAAACCTTGCAGGATGCTGTGTTGCAGAATATAGGACGGCGGCACACGGCGGAAGAATTTTATACCGCATTTGACCTTGCGCGTCGCTGCGGATTGCAAAATATTAACACCGATTTAATCGCGGGCTTGCCGGGGGATACCCCTGACGGCTTCGATCAGACGCTTCACAGCATACTTTCTTTGTGTCCTGAAAGCGTTACGGTACATACTCTGTGTTTGAAGCGTGCTTCGAATTTGGTGTTGCAGCACCGTGCGGAGTATGAGCCGTCGTTAGCGGCTGCACAAATGATCCGATCGGCAGGTGCGCAGTTGACCGATGAAGGGTACATTCCGTATTATCTTTACCGTCAAAGCCGCGCTGTCAGCAATCAGGAAAACACAGGATGGGCGAAGCCGGGTAAGGAAGGATTGTATAACGTCTATATTATGGACGAGACACATACCATTCTTGGGTGCGGTGCGGGCGCGGTGACCAAACTGAAAGTACCGCAAACCGATCAACTTTCCCGCATATTCAACTATAAATTCCCGTATGAGTATATTGCGCGCTTTGAAGAAATGATCGCCAGGAAGGAACAAGTGATCAAATTTTATGAACAATGTACTTGAAACTAGGAAATTGTCTGTAAAAACGGTGTGTGACATGATGCTCAGCACACCGCAAATGCTTATTACAGCGGAAGAAAAACGCTATCGTGATGAAATTGTTGCGGTGGCGGAGAGAATCCATGCCGTACAGCGAAAACGCCGTATTGTTCTGCTGTGCGGTCCGTCCTCTTCCGGTAAGACCACAACGGCATCCTTACTCAAAAGCGAACTTGCTTTACTCGGCACCACCGCACATGTGGTATCGCTGGATGATTTCTATTTAGGTAAGGGGAAAGCGCCTGTACTGCCGGACGGAAAGTTGGATTATGAGACTATTGATGCACTGGACCTGAAACGCTTGCTTCGCTGTATTGACGAATTGGTGACCAACGGTAGAACCGAACTGCCTATCTTTGATTTCCAAAATCATTGTCCCAAGGCGCAAACCGTGCACTTGGAGTTGGAAGAGGACGCAGCAGTGATTTTCGAGGGGATTCATGCGTTTCACCCCAAACTCAAAGATGCAATACCAAAAGGAGGTACAATACGACTGTTCATCAATACGCTTTCGCGGTTTGTGCAGCAAGACGGTGTTTGGCTGGCGAGGCGTGACCTGCGTCTTTGTCGTCGTATCTTGCGGGACGATCAATTCAGAGCAAGTCCTTTTTCCAATACAATGGAAATGTGGCCGCAAGTTGTGCGGGGAGAAGAATTGTATATGTTCCCCTATACCGATACCGCAGATTGCGTGATCGATACTACTTTTGCGTATGAGCCTTGCATTTTCAAGGAGCCGCTTATTAAACGACTTTCAAAGGTGGCGGATAATGATCCGCATGTCGCTGTGGCAAGAAGATTGCAGGAACGGCTGTGTGTCTTTCCGGCAATATCGACAGAGCTATTACCGGAAAACAGCATTTTGAGGGAGTTTACCGGCTAATAAATGCGTTTTTCTTGCATTTTTTAAAAAAATATTGTATACTAAGTAAAAATGTGAGTTTGAAGGAGTGATTACCGTGACAACCATGGAGGAAGTTATCTGCAAAGCAAAGGAATTGGCGGAGACCGCCGGTAAGAAAACGGGTGAACTCGTTAATCTCGGTAAGTTGAAATTGGAAGCCGCGGAAACTGAACGCGCGATCGGTGCAAAGCTTGAAGCGATCGGCGGGACGGTGTATGAGGCGCATAAAAACGGCGTGTCTGCCGACGAGACGCTCGCACTTCTGTTTGAAGAGGTAGATGAATTGAAAGCAAAGGCGGCAGATCTCAATGAAAAAATTGATGATCTGCGTCGTACGAAGCACTGTAACGCATGCGGCAAGAACAATCCGTGCGAAGCTGTATTTTGTCAGAATTGCGGAAAAACGCTTTAAAATTATATAAAAAAAGTGCAAAAAGGCAATAATTTTTGATTTAATTACCAAAAAACACTTGCAATATGTAATTTTATGCTGTATGATAAATGGAGTAATAGGATTTCTCCTAGTTACAGCTTCGTTTGGAGAAGGATAGGTCCGTATGGCAGTAAAATTTGATTTTAAAGACCGCTATGATGTACAGGATCTTTTGGAGATCATGCGGCTTTTGCGTTCGCCGGACGGTTGCCCTTGGGACAGAGAACAGACCCATCGCTCCATTCGCGGCGATTTTTTGGAAGAGACCCATGAAGCGCTGGAAGCGATTGATCGGGGGGACAGCGACGGCTTGCAAGAGGAACTCGGTGACGTGTTGTTGCAGGTCGTTTTTCACTCTTGCATTGAGGAAGAAGCGAACGGCTTTAACTTTGCTGATGTGGTGGACACGCTGTGTAAAAAATTGGTTACTCGTCATCCGCATGTGTTCGGTGACAAAGACGCCGCCAATGCAGGTGAAGCGCTGAAAAACTGGGATGCTATTAAGCGTCAAAGCAAAAGCGGGAAAACGCAAACCCAGTTGCTTGACGGCGTACCGCATTCCTTGCCGGCGTTGATGCGTGCAGGAAAGGTGCTGGGCAGAGCTCGTCGGGTAGGATTTGAAACGGTTTCGGATCCGCTTTCGGCAGTACAGGAACTGGAACAGCAGGTGGCTTTGTTAAAAGCTGCGGTTGTTGCAGGTGAAACCGCCGAGCAGCAGGTAGGAGAGACATTGTTTAAAACGGTGGCTTTATCGAGACAGTTGCGTGTTGACCCTGAGGAAGCACTTTCTTTGGAAGCTAACCGATTTATAGATCGTTTTTCTGCTATGGAAAGGCTGCTTGCTGCAGAAGGCAAGGACATTGCCGCTGTATCTGCAGGAGAATGGCAGTTCCTTTGGGAGAAGACATCTCCCACATGAAATTGTAAAGAGGCGATGCGACAATTCCGCGTTGCTTTGTATAAAAAAATGGAGGTATTTACAATGAACAAGGTAGAACTCGTAGCGGCAGTTGCTGAGAAAGCTGAACTGTCCAAGAAAGATGCCGAGAAGGCTGTTGCGGCTGTTTTGGCTGCTGTTGAAGAAGCTGTTGCAGCTGGCGAAAAGGTCCAGCTGGTTGGCTTTGGTACTTTTGAGGTTCGTGAGCGCGCTGCTCGCACCGGCCGCAATCCGCAGACCGGCGCTGAGATCAAGATCGCTGCTTCCAAGCAGCCTGTCTTCAAAGCTGGCAAAGCTTTCAAAGACGCTGTTGCGAAATAAGTTGCTTTTTGAGGAAAGCCGCCCTGAGGGCGGCTTTTTTCGTAGTGAGGTGTTTTGAATGCGTTTAGATAAATATTTGAAGGTATCCCGCATCATCAAACGTCGCACCGTTGCGAATGAAGCATGCGATGCGGGAAAGGTTACCGTTAACGATAAGATTGCACGCGCATCGTATGATGTCAAAGAAGGGGATATCCTCACCGTAACGCTCGGTGCGCGTGAGATCCGCGTGAAGGTGCTGTCGGTGCAGGAAACGGTGGCAAAAAATGATGCTGCCGGTATGTACCAAATTTTATAATTTGATTTGTTTTGTAATATATGTCACTCCCTCTGCCATATACTGGCAGGGGGAGTGACATATTATATGAGTGAACAGCTTAAAACAGATCTTTTGCATCAACTTACCGTAAAAGAAAGAGAGCAGATGCATATTTCCGGCGTGACAGATGTGGAAAGCTTTGACGAGGAAACCGTGAAGATGGTCACCACCTGTGGCGCGCTAACCGTCAGCGGAACCGATTTGCATATCTCGGAGTTACATTTAGAGACAGGTGATGTGCGTCTAACAGGACGAGTGGATAATTTGCAATATACTGTCCATGAACCGCATCGTTCTTTTCTAAAAAGGATATTCCGCTGATATGGGTATGACAGGTGATATACAGCTGCAAAGTCTGCTGTATGCTTGCGGATTGGGGTTTTTGTTGGGGCTCTATTATGAGTTGTTTCGCACGGTGCGGCTGTTACTGCCGCCGACATCACGCAGCTGTTTGTTTCAGGATGTGTTTTTTTGCCTGTCGGCTGCGCTGATTACCTTTTTTAGTTTTTTAGCGATTGCAGACGGCAATATGTATCCGTATTTGTTTATGGGGGAGATAGCCGGCTTTTTTTCGTTTTACTGTACACCGGGGCGCGCTTTTCATAAGGTGCTTGCTAAACTGTTAGAATGGTTGCTGTCAGTATTGCGCTTTGTAAAACAAGTTTTAAGCCGTCCTATTTACATAATATATCATTGCGTTTTCAGGTTTTTCCGAAGAATATGCACCTCTTTCAATCAAAAATTAGAGGAAATACGTAAAAAACCGAAAAAAATTTCAAAAAACCCTTGAAAAATCGGTGTCTCTTATAGTATAGTAAATTTGTATAGGAATTTTCAGTCTTTTGGAAGGGAGAGGTCTGCCACATGCGTGTTACAAAGGGCGCAAAACCGCAGAAAAAGAAAAAGAATATTTTTCTGCGTGTTGCATGTGCGGCATTTGCGGTGTATGTGGTGGTGCAGGTGGTTTCTTTGCAGGTCCAGCTTCGTAATAAGCGGGAAGAGGTCGAAGCGATCGAAGCGGAGATCCGTCGGCAGGAACTGCTCAATGAGTCCTTAACCGAAAAGCTGGATAACTATGAGGTTTACTTGGAGGAAGAAGCCCGTGATCAAGGGTATTCTTTACCGGGTGAGCAAATTTATCAGGTCGTTCCGGAAGACTAATTGGGAGGAAACATAGCGTTTATGCAGGTGGAAGTTGGAGCAATTTTTGAGGGGAAAGTCACCGGTATTACAAAATTCGGTGTGTTTGTAGAATTCGCAGAGGGAAAAACCGGTATGGTACATATCTCTGAAGTCGCCTCTACGTACGTCAAGGAAATTCGTGATCATATTCAAGAAGGGCAAACTGTTAAGGTGAAGGTCTTGGCAGTTGCTGAGGACGGCAAGATCAGCTTGTCCATCAAGAAAGCGACACCGCCCGCACCGCGTGCTCCGCGGCAGCCTGCAGTTTCTCCCGGTAGACCCGGTGATTTCGAATGGAAACCGTCACGCGCGAGTGGTGGCGACAGCTTCGAAGATATGATGTCTAAATTCAAGCAGACCAGTGACGAGAAGATCTCTGATCTCAAACGCTCGCTGGACAGTAAGCATGGCGGCTTTTCTAAAAAGCCTAACCGCCAGGGCTGAGAAGATATAAAACGGCAGGGAACAATGCTATCGCTCTGGCGGTATCACGGTTTCCTGTTTTTTGTTTGAGGAAATGATATGGAAAAATTACGATTTTGCGCGCCGTGCCTTTTCGGTATAGAGGGTATTTTGGCGGATGAACTGCGCCGGATGGGTGCTGATGATGTAACAGCAGAAAACGGTCGAGTACTATTTTCCGGTGGTTGGGATATATTGGCGCGTGCTAATATCAATTCCCGCTATGCGGAGCGTATTCAGGTGCTGCTCGGTACCTTTACGGCGCGTACTTTTGAACAATTGTTCCAAGGTATTAAAGCTCTGCCGCTGGAACGCTTTATCGGTAAAAACGATGCGTTTCCGGTGAAGGGGTGGTCGCTCAATTCCACTTTACACAGCGTTCCTGATTGCCAGGCTATTATTAAGAAAGCCGCTGCCGAGAGACTTGGCAAAGTGTATGGTGTATCCTGGTTGCAGGAAAGTGGTGCCATGCATCAGTTGCAGTTCACTATCATGAAGGATGAGGTCACCTTACTTTTGGACAGCAGTGGTGCCGGGCTTCATAAACGCGGCTACCGCCAAAATGCAGGCGGCGCCCCCATTAAGGAAACTCTCGCTGCCGCAATCGTGGATGTGATGCGGGTGCGCAGAGCGGATCGTATTGTTGATCCCTGCTGTGGTTCGGGTACCTTGCTGATTGAAGGTGCGCTTGCAGCGAAGGGTATCGCCCCCGGTATCAAACGTCGTTTTTCTTTTATGGATTGGCAGCAGATGCCGGCGGATATTTGGCGCGCAGAACGTGAACGTGCAAAAAGCTTCGAAAAGGCAGACCGCACTTTTTCTGCGATAGGCGGCGATATTGATCCGGATGCTGTACGTCTTACTTTGGAAAATGCTGCCAAAGCAGGGGTCGGCGATAGTGTTACCGCAACCAAAAAAGCATTGCAAGCGTTTTCTCCGGAGGGAGACACGGGCATTGTACTGTGCAACCCGCCCTATGGTGAGCGACTCTTGGATGTGCAGGCGGCAGAAGATCTCTATCGGCAGATGGGGAAGGTGTTCATACCTAAACAGGGTTGGAGCTATGCCATCATCAGCCCCCACGAGGATTTTGAAACCTTGTTCGGCAGAAAAGCCGATAAACGCAGAAAGCTGTATAACGGTATGCTCAAATGCCAGTTATATATGTATTTCAAGTAATTTGTAAATAAAATATGAAAATAGGAAAAAATTTCTATTTTTCTATTGATTTTTTTGAAAAAATGGTTACAATAGATTTTAGCACTCTAACTATAAGAGTGCTAAAATAACAAAATATGCTAAGGAGGCAATATATATGGCGATCAAACCTTTGGCTGACCGTGTGGTCATTAAAATGGTAGAAGCAGAAGAAACCACTAAGGGCGGAATTATTCTCGCGGGTGCTGCGAAAGAGAAACCCCAGGTGGCGGAAGTGGTTGCTGTCGGTCCCGGCGGCAATGTGGAAGGCAAAGATGTCGAGATGTATGTGAAGGTGGGCGACCGTGTGCTTACCAGCAAATATTCCGGCACTGAGATCAAATTGGACGGCGAGGAATACACCATCGTGCGTCAGAGTGATATTCTTGCGATCGTAGACTGATTGGTACTAATAGGAGGAATACATCATGGCAAAAGTTGTTCTGTATGGCGAAGAAGCCAGAAAAGCGCTGCAAGCGGGTGTTGATCAGCTTGCGAATACCGTAAAGATCACCTTAGGTCCCCGTGGTCGTAACGTGGTGCTGGATAAGAAATTCGGCGCGCCCCTTATTACCAATGACGGTGTGACCATTGCGAAGGAAATCGAGCTGGACGATCCCTTTGAAAACATGGGTGCGCAGCTTGTAAAAGAGGTTTCCACCAAAACTAACGATGTCGCCGGTGACGGTACCACTACCGCTACCTTGCTCGCGCAGGCGCTTATCCGTGAGGGTATGAAGAATGTGGCTGCCGGTGCTAATCCCATGAGTGTTAAACGCGGTATGCAGATCGCTGTTGACAAGGTCGTGGAAACGGTCAAGGCTAATTCCAAGAAGGTCAACGGTTCTGACGATATTGCCAGTGCTGCTACCATTTCTGCCGGTGATGCATATATTGGTAAGTTGATTGCTGAGGCGATGGAAAAGGTTTCCGCGGACGGTGTTATCACCGTTGAGGAGTCTAAAACCCCCGATACCTACACCGAAGTAGTGGAAGGCATGCAGTTTGATCGTGGCTATATTACCCCGTATATGGTCACCGATACCGATAAGATGGAAGCGGTCATTGATGACGCTTATCTGCTGATCACCGATAAAAAGATCTCTAACATTCAGGATATCCTGCCGCTGCTTGAGCAGATCCTGCAATCCGGTAAAAAACTGGTTATTGTTGCCGAGGATATCGAGGGCGAGGCACTGTCCACTCTTATCGTCAACAAACTGCGCGGTACCTTCACCTGCGTTGCGGTCAAAGCCCCCGGTTTTGGCGATCGCCGCAAGGAAATGCTGCAGGATATCGCTATCCTGACCGGTGGCCAGGTCATTTCTGATGAACTCGGTCTGGATCTCAAAGAGACCACCATGGATATGCTCGGTCGCGCCCGCCAGGTCAAGGTGCAGAAAGAGAACACCGTGATCGTAGACGGCGCAGGCGATGCCGACATGATCAAAGCGCGTGTGGCACAGATCCGTAACCAGATTGAGACCACCACTTCCGACTTCGACCGTGAGAAGCTGCAGGAGCGCTTGGCGAAACTCGCCGGTGGTGTTGCGGTTATCAAGGTCGGTGCCGCTACTGAAGTGGAAATGAAAGAAAAGAAACTGCGTATCGAAGATGCACTGGCTGCTACCAAAGCTGCTGTGGAAGAGGGCTTGGTTGCAGGCGGCGGTGTTGCACTCATCAACGCTTCTGCCGAACTTGCAAAATTGCTCGATCAGTATGAAGGCGACGAGAAAACCGGCATTAAAATCGTGCTCAAAGGCATCGAAGAGCCGGTGCGTCAGATTGCTGTGAATGCAGGTCTTGAGGGCAGCGTGATCATTGATAAGATCCGCACCTCCGGCAAGGTAAACTACGGCTTTAACTTCGCGAACGAGGAATATGTAGATATGTTTGCCGCCGGTATCGTGGATCCCACCAAGGTGACCCGCTCCGCGCTGCAAAATGCCGCTTCTGTGGCTGCTATGGTGCTCACCACCGAGTCTCTTGTCACCGACAAGAAAGAACCGGTAGCCCCTGTAGCGCCCGCTCCCGCAGGCATGGACGGCATGTATTAAGAATATTGAAAAACGGCTGTTCCGATCGGAACAGCCGTTTTTTGCGTGTTATTCAATTTCTTCTCCGTAACATTCACCGTCTTTTGCATCGGTGATACGTACCGAAACAATATTGCCGGCAGGTGTGTTTGTTCTTACAAATACACCTACATATTCGGGGGTATATCCGTATACAGTATTGTCATTCATCGGTGTTTCCAACAGCACCTGCGTTTTAGTACCGATCTTAGAGGTGGCGAACTGTTGCTGCAAATCTTTGCAAGCATCGGCAGCGGTTTTGCTGCGCGCAGATTTGATGCGGTTCATTACTTGATCCGATGCTTTTGCAGCGGGTGTGCCGGGGCGGCGGGAATAGGCGAAAATATGCACCCTGGCGAGCTTCATTTTTTCTACAAAGGCAAGAGATTCAGCAAATTCCTCATCGGTTTCTCCCGGAAATCCCACCATAAAATCGGTAGTGATAGCGCATCCGGGAAAATGCTTTCGCAGTTCATCACAGAGGGCGGCATATTCACTGCACGTATACGGTCGGCGCATACGCTTGAGGGTCGCGTCACAACCGCTTTGTAATGCAAGATGGAATTGCGGACACAGCTTTTTTTGCGCTGCCAAACGGTCGAGAATGGCAGGGGTGAGGTGGTCGGGCTCAATAGAGCCGAGACGTACCCGTTCAATACCGTCAATACTGCACACCGTTTCAACCGCATCGGCAATAGTGAGACCGGTATCTTGCCCAAATGCGGTGAGATTAATACCAACCAGTACGATCTCTTTATAGCCGTTTTCCGCGAGCTTTGTGACCTCTTTATGCAAATCGTCCAGTGAACGGGAACGCACCCTACCGCGGGCGTAGGGGATAATACAATAGGTGCAAAAACGGTTACAACCGTCTTCAATCTTTACAAAAGCACGAGTATGTTCTTCAAAGGTAGCAATAGGACTTTCCTCAAATTCTTTTCCGTGGGGAGTAATCTCCACGATACGCTGATACGAAGTGAGATACCGCTCAATATGTGTCGGTAGTTGTCGCCTTGCGGCATTTCCGAGAACAATATCCGCTGTTTCTAACGCGGTTGCTTCTTTAGGAAACGCCTGCGGCATGCAGCCGGTCAGTACGATAATAGCGTCGGGTTGTTCTCTGCGCGCACGGTTCAATAATTGCCGCAGTTTGCGGTCGGATTCTGCGGTGACGGTGCAGGAATTAATAACGATGATATCAGTATTTTCCGCTTGTCCGGGTGACCATTCTGCGGTATCAAAGCCATGACCGTCCAAAAGGCGGCGCATAGCTTCTGTTTCATATTGATTGACCTTACAGCCCAAAGTAAAAAAAGATGCTCTCATATTTTCTGTCCTTTGCACAAAAATAGCAAAAATATTATACTAAAACACTTGAAATATTGCAATATTCTTGATTTTAGTGGAAAAATATAGTATACTATTACCCACGAAAACCAAGAAAGGGTTATTTTTTATGTACAAAACTACTATTATTTTACACACGTTAGAGCAAGCAAAGCAGTTTGTACACATCTGTGGTGCGCAGGAATTCAATATCGAACTCGCCGCCGGCAACACGGTGGTGCACGCAAAATCCATTATCGGTGTGCTGAGTATGGATCTGTCCACGCCGATGGAGGTATCCGTTGAAAAAGGTGATCCCGCGGCGATTGAACGGTTTGCTCAAACACTTGCACCGTTTATCGTGGAATAAACGATGCAAACGTTTTTATCCAAGCAGCGAGTGGGTGTCATAATACCGCAGAATAAGCGATACCACTTCGCTATAATTGAGTACACCGCTTTCGACACCGTTCACCTTGATAAAAGTGTCATTAAAATCGGTGGAGGTATCCATAACTTCGCCCTCAAATCCTTTCCAATAACTGTTGCGCTGTTTTAAATCGCGCTTGACAGCATCTGAACAGAGGGCGGCTGCTGCTTTTCCGGCTTTTTTGTTATGGTTGTACAAAGCGTTTGAACAGTGTATGTAGGCGCTTAAGTATCCGGAATATACGTAGTCGGGATTATCACTTGTGATACAGCCGAGATACGCTATGAAATTGCAAGCATCTTCACGCGAAAACCCCATGGTGTGTGCAACCTCATGCGCAGCGGTGTGTGGGATCTCACTGTCTGCAACGTCTGTGTTGATGTTGCTTTCTCCAAGCCAGGGGCAATACATACCGGTAATGCCGGTATAAGACCAATAGGGGGACAGCATCACCGGCTTTACCCGCCATGTGCCGCTGAATAGGAAGGGATATTCTTCACGCAGATTATCATAGCAATTATCCGTATGTAATAATGCTTCCGACATAGTAGTCGATAAGACCATATAACCATCTTCATCCTCTGCAACCAGTTCACGTGTTGCAGAGGCTTTTTTTGCCAGATCAGCAGTAACAGCTTTCAAAAACGCCGCATCATATTCGCTGTCATTAAAATTCATCAACTCGCCGACCGATAAGCGATTGTAGTTTGCACCGTGCATGATCATATACAGCAGTGCTGCCAAGGATAAGCAAAAACATACAAATCGCACACCTTTTTCGGCTATCTGTTTGCGGTCCTCGCGGCGAATAAGGCGGTAAATAAAGACACTAAGCAGCGTTAAAATCGCCGGGATACACAGTATCACAACCATTTCGGTTACCGAGAAAGGAAAAATTGATACCAGCCAATTAAGAGGCAAGGAAATGACTCGAAATATACCGCGGGTGATAACATATTCAGTGAAGGTCGCCGGCAGCAGTGGCAATAGAAAGTATAAAGTCGCAGCCAATACGAGCGGCATTAAGCAGCATACCCATTTCAACCATAAGGCGGAAGGCTTTCTTTCGCGTTTTTTCATGGAAATACTCCTTTGTATGTTCTCTTTTAATTGTACCACATATGTCAAGAAAAGGATATTGTTTTTTATTGGTATTTGTAAGTAAAAAAGACCGCCCGGGGGCGGCCTTTTTCTCATATAAACAGTTTTGTTATAGCCGTAAACAACATGCAAACCACAATGCCGATACAGGTTGGCAGCGCGGCGGCGAGAGCGGTCCATTTCATGCTGCCGGTTTCTTTTTTGATGGTGATGAGCGTGGTAGAACACGGCCAATGAAAGAGTGAAAACAACATGACGCTGATTGCGGTAAACGGTGTCCAGCCGTTGTCGAGAAATAGTTGCTTCATCGCGGCAAGATCGCTCATATCAATCAAAGTACCGCTTGCCATATATGCCATGATGATGATCGGCATCACGATCTCGTTTGCGGGAAATCCGAGTATAAAAGCAATGAAGATCACACCGTCTAGCCCCATCAACCGTGCGAACGGGTCCAGAAAATCGGCACTGATTTGTAAAAGGCTTGCGCCGCCAACTTGCACGTTTGCCATTAACCAGATGATAAGACCTGCCGGTGCTGCCACCGCGACCGCGCGTCCTAAAACAAAAACTGTTCTGTCCCACAGGGATCGCCATATCACCTTGCCGATCTGTGGGCGACGAAAAGGGGGCAACTCCAGCGTGAATGAGGAAGGTACCCCTTTCAAAATGGTTTTTGATAATAGTTTTGTCACGCCGAATGTGGCAAAAATCCCCAGTAAAATAACCGCCGTCAGCAGCAAAGATGACCACAAAGAAGAGAAAAAACCTCCATTTGCACCTATTAAAAACATAGTCAGCAGCGCGATAAGTGTCGGAAATCTGCCGTTACAAGGCACAAAACTGTTGGTGAGGATGGCAAGCAACCGTTCTCTGGGGGAATCGATGATGCGGCAGCCGACGACACCCGCCGCGTTACAACCAAATCCCATACACATGGTAAGCGCCTGCTTGCCGCATGCGCAGCATTTTTGGAAAGGCTTATCGAGATTGTAAGCGATGCGGGGGAGGTACCCCGCATCTTCTAACAAGGTGAAAAGCGGGAAGAAGATGGCCATTGGCGGTAACATCACCGATACTACCCAAGCCAATACTCGGTACACCCCCAAAACCAGTGCACCGTGCAACCATGCGGGAGCATTTAAAGCGTTGAAAAGATCTGTCAAACTATCCTGTACCCAAAAAAGTCCGTCGGAAAGCAATTGCGAGGGGTAGTTAGCACCGGTAATCGTAATCCAAAATACCACCGCTAGCAGTACAATCATGATGGGATATCCGGTTGCGCGGCTGGTGAGCAGGCGATCAAGTTCGTGGTCTTTTGCGGTGTATGCGCCATAGCTAACCACGCTTTTGCAAATATCTTCCGCTTTGCCGACTAGGGTGGATACTACTTGATCTTTAAGTGTTTCCGTATCTATGTCGGCTTTTTTTAATAAGCTTTTTGCTGTATTTATGCGCTGTTGCAGGTCGGAGGAGTTGAATAGTTCTTCACCGTAATATGTCACAATCTCGCTGTGTAGTTGTGTGTCATCTTCTAACAACTTCAGCGCAAGCCACCGACTGCGTCGTTTTCCGCACCGTTCATATAGAGAGGGGACGATGGTAGCAATGCTCTCTTCGATTTTAGGTGGATATTCGACTGTAAAGTTTATCGGCTTGTCACCTAAAATATTCTCTGCGATTTGCATGAGCTTTTGCAGATCGCTTTTATCGCGTGCAGTAATGCCCACAACGGGTATCCCCAGCTGCTTTGACAACTGTTTTGTATCGATATGGATATTATGTCGTTTGGCTTCATCCATCAGATTGACACAAACGATAACCTTGTCAGCGATCTCCATGGTTTGTAAGACAAGGTTTAAATTGCGTTCGAGACAAGTGGCATCACATACAACGATAACGGCATCAGGTTCACCGAAACAGATAAAATCTCTCGCTACTTCTTCTTCGGCGGAATGCGCCATTAGCGAATATGTACCGGGGATATCCACCAGTATGTAGCGTTGTGCTTCGGTTTCATAATATCCCTGCGCGTTGCTGACCGTCTTGCCGGGCCAGTTTCCGGTGTGTTGGTGCATGCCGGTAAGTCCGTTGAAAACAGTGCTTTTGCCGACGTTCGGATTGCCTGCAAGAGCAATCACCTTATCTGTCGGGGAATGCTTTTGTATGGAGAAAGCGGTGTCAGTAGCATGTCGCCCCACCGAGCGATTGGTAAGTCCCATTTCAAACACCTCTTTCCGTTTTGTTAATGAGGATACTTGCGGCATCGCTGTTGCGGATAGCAATAACGGCGCCGCGGATGAGATAGGCGGAAGGGTCGCCGCCCGGACTGCGTCCAAGACAGGTTATGCAGGTGTTTTCAGTAAGTCCGATATCTAAAAGCCGCCGCCGCATACTGCCGCTGCAGCAGAGTTTTGCTACGATTCCTTTTTCGCCCGGGGCAAGGGTATTCAGAGAACGGTGAGATTTCATGGTAAACAGACCTTTCTATGTACAGAGTATTCGGCACGGCGGAAAATTGTTACACGCTTGTCTACGTTCCGTTTGAAATATGCATTAAAAGAAGTATATGTGCTTTGATGTGACCTGTTTTTTTAAACAAAAAACACCCTTTCCGCGATCGTTGGAAAAAAGGGGGGTACCGTAGCTATTTATCTCATGACAAAGAGAGATGGCACGGTGAAAACATGAAAAAACCTGCCGCCCTGCTTGCGCAGCTGGAAATTGTGTATGAAGATGATGTAAAGGGATATATCCTTACAGATGAAAATTGGGATATTGCCGAAAGTGAAGTGCGCGCATCTACCATTTATGACGGTGAAACGCTGGATACCACCTTTGTCCCACCGAATTTCATAAGGCTGTGCCTTGCGAAGCTGATAAGCATGCGCTTGTTCCGCAGGAAGGCGAGCCTATCCGTGAGACTGCGTATATTGCGCCGAGAACGATATTCACTACACCGAAAGGTGATGTGGTGGTAGATTTCGGACAGAATGTGACCGTCTATGTGCAAATCGCGGTGGATGCCAAAGCAGGGGATATGATTGAATTATCCCACGCAGAGGTGTTGGATAAGGACGGCAACTTCTATACCGAAAACTACCGCAGTGCAAAAGCGAAGTATATCTGTACCTGTGCAGACGGAAAGCATACATACAAACCGTTACTTACCTTTTTCGGCTTCCGTTATATTCGTTTGGATCAGTTTCCGGGGGAGGCGAAGGTGGAGAATTTCACCGCGATTGCAGTACATTCCGATTTAAGGCAGACAATTGCGTTTGATTGCTCCAATTCTCTCGTAAATCATCTGTTCAATAATATTCTGTGGGGGCAGCGGGATAACTTCTTGGATGTTCCTACCGATTGTCCGCAGCGAGATGAACGTATCGGTTGGACAGGCGATGCACAGGTGTTTTTCAAAGCCGCTTGCTATAACTACGATGTAGAAAAGTTCTTCCGCTTCTTTGGTTATCAAAGCGGGTGAGGCACTCTGCGAGGATGTGTCTGCATACAAAACGTTATACGAAAACATTGTCAAAAAATTCGGCGAGACGTTTACGGAATATAAAACACAAACCGAATGTGCGCTCGCGGTGCATTTCCGTTTAGCAAAAGATCTACAAGCGGCGGCGGATACACTCGCTGCGTTGGTAAACACTTGCGGTCATTAGCAGACGGGGGTTGTGGGTACGCCGTATTTGCTGCACGCACTCAGTGATTTTGGACACGTGGAACTGGCATATTCGCTGCTTTTGCGTGAAGAATATCCTTCTTGGCTGTATCCGGTCAAAAACGGTGCCACCACTATGTGGGAGCATTGGGACGGCGTGATGCGGGATGGCGGTTTTGGAGTAAGGATATGAACTCCTTTAATCACTACGCCTACGGCGCTGTGGCAGATTGGATCTATGGCGTAGCCGCCGGTATTACACCGCTGGCACCGGGCTTTGAAAAAGTACGCATTGCGCCGACGCCGGATAAGCGGCTGGATTGGATGCGCGTGTCGTTTGATTCCCGCTATGGCAAGATCGTTTCCGGTTGGCGGAAATTTGAGGGTGGCTGGCGATTTGAGATCGAAACACCGGTTGAGACCGAGATTTGTATCGACGGTAAAACGCAAATGGTTGCCGCCGGTAGTTACGTTTTTTTTGCACCGATGCGATGAGGGTTCTTGACATTTATGACGTAATGCTATAAAATGCTATAAGTAAACAGCGTGACCGATATTTCGGTCACGCTGCACATATGCGGGTATGGCGGAATTGGCAGACGCGCCAGACTTAGGATCTGGTGAGCCCCTCGTGCAGGTTCAAGTCCTGTTACCCGCACCATATCGAGTGTTCATAACCAACTTGAATGTTGGAAATGGACACTCGATTTCTTTTTGTCCGTAAAATAAGCATTCCATATCACCTCGGCACAATATAGAAAATAGATATAAAAAGCCGTCCGCAGTATCTGCGGGCGGCTTTAGAGTTATTCTCGCACTTTTATCGTTTACAGCGCGGCTTTCAGCGCAGCCACACGATCGGTCTTC
>JAZUAN010000017.1:0-5330 GCA_045638005.1 Acutalibacteraceae bacterium | reverse complement strand
AGCACACTCAAAAGCAGTACGACCGCTGCGATATACAGGGTTTCTTTTTTGATGGCAGCATCCACCTTTTTCATGTTACGCGGTCACCTCCTGTTGACAGAAAAACCAAATCCTACCCACAATATCATATTGGTAGAATTCTACCATAAAACAGAGTGAAAGTCAAAACAATTTCGCTGTCCTAAACGTAGAAAAACAAAGTTGTTTTTTGTTCAAAAAGCAGAAAATATAGTGGTGCTTGATAATTAAATAACAATATATGGTAAAAAGTGTGTATAATAATGTAAATATGAGGTTGACAAATACACTTGATTGTGCTATTATCATAGAAAATAAAATCTTTAACTGGATGCGAGACATCCGCAAGATTTGGTCATACGAGTGAGTGCGGGGATACTGTATGGTATTCTGCCCTTTTGCTGTACCAAACCTTGCCTTCCGGTAAGGTTTTTTTGTTTGGAGGAACGAAATGGAACTCAAGCTGCAAAATTGTATGCAATATGAGAACGGCAAGCTTTTGAGCGTGCCGTTGGCAGCGCACCCCCTTTTTGGCGACGGTGATGCTGTCTCTTTTTCTAATTGTTTCCTTTTCCCGACTTTTTGTGATGTACATGTACATTTCAGAGAGCCGGGTTTTTTGTATAAGGAAACCACCGCGACCGGTTCCGCTGCCGCTGCCGCGGGCGGATATACCGATGTTTGTACTATGCCCAATTTAAATCCGGTTCCTGACTGTCTTGAAAAATTACAGCCGCAACTGGATGCCATCAAAAACGATGCGATTATCCGCGTACATCCTTTCGGTGCCATCACGGTGGATGAAAAAGGAGAGACCATGGCTGCTCTCGAAGAAATGGCACCGTACGTAATCGGCTTTTCGGATGATGGCAAAGGGGTGCAGGACGCAGGCATGATGCGGGAAGCAATGCAGCGCATCAAAGCGTTGAATAAAGTGTTGTCCGCGCACTGTGAAGATAACACGTTGCTGCACGGTGGCTATATCCACGACGGCGCGTATGCAAGAGCGCACGGGCACAAGGGGATTTGCAGCGAAAGCGAATGGAAACCCATCGAGCGGGACATAAAGCTTGCCGCTGAAACCGGCTGTAAATACCACGTTTGCCATATTTCCACCAAGGAAAGCGTGCAGCTTATCCGCGATGCGAAGAAAAGCGGCGTGGATATCACCTGCGAGACCGGTCCACACTATTTGACGATGGATGACAGTTTCCTGCAAGAAGACGGCAGATTTAAAATGAATCCGCCGCTGCGTTCGCCCGCTGACCGCGAAGCGCTTGTAGAAGGCTTGGTGGACGGCACTATTGATATGATCGCAACCGACCATGCGCCGCATAGTGCGGAGGAGAAAGCAAAGGGCCTTGCGGGAAGCGCAATGGGCGTCGTGGGCTTGGAAACTGCTTTTCCGGTGCTGTATACCGAGTTGGTAAAAAAAGGTGTTATCCCTCTTGAGAAATTGATAGAGGTTATGGCGATCAATCCGCGCAGACGGTTTAGTATGCCCGATACGGAGGACTTTTGCGTGTATGATTTAAATGTCTTGTACAATATAGATCCTGAAACATTTGTGACAAAAGGCAGAAGCACCCCGTTTGCGGGAAAAGAAGTATATGGAAAATGTGTGTTGACGGTTTGCGACGGTAAGGTTGTGTACCGCTGATGCATGAGATATATGTGATTGTGTAATTAGGAGGAAATGAAAATGGCAAAGAGAACTGACATCAAAAAGATTCTGATCATCGGCTCCGGTCCGATCGTGATCGGCCAGGCGGCTGAATTTGACTATGCGGGCACCCAGGCGTGTCTCGCACTGAAAGAGGAAGGCTATGAGGTGGTGCTGTGCAACTCTAACCCCGCTACCATCATGACCGATACCACCATCGCGGATAAGGTGTATATGGAACCGCTGACCCTCGAATATATCGCGAAGATTTTGCGGTATGAGCGTCCGGACGCTATCGTTCCCGGTATCGGCGGTCAGACAGGTCTTAACCTTGCGATGCAGCTGGAGAAAAAAGGCGTGCTGAAGGAATGCGGTGTTGAACTGCTCGGCACCAACAGCGAGAGTATCGAGCGCGCAGAAGACAGAGAATTGTTTAAAGAACTCTGCCAGTCTATCGGTGAGCCTACCATTCCCTCTGAAATCACATATAGCATCGAAGAAGCGAAAGAAGCGGCGGCGCGCATCGGCTACCCCGTTGTACTGCGTCCGGCGTTTACCCTTGGCGGCACCGGCGGCGGTTTTGCATATAACGAGGAAGAACTGGTTGCGGTGGGTCTCAACGCGTTCAAGCTGTCTCCCGTACATCAGGTGCTGATCGAAAAGAGCGTCAAAGGCTATAAAGAGATCGAATTTGAGGTTATGCGCGACTCGGCAGGACATGCCATCACCATCTGCGGTATGGAAAACATCGATCCCGTTGGTGTGCACACCGGCGACTCTATCGTGGTTGCTCCCGTCATGACGCTGAGTGACCATGATCTGAAAATGCTCAACGACAGTGCTATCAAGCTTATTAAGGAGCTTAAAATTGAGGGTGGCTGTAACGTGCAGTTCGCACTTAACCCTCATTCGAGCGAATACTACCTCATTGAGGTTAATCCGCGCGTGTCTCGTTCGTCCGCTTTGGCGTCTAAAGCGAGCGGCTATCCGATTGCCCGCGTGACCGCAAAAATTGCGGTGGGTATGACCTTAGAGGAGATCGCGATCGCCAACACCAATGCGGCGTTTGAGCCTCGCCTTGACTATGTCATTGCGAAGCTGCCGCGTTTCCCGTTTGATAAATTCACCAGCGCCACCAATAAACTCGGCACCCAGATGAAAGCGACCGGTGAAGTGATGGGTATTGGTTCCACCTTGGAAGAAGCGTTGCTCAAAGGTACCCGTTCGCTTGAAATCGGTGTGAACCATGTTTATCATGCTAAATTCGATAACATGAGCAACGACGAACTGCTCAGCTATATTACGGAATTCCGTTCTGACAACATTTTTGCGATTGCCGAACTGCTTGCCCGCGGTGTGAGCATTGAGGAGATCCATAAGATCACCGAGATCACCGAATTCTTCCTTGAAGCGATCAAACGCATTGTGGATATGGAAGAAACACTCAAAGCGAACGTTGAAAATGCAGACGTGTTGCTTGCTGCCAAGAAAATGGGATTTAGCGATAAATATGTTGCTCGTATGTGGAAGTGTGCTGAACTGGATGTGTATAACTTCCGTAAAACGCACAACATGTTCCCCGCGTTCAAAATGGTAGATACCTGCCATACAAATGCCTATATCCCGTATTTCTACTCCTCCTACACCGGCGAGAACGCGTCTCGCCTCACCGATAAGAAGAAGATTGTGGTGTTGGGCGCAGGCCCCATGCGCATCGGTCAGGGTGTCGAATTTGACTACTCTACCGTGCACGCGGTAGCCACCATTAAAAATTCCGGTTACGAAGCGATTATCATCAATAATAACCCCGAGACGGTTTCCACCGACTATACTACGGCGGATAAGCTGTATTTTGAGCCGCTCACCCCCGAAGACGTGATGAACATCATCGAGTTTGAGAACCCCGAAGGTGTTGTAGCTTCCCTCGGCGGTCAGACTGCTATCAACCTGGCCCAGCCGCTCACCGACCGCGGCGTGAAGATCATCGGCACCGACTGTGCTGCTATTGACAAAGCGGAAGACCGCAACGCGTTCGAAAATCTTTTGAACGAATTGGATATTCCGCGTGCAAAAGGTCAGGCTGTCACCAAGATTGAGGATGGTATTAAAGCCGCTGCTGAGATCGGTTATCCTGTCCTCGTTCGTCCTTCCTTCGTGCTGGGCGGTCGCGCGATGCAGATCGTTGCCAACGAAGATCAGCTCCGTCATTATCTCCGCACCGCGGTAGAGATCGACGAAGATAAGCCTGTTCTGGTTGACAAATATATCCAGGGTCGAGAGGTGGAGATTGACGCGATCTGCGACGGCAGAGACGTGTTTGTACCCGGCATCATGGAACTGGTCGAGCGCACGGGTGTCCACTCGGGCGACTCCATCAGCGTGTATCCCACCTTCAGTATCTCTAATAAGGTCAAAGGCATCATCCTGCAGTATGCAAAAAAATTAGGGTTGGGTATCGGTATTGTCGGTCTTTATAACATCCAGTTTATCGTGGATGATGACGACAATGTATTTATCATCGAAGTGAACCCGCGTTCTTCCCGCACGGTGCCGTTCTTATCCAAAGCGACCGGCTATTCCTTGGCTGATATTGCCACAGAGGTTATTCTCGGCAAGTCTCTCAAAGAACAAGGCATCTTTGATATCTATCCCGAAGAGAAAAAACGTTGGTACGTCAAAGCGCCGGTGTTCTCCTTCAATAAACTGCATGGTTTAGATGCATATCTGTCTCCCGAAATGAAATCTACCGGTGAGGCGATCGGCTACGACGATAAACTCAACCGCGCGCTGTATAAAGCGTTGCAGGCATCCGGTATGCACATGCAAAACTACGGTACCGTACTGGTGACCATCGCCGATGCCGATAAAGCGGAAGCGTTGCCGCTTATTCGTCGGTTCTACAACCTCGGCTTCAACATTCAAGCAACCTCAGGTACCGCGAATTTCCTCAAGAAGAACGGTATCCGTACCCATGTACTGAAAAAGATCAGCGAAGACAGTGAAGAAATTCCGAATGCGCTGCGTCAGGGTCATATCGCGTATGTGATCAACACCAAGGATATCGGCTCCACCGGTGCCGGCAACGACGGTCATCAAATCCGTCAGATCGCGACCGAAAATAATGTCACCATCTTCACCGCGCTCGATACCGTCAAGGTGCTCTTAGACGTACTGGAAGAAACCACCCTCGGTATTTCTACCGTGGATGCATAAGAGGGAAATGCTATGACACAAGGAATGTATACGGTCACCGAAAACGTGGCTTTGACCAAAACTGTATATAAAATGGTGATTGCAGGGGACACCTCTGCGATCACCGCGCCCGGTCAGTTTGTTAATCTCAAACTGGATGGGCTGTATCTCCGCCGTCCCATCTCCATTTGTGACTATTCGGATACGGATATCACCCTTATTTATAAGGTGGTAGGTGAGGGTACCGAAAAAATGGCGCAGATGCCTGTCGGCACCGAACTTGACGTGCTGGTGGGGCTTGGCAACGGCTATGATATTACCAAGTGTGGAGACAGAGCGTTGCTCATCGGCGGTGGCGTCGGTGTGCCGCCGCTTTACAACCTCTGCAAAAAACTGTTGGCGGCAGGCAAAACTGTCACAGTGGTGTTGGGCTTCAACAAGTCGGATCGTAGCCATG
>JAZUAN010000016.1:0-9419 GCA_045638005.1 Acutalibacteraceae bacterium | reverse complement strand
GAGTTGCTTTCCGGTTGTGGGATGGTCAAATGCCAACGTATGCGACCACAATCCCATATCCTTAGCGGTATCCTTCGCACCGTACCGTCTGTCCCCCACCAGCGGATATCCTCTGCCCGCAAACTGCGCTCTGATCTGGTGAGTTCTGCCGGTTATCAAAACGATCTTCAAGAGGGAAATCTCGCCAAACGGCGAAACAACCGTTTTAATTTTTTCATATCGTAAGATGGCTTCTTTCACACCTTTTCTCTGTCGGTCTACGATATAGGATTTATTGCGCTTTTGATCTCTGAACAAAAAATCACGCAGTTCTCCCTGTTCGAACGGGAAATCCTTATGCACCACCGCCAGATATTCCTTGTAGAGTTTATGTTCGGCAACGTCTCTGCAAAGTTTCGCGGCAGCGGCGGGCGTTTTGGCATATACCATCACGCCACCCGTCTCTCTGTCAAGTCTGTGAACGGGATATACTTTACATCCCAGTTGTGTTTCCAAGATGCCGATCATGTCTTTTCCGTCAGGTGAACTCTGGGAAATCACGCCATGCGGCTTTATGCAAACAACTATATCCGTATCTTCAAAAAGAATGCTTATATTGCAGGAATTTATTGCAACGGTATTCATGTTATATTCCCTTCCACCTCATGATTTTTTCTAAAATTTCCTTATCGGCAGGGCAAAAAGAAAAGTGCGGAATTTGGGCAGGCGTGATCCAGCGCAGATCGTTATGCTCTAACAGTTTCGGGGTACCTGCAACGATTTTCGCGTTGTACACGGTCAGATGCACCAAAATATCAGGGTATTGATGCACCACTTCAAAAAACACGTCTCCGACCTCTACCGTTACGTCTAATTCTTCCCGACATTCACGGATAAGCGCCTCTTCTCCCGTCTCCCCCGGCTCCCATTTACCGCCGACAAACTCCCACAAAAGGGCATTGCCCTTATGCGCAGGGCGTTGGCAGATCATAAATTTGTCATCATCCCATATTAAAGCCGCTGCTACTTCGGTCATATACCCATCCCCCTATCGGATATAGTTGCTTCTAGTATATTTCATCCAAGCCTATCTTCATTATACCGAGCCGCGTTCTGCCCCATCCTGCGTGGTGGCAAACCTGCACGTTGTACTGCGGAATTGGATCACTCATACCACTTAAGAAAAGCGGAAAGATGCTTTTCCTCTACATAATCACCACCGTTTTGCAAGGTGAAAAGTGGCATCGTATCGGGGAGCGCATTTACTTTTCGCACCTGCTCATCCATCGAGCCGGTATCGCTCTGTCCCACACCGCAAACGGCGCAAACCCGATACCGTTTTGCGGCTTTTTTATAGCCTTTTACCAGCTCTGCAAACAGCCAACCCAAATAGATAATCGGCGTCCCTTTTTGCAGGTATTCTTCCGCTGCTGCAAGCGTATACGTCGGCAAGCCGGTCTTTTTGCCAAGCAGCGCGGCATACGCGGCGGTATGTCCGGCTTTGGAGGTATATACGATAGCGATCGGTTTCATAGTATCACCTATAATATTTTTATACCAGTATAGCAATACGCTCAAATTCTGTCAACGATAACGTCATACACATGTATAAGGCTTACCTGCCCTTTGGTACAATCTCGTGCGAGCTGACGCACCAACCGACCATCAAGAGAAACATCCGACACATACAAGCAGCGGCGGATACCGCGAATGCTGACACGGTATACCGCCAAACCGTAGGTCACGTAGCAACCAAGCTCCGATGTCTTTGCATATTCCTTTACCGCTTTATACCACAGCATCCTATCCCCGCCTTTTGTGTGTACGAAAAGATTTTATTGTAAATATTATTCACAATTATGATTATAAACCACATATCGACTTTTGTCAACGGCATTTTTTGATAAAATACAAGTTAACAAAGTGAACAATTTTGCGGCACAGTATTGCGTTTTCGATAGGTTTGCTGTATAATAAGACCATTGATCGCAAAAGGGTGATCATTCGAAAGGAGATGTAGTATGGAAAACATGAATCCTAAATACGAAGCATTATTCACTCCATGGAAGATCGGCAATGTGGAAATCAAAAACCGCATTGTCATGTGTCCTATGGGCGGCACCTCTCTTTTTGGTTGGATGGAACATACCGGCAACCACTTTGATAAAGAGGCCGCAAAGTTCTTTATTGAAAAAGCCAAAAACAATGTTGGTCTGATCATTCCGGGTATTGCACCCATCCGCAGTACCTTTATGGGGCAATGGCTGTACCAAAACAAAAAGATGTTCGCGGAACTCAAAGAATTCATGGACGAGATTCATAAAACAGGAGCTAAGCTGTTTGTTCAGATCACCGCCGGCATGGGGCGTTCCTGGGCAATTCCGACACCGCTTGTAATGTTACATAACATGCCGGTGGTGCGTGATATCATCAAGCCCATTATCAACATCCCCTATCAGTCTGCAAGTCCCAGTGAGTTACCCTCTCGCTGGTCAGACAAGGTGACCACCCGTGCGCTCACCGTCAAGGAGATTGAAGAGATCGTGGACGCGTTTGCTAAAACCGCCGCGCTTTGCAAAGAAGCGGGCGTTGATGGTATCGAGGTGCACGCGGTACACGAAGGATATCTTTTGGATCAGTTCACCCTCGAATACACCAACAAGCGTACCGACGAATACGGTGGCTCGTTTGAAAACCGTTATCGTTTCGCTACCGATATCGTGAAAGCCATCAAGGCAAGCTGCGGCGAGGATTACCCCGTTTCGCTGCGCTATTCGGTCAAATCCTATGTGAAAGATTTCTGCGTAGGTGCTGTACCGGGCGAAGCGTTCACCGAGATCGGTCGCGATTTTGAAGAAAGTGAGAAAGCGGCAAAATACCTGCAGGATGCCGGTTATGATATGCTCAATGCCGATAACGGTACTTACGATTCCTGGTACTGGGCGCATCCCCCGATGTATATGCCGCTCAACTGCAACTTGGAGGATGTCGCACGCATCAAAAAATGTGTGGACATCCCCGTTGTGTGTGCGGGTCGTATGGAACCCGAGGTTGGCGCGCAGGCAATCGCGGAGGGTCGTATCGATGCGATGGGTATTGCTCGTCAGTTCCTTGCTGACTCCGAGTGGATCACCAAAATGATCGAGGATCGTTTGGAGGATATCCGTCCGTGTATCTGCTGTCACAACGCTTGCTTTAATATGGCGCATTACAAAGGCGTTGCCAACGCACAGTCCATCTATGATGCAAGCCACATCGCCCGTTGCGCGCTCGATCCCAGAGTGATGCAGTCGGACAAATATAAGATCGAGCCCGCCAAGAAGATCAAACGCATCGCAGTGATAGGCGGCGGTATCGGCGGTATGGAAGCTGCTATCGTATGTGCCAAACGCGGTCACAAGGTAACACTCTTTGAAAAGACCGACAAACTGGGCGGTGTATTCATCGCGGCGGCAGCCCCCTCTTATAAAGAAAAGGACCGCGCGCTGATCGCTTGGTACAACCGTGAAATTCAAAAATATCCCATTGAAATCCACCTGAACGCAGAAGTAAAAGACGTCTCCACCTTAGCGGCTGATGAAGTGATTATCGCCACCGGTGCTACCCCCAACCGTCTGCCGGTCAAGGGTGCAGACAAGGGCATTGAAGCGATCGACTTCCTGCTCGGCAACAAGCCTGTCGGCGAAAAGGTGGTCATTGTGGGCGGCGGTCTGACCGGCTGTGAGATCGCATACGAGCTCTATCTGCAGGGCAAGCAACCCACCATCATCGAGATGAAAAACGATCTCATTGTTTCGGATAAAATCTGTCTCGCCAACACCAGTTTCCTGCGTGATTTCTTCGCAACAAACCATGTGCCTGTGCACCTTGAGACGGGCGTTTCCGAGATCCGCGAAAACGGTGTCACCGCGGTGGGAAAAGACGGCAAAGTCTTTGATATTGATGCCGACAGCGTCATTCTGTCCATCGGTTACAAACCCGCCCCCGTCGCCAAAAAGAGTGCACATGTACATGTTATCGGCGATGCAAACAAGGTCGGCAGTCTGCGCACTGTCATCTGGCAGGCGTGGGATATTGCCATGAAACTGTAAGGAGGGAACTGTATGCAACTGACACAAGAACAACAAAAGATCCTTGATGGCGAAAAAGGTGAAGTGCTCGCTAAGGTTATGAAAACCATGGTCAAATACGGTGAAGCTTTCGGTGCCGAAAAAATGGTGCCTGTCACCAGCCAATATAACCATCTCGTCACCTCTTTCGGTCTGAAAATGATGACCCCCGTTTTCGACCTCATGCAGCAGCTTATTGATGCCGGTGCCGTTTCCTCGCAGCAATTCTCGGTTGACCCAAGGCCGCTGGATAAAAATGTACCCGCCAACTTCCTGCAAAATTTCATTTTTAATAATTTCATGTATGCCACCCAAGAGTCTTATGAAGAACAGCTCAAAAAACTGGGACTTAAAGATAACGACGCCTTTACCTGCACCTGCTACATGGATCAGGTCGGCAACAAACCGCAAAAGGGCGAGGTACTGTCCTGGGCGGAATCCTCCGCCGTGGTATACGCCAACTCAGTGTTAGGCGCCCGCTGTAACCGCAACTCGGGTATCATTGATATCATGGGTTCGGTGGTCGGTTTTGTCCCCTACTTCGGTTTGTTGACCGACGAGGGCAGAAAAGCCACCTGGATCGTGGAGATCAAAACCACCAAAAAGCCCGAAGCACAGCTGCTTGGTTCTGCCATCGGCATGAAGGTCATGGAAGAAGTGCCCTATATTAAAGGCTTAGATCAATGGATCGGTGATGAGCTTGACGATGCAAACTGCACCTACTTAAAGGATTTCGGCGCGGCAACCGCTTCAAACGGCGCTGTGGGTCTGTACCACATCGAAAATCTCACCCCCGAAGCCAAAGAGCAAGGCGACGCACTCATCGCAGAAGGGGCAAAAACCTACGTCATCGACGACGCAGAGCTCGAGCGGGTTTATAAAGAGTATCCCGTCATCTGGAAAAACAAGGATGCGAAACCGAAACTGTGCTTTATGGGTTGTCCGCACATGAGTTTACAGCAACTCAAAGATTGGACCGACAAGGTGGAAAACTCTCTCAAGGAAGCCGGCAATAAGAAGGTGCTCATCCCCACCGTGTTTACCGCAGCACCCGCGGTGTTGGAGGAATTTAACAAAACAGAGTATGCGGCGCGTCTGAAAGCGACCGGTGTGATCACCTCGTATATCTGCCCGCTCATGTACATGAACAACCCGCTGTGCGGTAAAATGCCGGTCATCACCTCATCTAACAAGCTGCGCACCTACACCACCGCGCGGTATTACACCGACGATGAAATCCTCGCTCAAATCACCAAAGGAGGTAACAAGTGATGAAAGAATTCAAAGGTCGTGTGATCGCAGAAGGTACCATTTCAGCACCTGCGCTGGTCTCCCACGGCGGTCTCAATACGTTAGCCTCCTTCCAAAAAGCGTTGCAGTTCGGCGATAAAAACGCCACCTGCGGCGATCAGAACAACCCCGATCTGTACGGTAAGCAGATGGTCGGCAAAGCGCTTTGTCTGCCACAGACAATCGGTTCCACCACGGGTGGTCTCGTACTGTACTGCGCGTGCGCCATGAAACGGCAACCTGCTTGCATGCTGTTCTCCAAGCCCATCGACTCGTTAGCGGCGGCAGGCTCAGTCCTCGCTGACGTGTGGCTGGACGACGTGTCTATGCCGGTTATCGATTCGCTCGGCGAAGAATTCCTCGATTACGTACAAGACGGTATGACCGTCACTGTCAAAGAAGACGGCGTTGTTGTTGTAGAGTAAGTAAAACAACAAACATAAAAAGCCACCCATGTGGGTGGCTTTTTAATTTACATTTGTTTTTCTTTTTCCGCTCTGATAAAAACGGGAATATAAAACGCAGTGATCAGTAAAACAGCAAGGGTAACAATGATCGCAAGATATACGTACCAGTGCCACATTTCGGTGAGTTCGATACCGATGGGGGTCTCAAATATAAAGAAAAAGTTGGGGGTGTATTCCACGCTGACCAGTTCATCACCTTTATATACCGGCACCGAAAACATGGAATTGGTATAAATCGACGCAAAGGCGATTCCCGCCAACAGACCGATGGTGGAAAGACAGTGCTTCGGGCGCAACGCTACCTGCTTTGAAAGGAAAATGTACAGTCCCAGTATAATAAGGACAGAATGGAACAGAAAATATTCATACGGATGGGCATCCAAAAATGCATCCGTCAAAGTTGCGCCTTCCGAGAAAATAGATGGCAACAACAAAGCGAAAAACGCGCCTGCCACACACGTGGGATACATAAAGCCCAGTATTGTATCCCGTGCTTTTCCTTCTTTCATGAAGCGGGTAGTGAAGATCGTAATAATTTGTAAAGAGCACAGATGTAGCGGCAAATTTTGCATTTCTATGTACAGATGCATCTTTTCACCGGTGGCATCCGGCACCATTTGGATCACGCTGAAAATTTTTGTGAGCTCCGACAGAATACAGCAAACACAAGCGGCGGTAAGCACTTTTTTCAGCGGTGGACGGTTTTTCAGCAGCCAGGCAAGCGAGCCGACGATGACGGCTACACAAACAGCAAGCCAAATAAAATGATACAGCGAAAACACGAAAGTCTCCCCTTTTCTCAAAAAAACGGGAGGCATAGCCTCCCGTTCTCAATTAAATTATCTGTTAAGGATCAAACGAGTGAGCTCAACGGGATCGACAATGGTATCGCCTTTATATACGCGCATATTACCGGAGGCAATCTCGTCAATCAGGATCACTTCGCCGTTGTTGTAACCAAATTCAAATTTGATGTCCCACAGATCAAGACCGATGGTCTTGAGATCATCCGCCACGATCTTGGTGATTTTGAGGGTCTGCTCTTTCATGCTCTCAAACATTTCGAGAGACATAACGCCGAGAGCAGCAAGACCTTCGCCGGTGACCAGCGGATCGCCCTTCTCATCGTTTTTGAAGGTGCATTCCACATAACCGCCCTCTAAAACGGTGCCATCTTCAATATATTCGCCATAGCGGCGGATAAAGCTGCCGGTAGCGACCAAGCGGCAGATAACCTCCAAGCCGTGACCGAACACAGTGCCGGGCAGCACTTCCATGGTTGCTTCTTCGATATCAGCGCTCACGTAATGGGTCTTGATACCCGCAGCTTTGAGCATCTCAAAGTAGTAAACGGAAGTCTGCAAATTCGCTTTACCGATGCCCTCAATGGTCAATCCAACAGTATTCTCGCCCGGATCAAACACGCCATCTTTGCCGGTGCAATCGTCCTTAAACTTCAACAGCACGTTGCCGTTGTCAAGGCTGTAAACGTCTTTAGTCTTACCGGTGTACACTTTTTTCATAGTCAGTACTTCCTTTCAAAAGCAATATGCATTATTTTACCGCTTTTAGAGACATTTGTAAAGTGTTTATACACAAAAAAATAGCGTTTTTTCGTGTTTTTTGACTAAAAAGGTATGTATGCTGCAAAATTATAACCCCTTGTTGGCACAAGGGGTTATACAATTTGCAAGTTCAGAAAAAACCGGTCACTGTATCCACTAGATCGCCAACCGAGCGTAACGCTTTACCCATGTTGCGTTTGACGCTTTTCTTGTTATCATACAAATAATAGCTGCCGATCGCACCTGCCATGCAACCGAGCGCCATACCAATGCCGACACCTTTTGCCATTTTCATCATATCTGCCATACCGCCGCCTCCTTTCTATCGGTAGTATGAGCCGCATCAAAATAATTATTCTTGCATTTTAACGGTAAGCGGCGTATAATCACACGGAAGGATACAGTTAAAAAGGAGCAATCAAAATGTCAACTCTCAACATCGTTTTAGTGGAGCCGGAAATCCCGCAAAACACCGGAAACATCAGTCGCACCTGCGCTGCAACCGGTGCGCGGTTGCATCTTGTGGAACCGATGGGCTTTAAAATTGACGATAAAAAATTAAAACGTGCGGGACTGGATTACTGGCATCTTTTAGATATTACCTATTATAAAGATCTCGACGACTTTTTCGCGAAAAACAAGGGCCCCTTCTTTTATTTTTCCACAAAAGCAAAATACATACACTCTGAAGTCGAATATCCCGACGGAGCCTATCTGGTATTCGGCAAAGAGACCGCCGGCTTACCGGAAGCGCTGCTGCATGCAAATCCCGACAACTGTGTGCGGCTTCCGATGATCGATAACGACAGCGCACGTTCGCTCAATCTTTCCAACGCGGTGGCGGTAGGCGCATACGAGGTGTTGCGGCAATGGGGATATCCCGCCATGCGCACGCAAGGAAAACTCACAAAATTTGATTGGTAACAAAAAAAGACTTGTTCTCGCATAGAGAACAAGTCTTTTTTATAACCAACCTATATCTGCGGCAAGCGCATTCGCTTCATCTGCCGGAATGATACCGCGGCGAGGTTTGTACATGTACTTTGCCACCTGATCCAAATTCGGACACCGACTATCCATATTGTGACAATCGCTGCCGAACAGGAGCGGTAAACCGCGATCTATCCATTGCAGCACACGCTTTTTGGAATGCTTAAACAACAAATCTTCAGCGTTGATCTGTATCAGCACATCCGGCAAGCTTAACAGTTCCTCAAAATCGTTGTCATTATAGTAGGCGCTGTATCGCGGAAGATGCGCCAATATCACGTTGCATCCCAAACCGTAACAGATATTTTCGATCTCTTCAATCATCCAGCTATCCAGCGGCAAATACGGCATTTCCAACAACATGTGTGAAGAGCCGCTAAGGCACAATTCTTTGAGAGCAGGCAGAGCGGAGATATCCCGTTCCAAGCGAACCTCCGCGCCGATAACAAACCGCGGCATCTCAAAATCCACGACTGTCTCCTGCAACAATTGCAAAGACGCATCACGGCGTTTAAGGAAAGCCTTTGGTGACTCAACACAAGCGTAATAGTGCGGGGTAAGCAGCACGGTTTCTACACCGTAAGCAGCCGACGCGCACAACATTTCACAAGCAGTCTGCGTATCCTTAGCACCGTCATCCATATCGGGCAAAATATGCGTATGGCAATCAACCTTTAAGGCTTGCGGGTAGCGGGAATTATTCCTCAATGACAGTTTCCTTTTCACGCGCTTTTGTATACCCATATCTGTATCCATAGCCATACCCATATCTATACCGCTTTCTGTAATAGTGACCTTCTCTTTCGCCAATAGAATATTTATAATCATTCACAATGACGCCAAGCAGGTTACCGTGCACATTTTTCACACTATCGATCGCTTCCTGCAATTCATCATAGGTGGTACTGTTATAGCGACTGAGCAATATAACACCTGCGGCACGTGCAAACAGCACCAAGCCATCTGTTACCACATTGACCGGCGGGGTATCGATAAATACATAGTCATACTCTTCGGAA
>JAZUAN010000015.1:0-19169 GCA_045638005.1 Acutalibacteraceae bacterium | reverse complement strand
GACATGGCTACGATCCGACTTTAAGCGGCAAGCGCGCGGTAGCCGGGACGGCGAAGCTTTAAGGTGTCAATAATGGCAGCAGGACGGAAATCAAATACCTTTTCTACCGCTTTTGCCAGTTGTTCATCGCTGTATTTGCCGGTGCCGGCGGTATCGACCAACACGGACACGGGACGTGCAACGCCGATTGCGTATGCTACCTGCACTTCGCAGCGGTCAGCAAGACCGGCAGCAACCAGATTTTTCGCAGCATATCGTGCCATGTAGGAAGCGGAACGGTCTACCTTGGTCGGGTCTTTGCCGGAGAAGGCACCGCCGCCGTGACGACCATAACCGCCATAGGTATCCACGATGATCTTTCTGCCGGTAAGTCCGGTATGACCCTGCGGAGCGCCCACAACAAAACGGCCGGTGGGGTTAACGTAGATCTTTGTGTTTTCATCCATCAGTTCTTTGGGAATGATGGGGGAGATGACGTCTGCAATAACATCCTTGCGGATGGTATCAAGATCGGTGTCGGAAGTATGCTGGGTAGATACGACTACGGCATCTACGCGCACGGGCTTATTCTGCTCGTCGTATTCCACCGTAACTTGCGTTTTGCCGTCCGGCTGGAGATAGGGGTGGGTGCCGTCTTTGCGCACGCGGGTGAGTTGTAAAGCCAGTTTGTGCGCCAAAGAGATGGGGAGCGGCATCAGTTCGGGAGTTTCATTGCAAGCATAACCGAACATCAACCCCTGGTCGCCTGCGCCAATCTGATCATACGGATCAGATTTTTCGCTGCCGCGACCTTCGAGAGCGTCGTTAACGCCCATGGCAATATCGGGGGACTGCTCGTCCAATTTGACATTCACCTCGCAGGTGTTGCCGTCAAAGTTGCCGTCTTTGCCGTTATAACCGATGTCCAGCACCACGCGGCGCACGGTTGCGGGGATATCCACCTTTGCTGTGGTGGAAATTTCACCCATCACCATCACCATACCGGTAGTGGCGACCGTTTCGCACGCAACGTGGGAATTGGGATCCTGTGCGAGGATTTCATCCAGCACAGCGTCGGAAATCTGGTCAGATACCTTATCGGGATGTCCTTCGGTTACAGATTCAGATGTAAAAAAATATCTTGCCATATTCAAAACCTCCTAAAAATTACAAAACAAAAACCGCTCGTTGACCGAGCGGTGAAAGTGCGAGAAAACCTCATCTTTCGGTCAAAACCGCAGGATTTAGCACCTTGCTTTTCGCAGGTTGCCGGGCATCATCGGGCCTGTTCCCTCCGCCGCTCTTGATAAGGACTATTCAATTCGCAAAACAGTATAACAAAGGTGAAAAGGTTTGTCAATACAGAATTTATATAATACCGCGCCAAGCAAGTAAAATCAGCACCAAAGTAGCCACCACCGCAAAAGCGATCATAGGTATTAAAAGTCGGTTGCGGGGGGCGGGAGTGCCGTTTTCCTTAGGCAACAGATGAGCGGCGCGAAGTACGGAAGAAGCGCTTTTGTATAATAGCATTGTGAAAGCTGCATTGAGACCGCATTTGAGAAGGTTAAAAGGTAAAAATATCGGCAAAAGCATTTGAGCGATCGCCTCGCGCGGCGTTTCCATGTACAAAGGGGTTATGAGATAGTTCCAAAGCAGCATACCTGCGGTTGTGAGAAGGGTGCCTGCAATCAAGCCGATGATGGCGCGGGACAGCGTTTTTTTGCGGCTGTAAATAAGACTGGCAGTCCCAACGAACAAACAGGATGATACGCAATTCATCAGCATACCGATAGGGCCTGTTGAACTGATGGTTACCATCTCTACTAATGCGACAACCACACAAGTAATTATACCGGGGATAGGACCGAATAAAAAGCCGCCGATGGTGAGCAGCACGTCTTTCGGCTCATAACTCAAAAATAAAACCACCGGAATACGGATAAGGGCAACCGTAACAAATGCCAGAGCGGTGAGCATTGCCATCGCTGTCAAGCGGCGTAAGTGCCAACTGTTTTGGTTCATATAAGTACCTCCAAAAATAAAATACCTTGCGAGTGAAAGACCGCAAGGTATCAAAAAGCACCTATATGGTCTTCTTCCATCCGGACTGTAACCGTCGGTTCCGGAATTTCACCGGATCGGCGCTTTTGAAAAGCGTTCGCGGACTGTACCGCCGGTGGGGAATTGCACCCCGCCCCGAAGATTGTTTTCAGTATAGCACACTATTTAAAAAAGTCAATAGCTGTGCGGAAATTTCAAGTGTAAAGCAATATCACTTTGCGATACATTCAAGCTAAATATTTTTGGTATGCTGCCACCGCAAGCGCGTCACAGCGTTCATTTTCCGGATGTCCTTGGTGACCGTGTACCCAGTTGAAATCTACTGTATGGATTTCCAATAATGAGAGCAGTTCTTCCCACAAATCTACATTGAGTGCCGGTTTTTTATCGGCTTTTTTCCAGCCGTTTTTCTTCCAGCTATATACCCACCCTTTAAGTAGGGCATCCAGTACGTATTTTGAATCACTGGTCAGCGTGACGGCGCAAGGCTCCTTTAAAGCGGCAAGACCGCGAATGACCGCTGTGAGTTCCATGCGGTTGTTGGTAGTTTCTGCTTCACCGCCGGACAACTCTTTTTCTATGCCGTTATAGCGTAAAATGGCGCCCCATCCGCCGGGGCCGGGATTGCCGGAGCAAGCGCCGTCTGTGAACAATTCAATATGCTTCATTTAAAAGACCTCCGTAGAAAATAATCGGTCGTTTATACCAATTTTAGCAGATTTTTCAGGATATACAAGAGTGAAAATCAAAAAAGTTGCCCATACTGGAAAAGAAAGGCGTATCTTGACATTTGCGTCTTATTAGAGTATTATATATAAATTAGAGAGCCAGCGCTTATTTTTTATGACATAGAAACAGATGTATTCTGTTTTTCTCACAGTTTGTGAGTATATTTTATAAACCGATGCGAAAACAGGAACCGCCCTTTCGCTGTTTTTGCATCCGGAGCGTGTATGTATCGCTCCTTTGAATTTGAAACGGAGGAACATTGTGACAACAACAGAAAAAAGAACACAAGGCAGTATCAAGGAACAGCAAAAGCAGAAAAAGTATCGTACTACACGGCAGCAAAAGGATGCCAAATCTGCAAAAGCACCTGCTTCTCATGGTGCTGCGGGTGCTAACAAGAAGTCAACACCCAACAAAACAAACGGCGGCAACCGTTCGCAAAACACTGCGAGTAACAAGCAAAATTCAGCACCTCGCCGCAATTACAAGAAAGAACGCCCGCAGGTGCCGCAAAAACCTGCCAAACTGACCTTTTTGGGTGGCTTAAATGAGATCGGCAAGAATATTACTCTTTTTGAATACGGCAATTCCGCATTTTTAATCGATTGCGGTATGTCATTTCCTGACGAGGATATGCTGGGCGTGGATATCGTTTTACCTGATTTCACGTATGTGGAGAAAAATAAAGACCGTATTCAAGGCGTTATTATCACACACGGTCATGAGGATCATATCGGCGCATTGCCGTATCTGCTTTCCCAGTTTAAACTGCCGGTGTATGCTACTCGTCTGACGGCAGCACTAATCGAATCTAAACTCAAAGAGCGCAACGTACAGGCAAATATCCAAGTGGTCAATCCCGGCTCATCCATCAATTTTGGGGATGTTTCCGTGGAGCTTGTTCCTGTTAATCATTCTATCCCCGATGCGGTGGCGCTTGCGATTAAAACGCCTATCGGCTATGTTGTGCATACCGGTGACTTTAAGATTGACTGTACACCTGCCAGCGGTCCCATGATCGATCTTGCACGTTTCGGTCAGCTCGGCAAAGAGGGTGTGCTTGCCCTGCTCGCCGATTCCACCAACGCGGAGCGTCCCGGTTTTACCCCCAGCGAACGGGTGGTAGGTGACAGCTTTGCAAAACTGTTCAAGAACGCAGAAGGAAAACGCATTATTGTTGCTACCTTCTCTTCTAACCTGAACCGTATTCAGCAGATTATGGATGCCGCGCACAAAGATGGCCGCAAGGTGGCGGTATCCGGTCGCAGCATGATCAATTTTGTGAATATTGCGAACGAACTCGGTTACCTGCATGTGCCGCAAGGATTGCTCGTGGATATTGAGATGATCGATCGCTATCCTAAGGACCAGATGACACTTATCACCACCGGTAGCCAGGGCGAGCCGATGTCTGCGCTCAGCCGCATGGCGTTTTCTGACCATCGTCGTGTGGAGGTGGGACCGGAGGATTATATCATCATTTCCGCTACCCCCATTCCCGGCAACGAGAAGATGGTCGGCAAGGTTATTGATGAATTGATGAAACGCGGCTGCGATGTGGTGTACGAGCGCATGTATGATGTGCATGTGTCAGGTCATGCATGTCAGGAAGAACTCAAAATCATGCAGGGACTTACTCACCCGAAATACTTTATTCCGGTGCACGGCGAGCAAAAGCACCTGCAAAAGCATGCCGAACTTGCTAAAAAGATGGGAATGGCTCCCCAAAATATTTTGGTCACCGAGGTTGGCAAGGTGGTAGAACTTACCCCTGAAAAGATGCAGATTACTGCATCTGTGCCTGCCGGACAGGTGCTGGTAGACGGACTTGGTATTGGTGATGTCGGCAGCATCGTGCTTCGAGACCGTAAGCATCTTGCCGAGGATGGTATCATTATTGTTGTGGCCTCCATTGACGCGCAAAATGGTTGTGTAGTTGCCGGTCCCGATGTGGTGTCCAGAGGCTTTGTATACGTGCGTGAATCAGAAGAATTATTAGACGAAGCGCGTGAGATTGCGCGAAGAGTGCTGGATGAATGCTGCTCTCGTCATACTTTCGATTGGAATACGATGAAAATGCGCGTACGGGATGAACTGTCTCACATGATTTTCCGTAAAACCAAGCGTAGCCCCATGATCTTACCCATCATTATGGATGTGTGACCTCATTTTTGAAGGAGGGGTATCTTTGAAGAAAACTCATTCATATACGAATTTGCTTTCTTATGTGATGCTCATATTGTTAGTGCTGTATACAGCAGCGGCATGGTTTGTAGATCGCCGCTTGTTTTATATCAGCGCCGCAGTAACGGTCATTTTGGCGATCGCCGTGATTGTTTCCGGTGTGCGTGCACAATATGCGTTTAAGAATTATCTTTCTCATATCGCAGAACAGCTCAGCCGTGAAGACCGCATGGCGCTGTCACATTTCCCACTGCCGGTGGTAGTGGGATCTTCCGACGGGACTGTACTTTGGTATAACGACGATTTTCGCAACCAGATACTAGAGGGTAGAGAAGCCTATGGTACTTCGCTTTCTGATATCACTGGTGGATATACCGTTGCCGATATCCGCAAAAAGAAAACACTGGATGTTATGTATGCACGCAAAAAATACAATGTGTACGTCAGCTCGGTGCAGGGGGACGAGGACACCGATCTTGTCTTGCTTTACTATGTGGATAACACAAGTCTCAAAGAAATCGCAGAAGAATATACCGCCACCCGTCCGGTGGTGTTGACTGTTTTCATTGATAATTTGGAAGAACTGCCTGCCGATGTACGCAGCAGAGAGCGTGCGCGTTTGTCGGGCGAAGTGGAAGCAATGTTGGAGGAATGGTTGGGCAAGGGCGTCGCGCTGCTGCAGAAATACGGCAGTGACCGTTTCTTGATCATTACCGAAAAACGTCATTTGGAAGAAATGATCCGTGGGCGTTTTCAAATTCTTGATATGGTGCGTAATATGCCGGGTGGTGTACATAACCATATTACCTTATCCATTGGTGTGGGGCAGGGGAAGACGGTGGCAAATGCAGCCAAAACTTCTGCGCATGCGCTGGAAATGGCGTTGGGGCGCGGTGGTGACCAAGCCGCAATTAAAACCAAAAACGGATTTGATTTTTACGGAGGTGTGTCCAAGGGCGTGGAACGCCGCACAAAGGTGCGTACTCGCATGGTGGCATCCGCTTTGTCCGAGCTTATCCAAAACAGCAGTAAAGTGCTGATCATGGGACACGCCTTTTCCGATATGGATAGCGTTGGCTCCGGTGCTGCACTTGCTATGAGCGTACGCAAACGCGGCAAGAGTGCCTATGTTGTTGTTGAGAAGGAACAGACACTTGCAAAAGAAATGGTCACTTATCTGGAAAAGGTAGATAAAACCTTGTTCCTCGAAGTGTCGGATGCCGAGATGCTCATTGATTCCGACACGCTGTTGATTATCACCGATACGCATCATCCTGAGCGGGTAGAGGCGCCGCAGTTGCTGCAAAAAGCGCAAATGATAGCGGTAATTGATCATCATCGCCGCATGGTGGATGCTATCGACAACGCTGTGCTTTTCTACCATGAGCCTACCGCATCTTCTGCATCGGAAATGGTAGCTGAGTTGCTGCAATATATGGGGGACCCCGCTCCCGCAAAAATCGAGGCGGAAGCATTACTTGCCGGTATTATCTTGGATACCCGCAATTTTGTGCTCAAAGCCGGTGCACGCACCTTTGAGGCGGCTGCTTATCTGCGGCGGCTGGGTGCTGATACCGTGCAAGTACAAAGCTTGTTTGCTGCCAGCATGGAGCTGTATCGTAAAAAGTCCACGCTTGTTTCGGGCGCGACTATTTACAAAGGCATGGCTATCTCATCCGATAGCGGAAATGGCAGCGATAGCCGTATTGCGGCTTCCCAGGCTGCGAATGAATTGCTTACCATACGCGGAGTTACCGCGTCATTCACGTTGATCCAAACCGACCGCGGTGTGAACTTCTCCGCACGGTCGATGGGGGATGTCAATGTGCAGATAATTATGGAAACGCTCGGCGGTGGTGGACATCTTACAATGGCGGGTGCTTTCCTCAAAGATGCAGATATAGATATGGCAACCGCCCAATTAAGAGGTGCTATTGACTCGTATTTACAGAAAGAGAAAAAAACAACTTAATTTTCTGAAAGGATGATATAGATGAAGGTTATTTTGAAGCAGGATGTGAAGGGACAGGGAAAAGCGGGAGAACTCGTTTCTGTTTCTGACGGGTATGCGAGAAACTTTCTATTCCCGCGCAATCTTGCAATCGAAGCGGATGCACAGGCGATGAATGAGTTTCGCAATAAAGAGGAATCGGTGAAGTACCATGCCGCGCAGCTTAAACAAAAGGCCGAGGATGCCAAAAAACAGCTGCAAGGGCAGGGTCTTACCATTCATGCCAAAGCGGGTCAAAACGGCAAATTATTCGGCTCGGTGACCAGTAAAGAGATCGCAGAGGAACTGAATAAGCGTTTTGGTCTTGAACTGGACAAGCGTAAAATCGTTATGAGTGATATTAAAGCATACGGCGACTTTGAAGTGGAGATAAAATTGCACCCCGGCGTTGTTGCAAAGATTACGGTCAGCGTGACCGAGTAACTTATGGATTTTTAGGGAGGTAACCGGCATGGCGGAGGAAACTTTACATACCGGAGACGGCTTAGGACTGCCGTATAGTTTGGAAGCGGAGCAAGCGGTCCTTGGAGCTATTTTGGTAGAGCCGCATTGTATCAATGATGTGGCGGATGCGCTGCGCGCAGAGCATTTCTATTTACCGGAGCATCAATCCATCTATCGCGTGATGAGCGAGAAGATGAATGAAAACCGTACTATTGATTTCGTAACCGTGTTGGAAGCGCTGAAATCGCAGGGCTTTTTTGCCGGTGAGGAAGGTAAGGCATATTTGCTGAAATTGGCACAAACGGTGCCGTTTATCCCGAATTTGCCCAACTATATCAAGATTGTGCGTGAAAAATTTGATGCGAGGCAATTAATTTTAGCCTCTCGCGAGATCATCAGCGATGCGATGGATCCGTCTGCCGAGGCAGACGATCTGCTTGAATCTGCTGAGCAAAAGATCTATGCTATCCGCCAAGGAAAGCAAACGGGCGGTCTTGTGCATATCAGAGATGTTATTGCCAGTAACTATGAAATGTATACCAAACTCAATTCGAGTGAAAGGGATAAATACGTGGGTATTCCCAGCGGTATTTCTACGCTGGACTCTATCACCACCGGCCTTAACCGTTCTGACCTGATCATTGTCGGTGCGCGTCCCGGTATGGGTAAAACAAGTTTCATTTTGAATATTGCTCGCAACGTGGCGGTGCAGCAAAATCGCACAGTAGCAATTTTTAACTTGGAAATGTCCCGCGAGCAGATGGTAAATCGTTTGCTCTCTTCCGAAGCGCGGGTGCCCAGTAAAAATCTGCGTACCGGCACGCTGTCTGCTGATGAATGGACCCGCATTGCGACCGCGTCCAGTGCGCTTTGTAAAGCGCCGATCTATCTGGATGAAACCGCAGATATCACCGTTCCGGAAATGAAAGCACGTTTGCGCCGAGTGAAAAACCTTGGGTTTGTGGTGGTCGACTACTTGCAGTTGATGCATAGCGCCAAGAAATCCGATAACCGTGCACAAGAGGTCAGCGAAATTACAAGAAGTCTCAAAATCATGGCAAAAGAATTAGATGTGCCGATTATGGTGGCGGCACAGCTGTCTCGTGCCCCCGAAAAACAGGGTGGCAGTCACAGACCCGGCTTGTCCGACCTGCGTGAATCAGGTTCTATCGAGCAGGATGCTGACCAGGTACTGTTTATCTATCGTGAAGGCTATTACAGCAGCCAGCAGGAGGATCCTTCTGCTGTTTCTCAAAACACCTCTGAGATTATCGTGGCGAAAAACCGTCACGGCGAACTTGGCACCGTGCCGCTGGCGTGGCAGGGTGAATTTACGCAGTTCCTGGCGGTGGAAAATCGCCGGGAGGGATAAGGGTATATGGAAGACACTTTTCTTGAAAAGACCGTACAAGCGTATTTGCTTAATCTGTCTTTGCGATCTACTGACGGCGTAATTGCGGCTGTATCCGGTGGTGCTGATTCAATGGCGCTACTGTACGCGCTGCAAACTGCACGACAAGACACACCGTTTTGTCTGCTTGCTGCACATGTTCATCATGGGTTACGTGGAGCAGAGGCGGATCGTGACACTGAATTTGTGGAACAGCAATGCGCCAAGATGGGTATTCCTTTGGAAATATTGCGTGCAGATGTTAAAGCGGAAGCGTTACAAGGGGAGACCATTGAACAAGCAGGACGCCGCATCCGATATGCTTTTTTTAGCAGCTTGCGCGACAAATATGGGTATCGGTATGTCGCTACCGCACATAACGCTGACGACAATTTGGAAACGGTGCTGTTACACATTATAAGAGGCAGCGGACTGCATGGACTTTGCGGTATTCCGATGGAAAACGACGGTATTATCCGCCCATTACTTACCTGCAGTCGCGCTGAGATAGAAACCTACTGTGCGCAAAGAGAGATTCCTTTTGTCAATGACAGCACCAATACAGATGTGGCATACAGCCGTAACCGTATTCGGCATATGGTGATTCCGCAGTTAAAAGCCATCAATCCGCAGGTAGTTGCGGCATGTACCCGCCTTACGGCACTTATGCGGGAAGAGGATGCGCTATTGGAGACTTTGACGGATGAATTGTTGTCAAAATCGCTTCGGAAAAGCGGCGAATACGACCGTACGGTTTTGTTACAAGCCGCGCCGCCGCTCAGAAAACGTGCTTTAAAGGCGCTGATGGAAAATGCAGGCGGCGATTGCGGTGAAAAACATATCGCTATTGCCGAAAACGCATTGCTCTCCGGTAATGGTGCCGTTCAGGTGCCGGACGGTGTGTATGTTTGTGTTGACCAAAATGTTTTGAAGATAGAAAACACAAAATCCATGACGGAAATTCCGTATTTTGAAGCGCCCATTCAGATGGGGCAGATGCTTGAAATAGCGGGACGGCGGTATATGCCGCTATGTTTATCGCTTGCGGAATATATGCAAAAACGGAAAGTTTACAAAAATGTCTTAAAATTTGCATGTGACTATGATAAAATAACCCATAGCCTCACAGTGCGGCAACGCAAAGCGGGGGATACGTTCCATCCGGTGAGCGGTGTAGGTAAAACACTGAAAAAATTTTTTAATGAAAAAAAGGTGCCATCCGAACAGCGTGCCCAAACGCCGATCGTTTGTGATGAAAACGGAATTGTCCTGCTGGTCGGTTTTTCGTGTGATGACCGCGTAAAATTGGATGATACAACAAAACGGGTGTTTTTGCTGTGGCCGGCAGATGATTTTGAGGAGGAAAAAAGCTGTGAGTATACATAATGATGTTGAGGAAATCCTTTTTAGTGAGGAAGATTTGGCGGAGATCACCGCTCGCATCGCAAAACAGATCAACGAAGATTATAAGGAAAAGAACTTGCTGCTGGTCAGCGTGCTGAAAGGTTCTTTGGTTTTTATGGCAGATCTGATGCGTCAATTGGAAATACCGTGCGCGATTGACTTTTTGTCTGTTTCCAGTTATGGTAACGGCACTACAAGCTCGGGTGAAGTGCGTATTTTAAAGGATTTGGATCAATCGCTCGAGGGAAAAGATATTTTGGTTGTAGAGGATATTCTGGACTCGGGCAATACACTTTCCTTCCTCTTAAAAACGCTTTCTGCGCGTAATCCTGCCAGTATTCGTCTTTGCACCTTGCTCGATAAGCCGGAGCGGCGCAAAGCGGATGTATATGCGGATTATATCGGCGCAAAAGTAGATGATAAATTTATTGTCGGTTACGGCTTGGATTATGCGGAGTTATATCGCAATCTGCCGTATATCGGCGTTTTAAAACCGGAAATATATCAAAAATAATTTACCTGTTTTCTTCGGAGAAAACAAAAAGGAGCTATGATCGTGGAACCTAAGAACAACGGCGGGAGATCCGCACTCAGTATTCTGTTGATGGTTGCGCTTCCGCTAGCATTTTTTGTGTTGCTTTGGATGATGCTTGGCGGTAACGGCAACGCAGCAAAAGCGGATGCGATGAAGTATTCTGAGTATATCGCGTATTTTGAAAAGAACCAGGTTGAGGAGTTCTCTTTGGATTTAGGCAAAGGGACTTTAAAGTTGACCTTGCGGGAGCAGTATCGCACGGATGTTAATAAAGATAGCACCGTGAACGAAAAAGATATTTTGGTATATAAAGTTCCCGACGTTGGCCTCTTTGTCAATGTGGTAACACCTCTTGTGGATGAAGCAAACCGTGATGGTGATGTTAATAATGATGTAAAATATGATTATAAACCGGTGCAGCAGGTGTCTTGGATATATAATCTGCTGCCCACTGCGATGATTATTATTTTCTTCATTTTGATGTTCTTCATGATGCGCCGCTCGCTGTCGGGTATGGATGGTTCTAAGATGATGGGCTTCGGCAAAATGCGTTTGAAGAATTCTGCGGAAAATCAGCGCAGAACCACCTTTGAAGATGTAGCCGGTGCAGATGAGGAAAAAGAAGAACTCAGCGAAATGGTGGAATTCCTTAAAGCACCTAAGAAGTTTCAGGATCTTGGTGCGCGCGTACCCAAGGGCGTATTGCTCGTTGGCCCTCCCGGTACTGGTAAGACCTTGCTTGCTCGTGCGGTGGCAGGGGAGGCTGGTGTGCCGTTCTTCTCCATTTCCGGCTCTGATTTCGTGGAAATGTACGTTGGTGTCGGTGCATCTCGTGTGCGTGATTTGTTTGAACAGGCCAAGAAAAACGCACCCTGCATTATTTTCATTGACGAGATTGACGCCGTCGGCAGACAAAGAGGTACCGGTCTTGGCGGCGGTCACGATGAAAGAGAGCAGACTCTCAACCAGTTATTGGTGGAAATGGACGGTTTTGGCGCCAATGAAGGCATCATTATGATTGCCGCTACCAACCGTCCGGATGTTTTGGACCACGCCTTGCTGCGTCCCGGTCGCTTTGACAGACAGGTTGTTGTGAATTATCCCGATGTAAAGGGTAGAGAAGAGATCTTGAAGGTGCACGCAAAGGGTAAGCCGCTTGCACCCGATGTGGAGCTGGCTACGGTTGCGAAGTCCACTGCCGGTTTTACCGGTGCGGATCTCGAAAATCTCCTCAATGAGGCAGCGTTGCTGACCGCCCGCAAATCCCAGCATGCAATCACTATGGAGGAGATAGAGGAAGCCACCATTAAGGTGGTGGTCGGTACCGAGAAAAAGAGCCATAAACAAACTGATGAGGAAAGAAAACTTACTGCATTCCACGAAGCCGGACATGCGGTGGTGACCTATTTCTGTCCTACACAGGATCCCGTGCATCAGATCTCCATTGTTCCGCGCGGTATGGCGGGCGGCTTTACTATGAGCCTGCCGGAACACGATCGTTCTTACCGCTCTAAAAAGGAAATGCTGGAAGACTTGCAGATTTTACTTGGTGGACGTGTGGCGGAAGCATTGACGCTCAATGATATTTCCACCGGTGCTTCCAACGATATTGAGCGTGCTACCGAAACAGCGCGCAACATGGTTACCAGATACGGCATGAGCGAAACACTTGGTCCGATCATGTTCGGTTCTTCCGATTCGGATGAAATTTTCCTCGGTCGCGACTTTGGTCGCACCCGCAATTATTCTGAGGAAATTGCCGCGCGTATTGACGGTGAGATCGAGAAGATCATCACCGATGCATACAACAATGCCAAAGCCAAGCTTTCCGAACACATGGATAAACTGCAACTGGTTGCAGAATATCTGTTAGAAAACGAAAAGATGGACGGCGAAACCTTCAAAAAGATGATGGAGGGAACGCCGGAGGTTTTGCCGGAAGATGAAACAGGTGAGATTTGACATTTTCCTAAAAGTGTTGTATACTGGTAGGGAAGATGAAATCCATTGGAGGTATTCCTATGCTGAAAGATAGAAAATCTTTTCCTTGGTTGGTTGTGATCGTTGTAGCCATTGTTGCTTCTTTGGCGACTGTTGCCGTGCTGTTGCTTCGTGCTAAGGCACGCAAAAAACAACGTATGGCTGCTGCCGCAGAAGCAGAAGGCTGTGCTTGCATGTCTTTTGATTGTGGCGATGAAGAAGGCGAAGACGACTATATTGTTGAAGAAGTCGTTGAAGACACCGTCGAAGAATAAAATAAAGATAAAAACAGCAAGGTATATGGGTCGTACCCTTAAGGATAGTAAAAAGCAGTGTGGAATTTCCACACTGCTTTTAAATTTGTCTTATACCGTAACAAGCAGGGAAAATGTACGGCACATTTTCCACTCGTTAGGAGAACCTAAAACCCTTTTACTGACTCAAATCGCTTAATTCCAAAACTCCAACAATTTCATTTTAATTCTATTGTTTTTATTATAAGCATCCCACCACTTGAACGCTTTGTCCATTTGTTTGTTTACTTCCTCACACACTTTGCGATAAATGTCATCATCTGCCTTTTGAACCAACACTTCGTTTTTTGCAGGGATGTAATCTTTTGATTTAGTTTCACTAACAGCATTGTAAATCGTCAAAGAACCGATTTTTTGTTTGTATACATCTGTATAATAAAACCATCCATCGTACATGCCTCGTAAACAATATCTATCAATCGTACTCCAAACGGTTGCGTCTTCTAACTTTTCAAAACTAGTTGTATAACAGTTGCTATTCCTTTTTGATTCCGGTAAAAAAACTGTAGATATTCCAACAGTAAATGAGTTGCCCCGTTTATTAGTATCAAAAACCAACAGCTCAATCCTATTATCATATACTTTTTTGTAGTGCGGATATTTACCAACAAAACCTTTTGCTGTAAGGTCTGGTATAACATACATAGATAATGCTTTTCTCATTTTTTGAGATTGTGACATTGTATCACCACCTTAAAATTATTATACCATATCTCGCGCAATAGGGCAAGTGTTAGTGGTATATTGCTGTTGTAAGGCTAAAAAAGCCAAGTATCCTTACGGGTACTTGGCATATCCTTGCTGTTTTTTTGTACACGTAAAAAGAGCGGATGCAAAACACATTTTGCATCCGCTCTTTTTTACTTATTTCTCGTTTAAAGCGCGTTCCAACCAAACGCTGCCGACGTCCATAGCATTGTAAAGCCCGTTTTTCTCGCTCTTTTTGAGAATACGATCTTTCATGCGCAGCTCTTCATCGGTAGACAGCAGTTGTAACTGAATTTTATCCGCAATGGTCATATCGCCAACCTGCTTAGTGGTGAGGATCTGCATCATCACAACACATTTATCAGCAAGACTACCATAGTAGATGGTATTACCGGAACGTACCAGCGGGTGTCCCTTGTACATAAGGAACTTGGATTTCTCTTCCGCCATTTTTATATATCCTCCTGTCAGTTGTTCAAATAGGAGCGCACCAACTCACGCATCAGTTCATCACGATCCACTTTACGGATGAGCGAACGAGCGTTGTTATGAGTGGTGATATAGGTGGGATCCTCCGACAGAAGATAGCCGACGATTTGGTTGATAGGATTATATCCTTTTTCGCGCAGAGCATCATAAACCGTCGTTAAGACAGCTTTCATCTCCAGTTCTTTATTATCGCCCAGAGAGAAGGTCATGGTTTTGTCTAACATAGGGAGATCCCTCCTTGTCCAAACAAGAATTATTGAGCAGCTGAAAAATTTGCCACTCACAGCAGTATAACATATTCTATGCGGAAATGCAAGCGGTTATGAACGAAGAATACAGCCTTTTTCGTTCAAATCACGGAAAATTTTCTTGAAAGCGGGCTCAATTTGCTCGTCCGTAAGGGTTCCTTCGTTGGAACGGAAGGACAAACTGAACGCTACACTCTTCTTGCCGGCTTCAATCTGGCTGCCCTGATATACATCAAACAGCTTGACGTTTTCGAGTAACTTGCCGCCTGCCTTACGGATGACCGCTTCAATCTCCGCAACCGGCAGATCGACATCGCACAACAGCGCAAGATCGCGTTCTACAGCGGGGAAGCGGGGAAGCGGTTTGTAAATAATCTGCTCTTTTTCGGTAGCAAACAGCAGGTCAAGACGTATCTCCGCAACGTATACACGTGTGCCAATATCGTATTTTTCAGCAACATCGGGATGTACTTCACCGAATACCGCGAGCACATCTTCAGCGACAGTAGCGGCAGCTTGTCTGCCGGGATGCAGATACGGTTCATTGGAAGCACTGTAAGCTGCCTTCGCGCCAAAAGCTGCGAGGATGGTTTCGATGACACCCTTCATTGTGAAGAAATCTTCCTTATCACCGTACATGCCGATAGATAAAGTCGGCACCTCTGCGGGCTGTTCGGTGACCGGCAGAGATTTCGCTTTGAACACCTTGCTCGCCTCAAAGAAACGGGCGTTGGTAATTTTACGATTATAGTTGGTTGACAGCACGGTTAGCATGCTGGTAAGCAGCTGGGTGCGCATGGTGGAGTATTCTTCGCCCAAAGGGTTGAGCAGGGTGACCGCATTACGGCGGGCGTCATCAGCCGCCAAATTCAAGGTATCTACCGCTTTGCTGCTGATGAAGGAATACGTAGCCATCTCATACATGCCGGTAGCAGTCAGCAGTTTTTTGACCTTGTCGGTCATGATACGCTCGGGCAGTTTTCTGCCGCGTACGACGGCGCCGCGCATGGGAGTACCGATAATGTGATCATATCCATAAATGCGCATGACCTCTTCTGCGAGATCGGCGCGTCCTTCGATGTCATCACGGAAAGAAGGAATTTTACAGGTAAGCTTGTTATCAGCGCTCAATTCGGTTTCAATGAGCAGGCTGTTGAGAATATCCACCATAGTGGTGTAGGGGATTTCAACACCCAGCAGATCGTTAATGCTCTGCGCTTCCACCGTGATGGTGCGAGAAGCGGGGAGACCGTCGTGGATATCGATGACACCGTCAATGATATCACCGGCATCCAGTTCATAGATGAGTTGCAAAGCGCGTTCCATCGCGAATTCCACACCCATGATATCCAGACCACGCTCAAAACGACCGCTGGATTCGGTGCGGATACCAAGTGCACGAGAGGTGCGACGCACGCTGTCACGACGGAATTTCGCACTCTCGAAGAACAGATTGGTGGTATCATCTTCAATTTCGCTGTATTCGCCGCCCATGATGCCCGCGATACAAGAGGGGGTATCTTTGTCGGCAATCACAAGCATTTCTTCGGTGAGTTCGTGCGGCTTGCCGTCAAGGGTGGTGATAGTTTCACCGGCGTTTGCACGTCGCACATTGATCTCGGGACCAGCCACGTGACGCATATCAAATGCGTGCATCGGCTGACCGGTTTCCAACATCACGAAGTTGGTGATATCTACGATATTGTTGATAGGACGCATGCCTGCGGCTTTGAGACATTGCTTCATCCAGTCGGGAGAAGGCGCGATGCGCAGGTTTTTGACCACTCTACCCATGTAACGCGGGCAAAGATCGCTGTCATGCACAGTGACTTTAATCTCATCATTGATATTACCGCCAACGGTTTTATAAGCGGGAACGGGAGCCTTGTACGGCTTGCCGAGCACCACCGCGATCTCGCGCGCAACGCCGAGCACACTCTGACAGTCGGGGCGGTTGGCGGTGATTTTGAAATCGATGATAATGTCGTCCAGGTGTAAGACCTCACGCATGTCGGTACCCACGGGATATTTGTCATCCATAATGAGAATGCCGTAGACCTCAGCACCGGGATAATCGCTGTCTTTGATGCAAAGTTCCTCGCCCGAGCACAGCATACCGTTGGACGGCACACCGCGCAGCTTACCTTTTTTGATATGCATGCCATTGGGAAGCAAGGAATCATGCAAACAAGCAGGCACATACGCGCCCTCAAACACGTTGTCGGCACCGGTCACGATCTGTACGGGTTCTTCGGTACCGATATCGATCTGGCATATCTGCAGTTTATCTGCATCGGGATGTTTTTCGAGTTTTACGATACGACCGACCACTACGTTACGCATGGTCTCGGACAGATCGGTGATGCTTTCTACTTCAAAACCACTCATGACCATGCGGTCACACAGTTCGGCTACCGGTACATCAATATCGACATAGGATTTAAGCCACTTTAAAGAAATCAACATATTTTTGTACCTCCTTGCTTATTTGTCAAACTGCTGCAAGAAACGCTGATCGTTCTCAAACAGCAGACGGATATCGCTGATTTTATAACGTGTGGTGGTCAGGCGGTCAAGACCGATACCAAATGCGAAGCCGGTGTATTCCTCCGGATCAATGCCGCAGCTTTGCAGCACGCGCGGATGCACCATACCGGCGCCGAGAATCTCGATCCAACCACTGCCTTTGCACACACGACAACCTTTACCGCCGCACTCGGAGCAGGAAACGTCAACTTCGACGCTGGGTTCGGTGAAGGGGAAGAAGGAGGGGCGGAATTTTACTTTGGTGTCCGGACCGTAGATTTCATGTGCGAATTGTTCGAGAACACCTTTCAAGTCACACATGGTGATCCCCTTATCCACTACAAGACCTTCGATTTGGTGGAAAACGGGAGAATGGGTTGCATCCACCTCGTCGGCGCGGAACACGCGGCCGGGGCAGATGATGCGGATAGGTGGCTTGCGCTGCTCCATAGTACGAATCTGTGCAGCAGAGGTTTGTGTACGCAGCAACAGATTTTCCGCGAGATAGAAGGTATCCTGCATATCGCGGGCGGGGTGATCCTGCGGTACGTTGAGCGCTTCAAAGTTGTAGTGATCGGTCTCCACTTCGGGGCCGTCCACCACGTCAAAGCCCATCGACTGGAAAATGTCGATCATATCGTTTAACACCACGTTGAGGGGGTGCAGACCGCCTGCGGCGGGTACGGTACCCGGCATGGTAACGTCCAACTTTTCGTCCTTGAGTTTCTGTTCTTGCAACGCTTTTTGAAGAGCGTCCGCCTTTTCGGTCAGAGCGGTTTCGAGTTCTTTGCGAACCTCATTTACCAACTGACCCATCTTCGGGCGTTCCTCTGCGGGCAGAGCGCCCATGCCACGCATGATTTCAGTGAGTGCGCTTTTTTTACCCATGTAGCGAACACGGAAATCTTCCAGTTCTTTGGGTGTTTCGATGTGCGCTAACTCATTAAGTGCTTCTGCGCGCAACGCTTCCAGTTTTTCCTTCATATAATGACCTTCCTTTCGGTGATGTACAAAATAAAAAAGTCTTCGCCCCATAAAAGGGACGAAGACGTAAACTCCGCGGTACCACCCTGATTTTTGCAAAAGCAAACACTTTTGTGACCGATAACGGTGTCTGCCGTCAAAGCCTAAAAGATCTATTAGATCGTTCAGCCCGCCGCTCCAAAGTGAACTTCGGTGTTGTTGCCCTTTAACCGCTTACAGCCAATGGCGGTTTTCTCTGGAAAAGGTTACAAACACTTACTCTCTTTTTCAATGCGTTTAGAAAAGTATACCACTCGCAAAAATTTTTTTCAAGTCTTTTTTACTATTTATTTAATACAATATCCTATGAGAAGGTAGTGGTTTCGGTTTTCTGATCACCAAAAATGCTGACAGGTATTTCCGGTAAGATGCCCTTGATGGTTTCGATGAAATGATTGCTGCCGGGTCCCGGTGTTCCTACAACAAGGTGCACGGCGTCGTTTTGTCGTGCGGTAACGGCGACCGTGAGGGCGGGAGAATCGTTGAAATGTACAAGGAGTTGCGCACCGTGCCTGCCGGCAATGTTATACAGTGTTTGTAGCCGATCGGCTGTATATTCAGAAACAAGACCACTGTTTAAGACGGTGACAGCAATCAAAGGTAATCCGTTCTTCTTTGCGATATCGGCAGCCGCTGCGACGAGTTGATTGCACTCGGGTTGATCAGTAATGCACACCATAACACACTTTTGCTGTTTACTTTGCAAACTTCTCACTCCTTTGTTCTCATTATCTCATAAAGGTGTGAGGAAAGGGTGTACGGTTTGTAAATTTAACAGGGAAAATACAGCGAACTTTTTCGTGAAAAACACTTGACATTCATAAGTTTTATGATAGAATATAGAAGTTCCTGAAAGTTTTCGGGACACCCATATGGGCCTTTAGCTCAGTTGGTTAGAGCCCCCGGCTCATAACCGGTTGGTCCCGGGTTCGAGTCCCTGAAGGCCCACCAGTGAATAACGGTGCCTAAGGGCGCTGCTCAAATAGAATATAGGGGTATAGCTCAGTTGGTAGAGCAGCGGTCTCCAAAACCGCGTGCCGTGGGTTCAAATCCTACTGCCCCTGCCAAAACAAGCCAAAGATTTGCGTTCATATCCCCCATAGGCAATTGGAGCCGCCGGGTATGATGTGAGCAAATCTTT
>JAZUAN010000014.1:0-28047 GCA_045638005.1 Acutalibacteraceae bacterium | reverse complement strand
TGCACATTTCATGCAACTCCATCAAGCTTTGCGCGGGCACTGGGTCGTGTGCCCGCTTTTGCCGAAGGCAAAACTTCCGCAAAGCATCGCATGGTGTGAGCGCATACATTTGCACATTTCCTGCAACTCCGTCAAGCTTTGCGCGGGCACTGGGTCGTGTGCCCGCTTTTGCCGAAGGCAAAACTTCCGCAAAGCATCGCATGGTGTGAGCGCATACATTTGCACATTTCCTGCAACTCCGTCGAGCTTTGCGTGGGCACTAGGTCGTGTGCCCGCTTTTGCCGAAGGCAAAAGGAACCCGAGAAGCCCATGGTGGCTACGCTTATCTTTAAAAACATCAAATTCAGCGTCAGGCGTCTGCTTGTTTTATTCGCAACTGCGGTTGCACCCCTCTGCGATACACCCTAAAAAAGAACAACAGCGGCGTGAAATCACGCCGCTGTTGTTCTTTTTGTAGCAAGCTGATAGCAACGAAACAAATCTTCCGTATATCCTCGTTTGTTTTCATATTTAATATGATAAACGGTATCAAAGAAAAAATCTTCGTCATACGCAAAATCAAGTGGCGTACCGATGATGTTCGTTGTCGAAATGTACTTTTCAATTGTTCCTTGAGCTATGGTGCGAAAATCTTCATGTTCCTCGACAGAATATAAGTCGTATGCCGGATATGATACATAAACCGCAACCCCATTTTCTTCCATTCTTTCGATAAACGCTTTGATTTCTTCTAAAGTTTTACTATCATGCTCAAATGATTTGTCCTTTACAACGCGTTTATAAGTGGGCTCTCTGTTTTCGTGTAAGCAAAAATCACCATACTCATCAACGCTGTCTGCGATATAAATAGTGTTTTGGGTTTTCATTTTATTCTTTAATGCAAACATGAAACAATCGTTGAATTTGCTGAAACTCCTTAGAAAACGAGCAGAACAATATTCGATGTTTCCGAAAAAAGTTTCTTTGCATTTCAAACTGGGATCAACAGAAACCACGTCAACATACGATTCATCCACGTCGTAAAATGACCGCGCATAGTACTCATATTCCAAAGGCATAATGATAACGTCGCCTGCGATTGCGCAGTCTTCTGCCGCTTTCATATACACTCTAAGGGGCACACCCGCCGAAACAGCTAAATTCACTGCGGGTTTTCCGGAAAGCTCTTCAAAAAATTTTGAATCAAATGCCAGGTTGGATGCAGAACCGCCTATAACGATAAATTTATTTTCTTGAGACATCGAATTTGCACGTTCTAGCTTTTGCTTAAAAGAACCGTATTGAGAATTTGCATTATACGGTTCGTCCAAAACAATCGTATTTAAGACAAAAAACAAAGCTAATACAGCGATAAGGGAAATTATTTTTATGGTATTTTTCATGTTTTCCTCTTCCCTTGTTATTAAAATCTAAAATATACGAAATCACTTTGCTGCAAAGTAGCGCCAAAATATAATGTTGCCAAAATCAAAACCGCGTATGTTATCCACCGCACGTATGTTTTCTTTGAAAGCAGGGCGTTTTCTAACGTTTTTTTGCATCCGATCCCGTATTCATACCACATATACATCACGGCGCTGATCAGCAATGGCAGAAAACTGGCATTGCTCCATCCGTTTTCACGCAATACAAAATTCAAAATAGCACTGCCCGAATTCAGGGACAATAGTTGCGGAATGGAATCTGTAAATATCAACTTATAACACAAAAACGCATCTTGTATGGAATTCGCCCTGAAAAGCACCCAAAAGATATTCACGAGAAAGAACGTCAACACGGCATAAAGCGCGGAAAAGATTTTGTTCTTGGACATCCTTTTGAGATAGGTTTTTTCGACTGCCATACTGACGCCGTTCGCCAATCCCCATAAAGCAAACGTCCAATCGGCACCGTGCCATATTCCCGAAACAAGAAATGTAATAATAGAGTTTAAAGCAGTTCTGAGCGCGCCCTTACGATTGCCACCTAGAGGGATATATACATAATCCTTAAACCAACTCGTCAGTGAAATATGCCATCTGCGCCAAAAATCTGTAATGCTTTTTGCACGATAAGGATGGTTGAAATTTTGCATCAAGTCAATGCCGATCAATTTGGCGCTGCCGATTGCAATTTGTGTATACCCGTTGAAATCACAGTAAATTTGGATGCCAAAGCAAAAAGTTGCAATTAAAATCGCCAGACCACCTTTGTTCGACAAATTGTTATATACCGGGTCAACAAAGTTCGCCATTGTTTCTGCTACCAATAATTTCAAGAAAAGACCCAACAGAACGTGCCGAAACCCTATCGTCATTGCTTCGCCGGAAGGCTTTTTCAGCACACGAACCTGCTCCATAATATTATTACATCTTTCAATCGGTCCGGCTACCAGCTGGGGGAAAATTGAAATAAAGCAAGCGAAATTTATAATGTTACGCTCAGCCTTGGCTGTTCCTCTATACACATCGATTACATAGCCTGCCGCTTGGAACGTATAGAAAGAAATGCCGATCGGCAGGAGAAAAATATTCGTGTATACGGTTGTATCTATTGCTAATATCTGTTCTAGAACAAAAGGAACATACTTGTACAAAAGCAGCGGCAAAAATAAGATAATGAGAAACAAGCCCATTAAACCTTTGCTTTTGTTTCTTTCAACCAGCAATCCAAAAAAATACGCACCGGCAATTACCGCCAAGAAAAGAATTGCTTGCCATCCTGCACCATACGAGTAAAAGAAAATACTCAGCAATAAGATAGCCACTTTTTTGATTAGACTGTTTTTAAAAAACGAAACCGTTGCCATAGCACCCAGCAACAAAACCAAATACTGCCAAGATTGAAAAAGCATGTAAACCTCCATAACAGAAAAATGCATTCAAATCAATTTCATTGTAAAGCATCTTGGTGTTCAATCATCCGCTTTTATACAATTTGCTCTTATTATACACATCCAGCTTCCGTTTGTCAAACAAAGAGCGCACGAAAACCGAACCGCCCGCCTTGCCAAAATGCATGTTTTGTATAAAATTCATCACGAAAAGATAGACATTATTGCCGCTATGTGATACTATACTTATATAACTAATATAACCAAAATCGACAAAGGACGCATATATGCACCAAGAGATCACCTGTTTTCTCCAACTGCTGGGGGCGTTTGTGCGAGGAGAGCCCGCACCCATCAAGTTTTAGAGCAGCAGGCACACCGTTTCCCGCGGTTGCGCGCCGCATACATATACCGCTTATTCCGCGGCGCTTTTTGCCGCACCGCCTTTGCGGTTTCGTCCGCAAAAGCGATCTCATCCGCGGCCGATGACGCTCATGCGCGCGCCCGCGTACAAGCCATTTTAGGAGGTTTCAATCATGAAGAAAGGTAATTCGCTGACCCGCTGGCTATGGTGGTTTTCCTTGGTCGGCGCCGCTGTACTTTTGTATAAGACCACCGATAATTTTAAAGGTGTTACCGCCGGCATCGGCAACTTCGTCGGCATCTTTACGCCGTTTATTATCGGATTTGTTATCACCTTCCTTTTGTACGCCCCCTGCAATAAGCTGGAAGGCTGGATACGAAAATCGAAATGGAAATTCGTGCAGAAAACAGCGCGGTATACGGCGGTCACCATCTGCTATATCGCTTTTCTTGCGATCGTATCCGGCATTTTGGTGTTGCTGCTGCCCGCGCTGTACAAGGGTATTGCCTCGATCATCAAAAACCTGCCCGCCTATTACACAGACGTTTCCGAATGGCTGACGATGTACACGGCAGAAGGTGGTATCATCGACCGCTTGGGACTGACCGAAACGGTCAACGGCGCTTATCAAGCGGTATATCAAAAACTGCTTTCGCTCGCCAACACCAACACCCTCGTGACCGCTTTTCAGGGTATTATGTCGGTGACCTCCTCACTTTTTGACGTGATCATGGCGATCATCGTTTCCGTCTACATGCTGGCACAGCGCGAGTCGCTGCTGCGCGCCGCCAAATCCCTGCTGGGCGCGGTACTGCATGACAAGCCTATGAAAATCTGCTCGCTGTACGCGCATAAAACCGCCTTCATCTTCTATAACTATCTGTACGGCGCCCTTGTTGACGCCTTCGTGGTAGCGGCGCTGATGGTCATCGGGCTTTCGCTGTTCGGGTTGCCGCAATCAGTGCTGCTCGGCTGCATGATCGGTCTGTTGAATTTCATCCCCTATTTCGGCGCTATCATCGGCGGCTGTGTCGCGGTGGTTATCGCGCTGTTCACCCAGAATATTTACAGCGCTATCGGTGTGCTGATCTACGTGGTGGTCATCCAGCAGGTGGACGGCAACATTATCCAACCCAGAATTATCGGTTCTTCGGTGGGATTGCGTCCCATCTACGTGCTGCTTGCCATCACGGTCGGCGGCGGATTGTTCGGCTTCCTTGGTATGCTTATCAGCGTGCCGCTCATGGCGGTGCTCAAGATGCTGCTCACCGATTTCATAGCCTACCGCAAGCGGATAAAGGCTGAAAAAGCAGTTTAAAAATAAAGCGAGGATGCATCAAACGATGCATCCTCGCTTTTTATTACATCGAAATGGAACGCAGGTCGGGGTTTTCCTCCATAAAATCCTCTAGGCGGGAAAGCAGTTTTTCTTCCTTTACCTTGACGGTGAGCAGGCAATGCAATTCCCCTGCCCCGCTTTTTTGGATCTCAAAACCGGTGACCTCCATACCGCGGTTCTCCAACTGTTTTCTGAATGCCGTGATCGCACCGCGGCGATCGGTGAGCACCGCATCCAAGTCGGAGGTGATGTTTTTCTCGATATGTACGAATTTGTGCAAAAACAGCTGCAATATAACGATCAGCAGAGTGGTGAAAATACCGAGCGGATACATGCCCGCGCCGATCGCCATACCGATCACAGCGGTGGTCCAGATGCCGGCGGCGGTGGTAAGTCCTCTGATGGTCGCACCGCGCACAAAGATAACGCCGGCACCGAGAAAGCTGACGCCGGTGATGATCTGGGACGCAATACGGGACGCATCTGCGTCCACGCTGTCAAAAAACGCGTATTTCGACAAGATCATTGCCAGTGCCGCACCGATGGTAACCACAATATGGGTGCGAATACCCGCTTCCTTTTGCCGCAAACTGCGCTCCACACCGATCACACAGCCGCAAAGGCAGGCAACCACCAACCGCAGCATATACGGCGACTCGGCGACAATGGTATCCCATATACCGTTCAAAAACTCCATCATATATATCCCTCCTGATAACTGAAAATCAAAAACAGAAAAGAGCCAATGTGAAAACATTGTCTCTTTTCTCTGCCTTTATGATACTTCTTTTATTTTTATTTGTCAAGCGCGCATACCAAACACATCACAAAAGGGCAAGCAGCTCCTCAGCAGACAGCGAAGACAGCGCGGTGACACCGCCTGAGAGAACGGCATCCGCCAGTTGTTGTTTGGTCTCCTGCAATTTGAGTATTCTCTCCTCCACGGTATCCTTTGCGACCAGGCGGATAACCTGCACCGGCTTGGTCTGTCCGATACGGTGGGCGCGGTCGGTCGCCTGCTGCTCCGCGGCAACGTTCCACCACGGATCAAAGTGTATAACCGTATCCGCGCCGGTAAGGTTTAGACCGGTACCGCCCGCTTTGAGCGAGATCAAAAACACGTCCGCCTTGCCGCTGTTAAATTCATTCACCATCCGCACCCGCTCGGCGGCAGGGGTACTGCCGGTCAACTGCATATAGGCAATGCCGGCTTTTTTGATATCCGCCTCCAACAATGCGAGCATGGACGTGAACTGGGAAAACAGCAACACTCTGTGTCCCGCCGCTCTTGCCTGCTGCAAGATTTCCAGGCACGCGTCACGCTTACAGCTGTCCCCTTTAAAGCCCTCCACGCATAATGCGGGATCACAGCAAATCTGCCGCAGGCGGGTGAGCAGTGTCAGTACCGATAATTTGGAACTTTCAAACGTGCCGGCAGCAACCTCCTCACCGATACGCTCCTTCACCTGCAACGCGCAGGCAGCGTACAGTTTTTGCTGCTCGTCGGTCATTTGCGCGGTGAGCACCTGCTCGGTTTTGGGCGGCAGCTCGGTGAGCACATCCGCCTTCAAGCGGCGCATGAGAAACGGCGCGACGATCAATGAGAGACGGTGAAGTGCCGCCGTATCCTTTTCCCGCACTGCGGGCTGCTCAAAGCGGCTTTTAAACCGCGCATAGCCATATAAAAAGCCGGGCATAAGGAAGTCAAAAATACTCCAAAGCTCCGAAAGTCTGTTTTCAATCGGCGTACCGGTCAGCGCAAACCGCCGCTCGGACAGGATGGCCTTCACCGCTTTTGCGTTTTGGGTGTTCTGGTTCTTAATATATTGCGCTTCGTCTAAAATATGATACCGGAAACGCAGATCCTTATATAAAAGAATATCCCGCTTCAAAAGATCATACGAGGTGATAACCACACGGCACTCGTCTATTTGGGTGAGCTGCTGTTCGCGGGTGGTGGCATCCCCCATCACCACAAGGGTAGACAGCTGCGGCGCAAACTTTTTGATCTCATTTTCCCAGTTGAGCACAAGCGAGGTGGGACACACCACCAGTGAGGGCAGCGCCCCCTCGTCCGCGCATAAAAGCGTGATGATCTGCAAGGTCTTACCAAGGCCCATATCGTCCGCTAAAATACCGCCAAAGCCGGCATCGTCCAACGCTTTGAGCCAGCGGAAGCCCTCTTTTTGGTACGGACGCAGCACGTTTTCAAGGGTATCGGGAATATGCGCCGGCTGTTTTGCCGCGTCCTTTAACGTCTGCGCAAGCGCAATAAACACCGCGTCCTGTCGAAAACGAATGGCGGGGCGGGAACGCAAAAGGGATTGCAGCTGTAACGCGCGATACCGCGGCAACGTGATCTTACCGCTTTTGAGTTCCTGCGGGGTGAGATCCAACTCCTCCGCCAATAGCGCAAGACCGCTCACCGTCTCATCATCTAAGCTCACAAACGCACCCGACCGTAGACGGGTGAACGCCTTTTGCTGTTTGAAATGCATAAGCAGGGTGGAAAGTTCTTGTATGTCCCATTGTGACAGATCGACCGACAGCTCCAAAAGTTCCCCCTCCACCTGCACGCCCACCGATACTTCGGGCGGCGGCGCGGGGCGCAGGCGCTTGAATTCATCGGTGGCATACACGGCGCACAATGCTTCCAAAGCGGGCAAACCCTCGGTTAAAAAGGTGTAGACGGTATCCTCGTCACCGTGGAAAACCACCTCGCCGGTTTCGGGTAAAAAGCCGGTAAAATACCGCTCAATGAGCACCCGCACCGCGCGTTCTAAACGAGTGTCGCGGCGTTCTCCTTTGCGCACGTCGGTAAACAACGGAACATCCTGCTTGCCGTAAAGAAAGGACACCTTTGCTGTCACAGTACCTTCCGTTGGGCAATGGAGATACACCTGTGCGCGCGGGGTAAGCGGCAGATAGTCATATAACAACTCCTCCCCGCTCACCGGTAAAACCTCCCGCACCGCGGGCAACACCTGCGCGCAAAAGCCGTGCATATCAGCGGTCTCCACCGCGATACCGTCCCGCTCGCGGTGAGCGGCGATCAGCCAATCCTGCGCCCGCTCCGCGAACGCCGAAGAACAGCAATGCAGGGTATTGCCGGTCAGCACGTACAGTCCCGCGCTGCCGGTCAGCGGAATGGCGGGGGTGGTCTCAAAGGTGTAGCCGCCCTTGCCTTCCTTTACGGTAATGCTGATAGCGGGGTCTCCACGGTGCACGATGACACGGCGGGTCTCCCCGCCGACCCGCACCTCAAACGGACGATTTTCCGCTAACGCTATCAGCCGATCGAGACCGCCCGCCGACAGCGGCAGTTCCCGCCCGCAAAGCGCCTGCCGTCCATATTGTTCATAAGCGGTCACCTCCGCGAGCATAAACGAAAGCACCTCTTTGCTTTCAGCGGTCAGCGCGGACGGATGATGAAAAAATTGCAATTCCTTGCCGTAAACTATGTTTGCGCCGGTCTGCATCGCGGATACAAACGCGGCGATATCCTTTACAATGTACTGTCGTCCTCTTTCCACCGAAAAGGCGACCATGGGACGCAAGCCGGACAGCACCAACTGAAACCGCAGACGAATATCCCCCGCGTTTTCCGCGACCCGCAGAGCGGCAACGTCGCGGGCGGGGTAACTGCGCATCAGCTCTTTTGCCGCGTCGGCGGTGTGTACGACCGGATTCAGCAGCGTGTCCGCGGTGGTGACGGTGCCCAGCATATCGCGATAATATTTATCGGTGAGCATGCCCACAATATGACGGCACGCCCCCTCCCCCTCACGGTAATGGCGGCAGGTACAAGCGATCCATTCGGCATCCCCCGCATTGTCAAAGCCGGCTTCGGTGTCATACATCTCGCCGTCCTCTCCCTGCACGCGGGCGGTCACAAACTCCGCATAAAACTCGCTGCGCACCCGCGCAAAAGCCTGCACCTTGCCTGCGTTATATAGGGATACCCCACGCAGGTATACCTGCTTATTTTGCGCCAGCGCGCTTATTTTTTTGAGCGGAAACAACGCCACCGTCATCACCTCCCTACGGTATGGTATCCTAATATTATACCCCCAAAAGGTGATTTTGTAAATAGGTATTGTACAAACTAAAAGATTGTCATTAGGATGTATAATCCTCCAACAGCACCTGCAATTCCCCTGCGGATGCCACCGCAATGCCCGCACGCAACCTTTGCTGCTCGTCTGCGGGCAGGGAGGCGAGCGATACGTCATACAGCTTCATCGGGAACGTCGCTTCCCCCTCGAAAACCGCAAGCTGCCCCTCCCACACACCGAGGGTGTATGCCGCCTGCGCCTCGTCTGTTTGCCGCGGTATCACCCGCCCGTGTTGTACGTATAAAATCGCCAGCGTGCAGGTTGCCAGCACCGCCGACGCGGCAATTGCCAATATTACCAAGCGCACCGTTTGTCCCATCGTCTTACATCTCCTTTTGATTAGTATGTGCAAAAAAAGACCACACTAACCATATAGCGTTGACTTTTTGGAGGATTTAGGTTATTATATTATAATATAAATTAGGTATTTTCTAAGAAAGGTGGTTTGCACGTGGCTAAAAAAACATTCGGCGAACGTTTACGTGCCTCCGACCGTAAAATGCGGAAATTTTTCCGCGATATACCGAAAAAGATCCAGGCGATACCGGGGAAATTACGCGATATCGGCGCTGTTGTTGCCTATCTTTGCAAGCATCCGAAAGAAATCCGAAGGCTGCTGCCCTCTAAGGTAAAGGTCAAACGCTTTTTCAGAGGGTTTGGCAACGCCTTTTTGGTGGTGTTTTTGATCGGCGTGATCACCGTGAGCATCATCGGCTGCGTCGCAGTGGTATACGTGGTCAATAACTTTGACGGTACCACCGGTCTGCCCAATCTGGATAACCTCTCGATGGACGCAACCTCTATTATTTGGGTGAAAAACGAGAAGTCCGGCGCGTGGGAGGAATACGAGCATCTGGAAGGTGTCAACTCCATCTGGGTGGACATCGAAAAGATCCCCAAACGCATGCAGCAGGCGGTGATCGCCATTGAGGACGAACGCTTTGACGCGCACTACGGCGTGGACTGGAAGCGTACCGTCGCCGCGTTTGCTAACGCTATTTTGCATTACAGCGACGTGGAATTCGGTGGCTCCACCATCACACAGCAGCTTATCAAGGTCACCACCGGTGAAAACGAGCGCGTGTGGACCCGTAAGATCACCGAAATCTTACGCGCGGTGGAAATGGAAAAACTGTACGACAAAGACCAGATTTTGGAAGCGTACCTCAACAACCTGCCGCTGAGTGACAACGTGGTGGGTGTGGGTGTCGGTGCTAACTACTTCTTTGGCAAAGAGGTGGATGAATTATCCATCGCCGAATGTGCCGTCATCGCCAGTATCACCAACAACCCCTCAAAATATAACCCCTATACCCATCCCGAAAACGTGCGTCAGCGTCAGTTGCTGGTGCTGGAAAAGATGAACGAACTCGGCTTTATCACCGACGACGAATATGTTCAAGCGGTAGGCGAAGAGCTGCAATATGCAAGTTCCTTGCAGCATACCGCCACCTGGGATTATTACGTAGACCTTGTGATCGAAGACCTCATCGACGATTTGCAAGAGCAGTACGGCTACACCGAGCAATACGCTACCCAGTTGGTATTTTACGGCGGTCTGAACATCTATTCCGCCGAGGTGCCCTCACAGCAAAAAGCGGTGGAAGCCATCTTTGAGGATCCCGCCAACTTCCCCTCACACATCGAAGGGGATACGGAGGATCCGCAAGCGTGTATCTTCATCGTCGATTATGACGGCAGAGTGGTCGCCACGGTGGGTGGCAGAGGCGAAAAGTCGGGCAAACGCGATTATAACCGCTCTACCCAATCCTACCGCTCCCCCGGCTCTTCCATGAAGCCGCTGACCGCCTATGGTCCCGCGATTGCGATGGATTTGGCGCACTGGTCAACGGTAGTACGGGATTCGCCGCTCAAAACGCTGCCCAACGGCAACCAATGGCCTGTCAACTACGAATCCAAACCGCGGGATAACGGCAACACCTTTGTGTATATCGCACTGCAAAAATCCCTCAACACCGTCGCCGCCAAAATGGTGGACGCGGTCACCCCGCAAAAAGCGTTTGACTACGGCACCTCCATTTTCAAGCTGTCCTCTCTCGTAAAATCGCAGGCGACCGAAACCGGACAGATCCTTACCGATATCGACTATGCGCCGCTCTCGCTGGGCGCGCTTACCAAGGGCGTATACGCGCGGGATATGGCCGCCGCCTATGCAGTATTCGGTAACGGCGGTCTGTATAACGAGCCGTACACCTACTACGAGGTATACCAAGACGGTGTCAAGGGCGAGGGTGAGTTGCTGCTGCGTGAGGGCGCTGAAAACATCCGCGTGATGGATGAAGATTCCGCTTATGTGATGAACCGTCTGATGCAGCGCGTTACCACCTACGGTACCGCTGACGAACTGGGCGCTGCGTGGAAGGATTGGGAGATCTTCGGTAAAACCGGTACTGCGGAAAATAACAATGACGTGTATTTCTGCGGCGGTTCTACCTATTACGTCGGCGCCAGCTGGTTTGGCTATGACAACAACCAATCGCTGCTCAAATCGCAGACCAGTTACGCAAAAACGCTTTGGAACAAAGCCATGAAGGTACTGCACAAAGGGCTTGAACCGCAGACCTTTGATGAGTTTAAGGGCGACACCGAGGAGATTGCTTTCTGTCTGTCCAGCGGACAACTGGCGACCGAAAAATGTCCGTCGGTGGACTACGGTGTCTACAAACCGTCCAACACGCCGGGGCTCTGTCAGGTGCATGCGGGCAAACGCCGCACCACCACACAGGATCCCGCGACTACCACTACGCAGGATCCCTCTATCACCACCACTACTAACGCCGCCGGTACAACCGTTGCCGGCGCCACGACCACAAGCGCGACAGCAGTCACCACATCGGCGGCTACTACGGCGGCTACCACCACCGTGACCACTACGGCGGTGACCGAAACCGCCCCCACACAAGCGCAAACCGTTCCGACAGAATGAAGAAAAAACGACCATGCATCTTTCGATGCATGGTCGTTTTACTGTTACCGAGCTTTACTTTACTGTGCCTGCTCTTTTGCGCGGCGCTTATTGAGGTCGTCCAGCATATCCATCTGCCCGTCCTCCGACAACTGGCGATATACACCCAACAGATACCGTTCCTCGCGGGTCAGCCTGCCAAAAGATGCCTCCGGCACCAGCAGTTCCGCCGGAATAGTATCCGCTAACTGCGCGCGGTTTGCGGTATCCGGGAAATTGGAAACGCCAACCAGATAATCAATGCTCACGCGGTATAATTTCGCAAGACGGATAAGCGCATCATAATCCGGCTTGCTGCGGGAAAGCTCATAGTAGGTATATGCCGAGCGACCGATACCCAGCATATCCGCAACTTCCTCCTGCTTCATGCCGCTGGCAATACGCAACAGCCGCAGACGCAGCGCCAAGGTGGTTTTTTCGGTACCTGCCATTTTCGATCGCCTCCTGTGATTAAAATTCACATATATCATATCACGCTTTTTACAGTTTGGCAACTGTTATTTATATTTTGAACTGTGGTTTGCAAAAAAATCAAATCTCCACTTGACGGCAAGCGGGGAGTTTGTTATAATGTCAGCGGTGTATGCTACTGTGGCTCAGCAGGTAGAGCAGCTCACTCGTAATGAGCAGGTCGTCCGTTCGAATCGGATCAGTAGCTCCAAAAAAAATCCGTTCTCTTTCGAGAACGGATTTTTCTTTGTATCATTCACTGTTCATTCTCCCACAAAAACACGCCGCCGGAGAGGGGCGGCAAAACGAGGTTGCCGTTTTCCACAGCGCCGTCGCCAAAAATGGGGGCGGCGTCCGCAAACGCATCCGGCAGGGAAAGACCGGTGATAGCGTCACTCTTATTTACCGCGCACAACAGCGTACCGCTTTTGTCTTTACGGATAAAGCACACAATATCACCGGGGGTGCGTATACTCTTAAAGCTGCCTTCCTTCAAGGGGGCGGCTTTTTTGCGCATTGAGCCCAGCGCTTTATACCAGTCAATGAGGTCCTTTTCCTCTTTGCCCCACGGATAGCAGCCGCGGTTAAAGGGGTCACGATATCCCTCCATGCCCGCTTCGTCACCATAGTAGATACACGGTACACCGGGGAGACAGAACTGTAAAAGAGATGCAAGCCTCATTAGCTTCAATCCGCGCTGTCGCTGTTGTTCGGTTAGTTTTTGTCCCGACTGCCACCGCCGCCCTCTGCCGCCCGCAGGCTCGCCTGCCAGCACGGTAAGTGCGCGCTCGGTGTCATGGGTGCCGATATGGTTCATCAGAAGCCTTGTCACCTGCGGGGGATAGTTTTCCACGATTTTTTCAATGGTGTTGAAAAACTCGTCGTTGTTCCCGCCGGTCAGCACCTGCAAAACCGCATCCGCAAACGGATAGTTCATCACGCTGTCCAACTGTTTGCCCAAAAGATAGCGGCGCAGATGTCCGTAGCTTTCCTTATTGCTCGCGTCCTCCCACACCTCGCCGAGCAGCAAAGCATCGGGATTTTCCGCCTTTACGGCGGTGCGCAGCGCATCGATAAAGGGGTCGGGCAATTCGTCAGCCACATCCAACCGCCAACCGTAGGTGCCGCACCGCACCCAACGGCGGGAAACACCGTTTTCGCCCGCGATAAATTCGCGGAAAGCGGGAGACATTTCATCAATTTCCGGCAGGGTCTCAAATCCCCACCAGCTTTCATAATCCTCCGGCCAGCGGCGGAACTGGTACCACGGATAATAGGGAGAGGAAACGCTCTGGTACGCGCCCTCGTCGCCGTACCGTCCGTGCTTATTGAAATAGCGACTGTCTGCGCCGGTATGGCTGAACACACCGTCCAAAATCACACGGATACCGACCTTTTCAGCACTTTTCGTGAGTGCGCACAAATCCTCTTCCGTACCCATCAGCGGGTCGATCTTTTCATAATCAGCGGTATCGTAGCGATGATTGGAATGCGACTCAAAGATGGGATTGAGATACAGGCAGGTAACACCTAATTCTTGGAGATACGGCAATTTTTGCTCAATGCCTTTGAGATCACCGCCAAAGAAATCATTGTTTCTCACCTTGCCCGCCGCGTCCGGCTCCCACAAGGGCTGCCCGCCCCAATCCTCCCGCAAAACGCGGTCACTCGGAACGTTTTCCTTTTTGGCACCGGAAGCGCAAAAGCGGTCGGGGAATATCTGGTAAAACACACCGCCAGCAAGCCAGTCGGGTGTTTTGAAGTCGTGTGCATAGCAGGTCAGCTGCCAGCGGACGCCGCGGGTGCGGCTTTCTCCGGCGGTGCCGTCCGGCAGAGCGGTCAAAAACCGTTTGCCATCCCTGCAAGTGAGTTCAAAACAGTAATGGTAGATGCCCACCGCGGGGGAAAAATGGCATTCCCACCATTCGTGATCATCATCCGGCTGTCCCGCCCAAAACATGCCGTCACGGCGCTCGGGACGCCCCTCGCAGCCGATGCAAAGCAGCGCTTCACTGCATCCCCACCAGCGCGGCAGAAGGATACGGAAATGCACAGCAGTACCCTCTGCCACAGCACCGAACGGCGCACGGTAGTTTAAATCTCGTGATGAAAAATACGTGGACATTCCGTTTCCTCCTTTCACAAAGTATCACAAGAGCGGTATGGCCTTATCGACCATACCGCTCGCAGTAATGTTACAATTAACCGAGTTTCTCGGTGAGAATGCTAAGCTGCTTCTTCAGTTCCTCAGGCAGCTTGTCGCCGAATTTCGCGTAGAATTCGGAGATGCCAGAAAGTTCTGCTTTCCACAGATCGTTGTCCACTTCGACGATGCCCTTCAAGGTCTCGATATCGAAGTCTAGACCGGTCAGGTCGATGTCCTCTGCGTTGGGCACGTAACCGATAGCGGTTTCATTCGCCTCTGCCTTGCCTTCGCAACGGTCGAGGATCCATTTCAGCACGCGCAGGTTGTCACCGAAGCCGGGCCAAATGAAGTGACCTTCGTCATCGGTACGGAACCAGTTGACGTTGAAGATCTTGGGAGCTTTGTCGCCGAGCTTTTCGCCCATCTTGATCCAATGTGCCCAGTAGTCGCCCATGTGGTAGCCGCAGAAGGGCAGCATAGCCATGGGATCACGACGCACAACACCAACAGCGCCGGTAGCGGCAGCGGTGGCCTCGGACGCCATGATAGAGCCTACGAACACGCCATGGTTCCAGTCGCGGGACTGGTACACCAGAGGAGCGGTCTTTGCACGGCGGCCGCCGAACACGATCGCGGAGATCGGCACACCCTGATGGGAGTCGAACTCAGAGGATACGCAGGGGCAGTTTTTCGCGGGAGCGGTGAAACGGGAGTTGGGATGCGCGCCCTTGGAACCGTCGGTGCAATCCCATTTCTCGCCCTTCCACTCGATAGCATTCGTGGGCGGATTTTTATCCAGACCTTCCCACCACACGGTGTTGTCATCAAGGTTATGCACAACGTTGGTGAAGATGGTACCCTTCTGGGTGGAGATGAGGGCGTTGGGGTTGGATTTCATGTTGGTGCCGGGTGCTACGCCGAAGAAGCCGTTTTCGGGGTTGCACGCCCACAGACGACCGTCCTCACCGATGCGCATCCAGGCGATGTCGTCACCGACACACCATACCTTGTAGCCCTTGTCTTTGTAATACTCCGGCGGGATCAACATAGCGAGGTTGGTCTTGCCGCAAGCAGACGGGAATGCCGCCGCGATATACTTGATATCGCCGTCGGGGGATTCCACACCGAGGATGAGCATGTGCTCCGCCATCCAGCCCTCGTTGCGACCGAGATAGGAAGCAATACGCAGCGCAAAGCATTTTTTGCCGAGCAGCACGTTGCCGCCGTAACCGGAGTTGACCGAATAAATGGTGTTGTCCTGCGGGAAGTGGCAGATATAACGCTTCTCCTCGTCGATGTCACATTTGCAGTGAATACCGCGGATCCAGTCCTCGCTGTCACCCAACGCTTCCAAAACGTTCGCGCCCACGCGGGTCATGATCGCCATGTTGAGCACAACGTAGATGGAGTCGGTCAGCTCGATGCCGTATTTGGCAAACGGAGAGCCGACAGGACCCATGGAATAGGGGATGATATACATGGTGCGACCCTGATAGCTGCCGCGCGCGATATCGTCCAGCATTTTATAAGCCTCGGCGGGATCCATCCAGTTGTTGGTAGGACCTGCTTCTTCCTTGGTGGGCGCACAGATAAAGGTACGACCCTCCACACGCGCCACGTCGTTGACAGCGGTGCGGTGCAGGTAGCAGCCGGGAAGTTTTTCTTGGTTCAGTTTGATGATCTCGCCGGTCTGGCAAGCCTCCGCACGCAGTGCTTCGAGCTGAGCCTCGCTACCGTCGATCCACATCACCTGATCGGGTTTGAGCAACGCTTTTTTGTCCTCTAACCAGTTGAGGATAGATACATTCTTGGTCATTGTTTTTCTCCTTTCGCGAGATATGCAATCTCTTACGAATATCATTATACTTGTTTTTTTGCAAATTTCAATAGGTATAGCGTATTTTTGATAAAATGTTCACAAGTTTTTAAATATCTATCGGCAAAGACGCCACCGCATTCAGATCCATGCCCGCTATATTGCCGCTTTGCAGTTCAAAATATCCTTGCGCTGCGACCATCGCACCGTTATCCCCGCATAAAGACAACGGCGGCGCATACAGTTTAAGTCCGCGTGCAGCGCATTCCGCTTCCATGCGGTCGCGCAGCCCCTTGTTAGCGGATACACCGCCTGCCAGCACCAAGGTTTTCGCACCGAGCGCATCGGCGGCTTTGAGGAAATTGGTGCTGAGCATATCCACCACCGCCTGTCGGAAAGAGGCACATACATCCGCGCGGTTTAAGGTTTCCCCTTTTTGTTCCGCATTATGTAAAAGGTTGATAGCAGCAGTTTTCAGTCCTGAAAAACTGAAATCGTATTCGCTCCCCTCCACGTGCGGGCGGGGTAAGGTGTACGCCGTCGGGTCACCCAGTTCCGCTTCCCTATCCAGCGCCACACCACCCGGATACGGCATGCCCATCATGCGGGCAACCTTGTCAAAGCATTCACCCGCCGCATCGTCACGGGTGCGCCCGATGACGCGGAAGGTGGTGTAGTCACGCACCTCTACGATATGGCTATGCCCGCCGGACACGATCAAGCACAAAAACGGCGGCTTTAAATCAGGGTGCGCTAAATAGTTCGCCGCGATATGCGAGCGCAGGTGATGGGTGGGAATGAGCGGTTTGTTCGCGGTCATGGCAAGCCCTTTTGCAAAATTAACACCGACCAACAGCGCGCCGATCAGTCCCGGCGCATGGGTGACCGCAATACCGTCTACCTCGGAAAGCGAAACGCCTGCCGTATCCAGCGCCTCCTTCACCACACCCGAAATAGCTTCGGTGTGGCGGCGGGACGCGATCTCCGGCACAACGCCGCCGTACAATCTATGCTCCTCCACCTGCGATGCCACTACATTGGACAACACCTGCCTGCCGTCCTTCACGATAGCAGCAGCGGTCTCGTCGCAGGAGGACTCAATTCCTAAAACGTACATTTAGTAATCCCCTTTTTTAAAAATACAAAGAGTAAATCGCCGCATCCTCGGTGGGTGCGCGATAAAAACCGGGGCGAACACCGTCACGCACAAAGCCGTGCTTCTCGTACAGGGCGATGGCGGCGGCGTTGGAAACCCGCACTTCTAAGGTAAGACGGTACAGCGCATGATCCTTGCCGTAGGCGGCAAGTGCCGCAATGAGCGCATCAGCGACGCCCATGCGACGGCAAGCGGGCGCGGTAGCGACGTTAGCAAAAAAGCCTTCATCCCCCACCACCTGCATACCGGCATAGCCGACCGCCTCACCGTTTGTGTCCTCGGCAACCAAAAACACTGCCAATGGATTATCCAGTTCTTCGGCGAGCGCCGCCTCGCTCCACGGCGCAGAAAAGCACGCTTTTTCAACCGCCGCCAGCGTGGGGATGTGCGCGGCGGTCATGGGTGTGATCGTAAATTTCATAGTACACCTAAAAAGTAAGAGACAGAGAAAAATCTCTGTCTCCCGATTTTCTTACATATGCTCCTCAATGAAAGAGACAAGGTCGCCGACCGTGTGTATATTCTCAATCTCCTCGTCGGGGATCTCCACGTCGAATTCGTCTTCCAAGGACATCAACATATCTACAACATCCAAAGAGTCAGCGTTCAGATCTTCTACAAAATCCGTATCTGCATTGATGCTGTTAGCGTCTACTTCAAACTGTGCCGCCAAGAGAGCAGCGATTTTTTCCATTACCATAATACAATTCATCCTTCCGATTTTTTACACGGCGGGAAGTACTTCCCGTGCGTGTCACACCAAAATATTATGCGGTATTTTGCATTTTGTCAATGACATTTTGCAAAATTTTCTTTATCAAGTCCAAAAAAACGCACTAAAACACCATATTTATCCAGTAATGGCGCGGGTTTGCGCGGTACTTTTATTTTTGCGGGATTTTGTGAGAAAATTTAAGCTTCTGTCAAAAAACGATGCATTTTTCAACAAAACTGTCCTATACTTTACCTGAAACATATAAAAAAGGAGGCAGTTTTATGCAAAAGATTATCCGAGGAAAGGTGTATGACACCGAGCAGGCAGAACTCATCAGCACCCGCGCGGAGGGGATGTACGGCGATCCTAACGGCTTTGAAGAGCGGTTGTACAAAAATCCCGACGGTTTTTATTTCTTGTATGCCGTCGGCGGCGAGACCTCTCCCTATCCGAACCCCACCATCCGCGCAGTATCAAAGGTGAAAGCGGAGGAATGGAAAAGGTGACAAGACTCGAACAGTTTCTCTTGTCACCCTAGACGCATAGCGAAAGCTATGCGTTTTTCATTCATCCTTTTTTGAAAATCCTTCGCCGAACACTTCATCGGCGGTGGAAAAGATAACAAATGCAGCGGGGTCGATGCGGGCGACCAGTTCCCGCAGACGGTGCGCCTCCGCGCGGGAAACGGCGCACAGCAGCACCGGTCGCTTTTCGCCGGTATAGCCGCCCGCGGCATCAAGGCGGGTTACCCCTCTGTGCAGTTCTTGCAGCACCGTCTTTACAATCTTTTCGGCGTTACCGCTGATAATCACCGCAAATTTCGCGGTCTGGCCGCCGTAGATGAGACGATCCATCACCTGCGCTGCCAAAAACACGGTCACGGCGGCGTACAACGCGCTATCCAGCTGTTTATACACCACAGCGGAAAGCAGCACCACGGCGGCATCCACGCACATCAGCATATTACCCACCGACAGTTGCGGAAAACGGCGACGTAGCAGTAAAGCGACGATCTCCGCACCGCCGGTGCAGCCGCCGCGCATATAAATAAGACCCAACCCCGCACCGGTCAGCACCCCGCCGAATATCGCGGCAAGCAACCTGTCCCCCGCAAACGGCGGCAACAGTGCGGCAAAAACGTCGATAAAAACCGACGAAATACCCAGTCCCACAAGGGTGCGCACAAAAAACGCACGCCCCATCTGCCGCCATGCCAGTAAAAGCAGCGGCAGGTTGAGCAGCATGGTGCCAAAACCCGCGGGGATTTGGAAAAGATAATCAAGCAACACCGCCAGACCGGTGACGCCGCCTTGCGCAATCGCGGCGGGCGCGGTAAATACCGCCACCGAAAGTCCAAAGCACATGCCGCCCAGTGTGAAAAACACGCCGTCCCACAAAAGACGGCGTGTTTTGCTGATTTTTTCGCGATTTCCACCCATTACACCACCCGCTTTCAGCGGTAGTATGCCCTAAAAAGGCAGTATTATGAACAGGGCGGTGCGTGCTCACTACACGTGAACGCTTCGCCCTCCACCAGATTTTTTATCTTTAAGACGGTCTCACGCTGTTGCGACCACAGATAATTTTCAGCAGCACTTTGCACAAACCGCATCTGCTCCTCCCCCAACATGTTTTCCACCTGATCGGTCTGCAATAACCCCTGAAGATAGATATACATGCTCAATTCATCCAACAACCGATGCAGTGCATCCATATCCCGTACGTGTATTTTTAACATTTCATAACCCCTTTGACTTCATTTTATGCTAAAATTATCACATTATGAGATATTTGTCAATATCTCACGGCGAGATATTTTATACTGTCATATATAAGGAGTGATAGGGATGAGATTACGGGATATTCGTGAGGATCGAAATTTAACGCAGAAAGATATTGCAGAGGTTTTAAACGTAAAGCAGAATACATATCAGCAATACGAAAGTGAAAAACGGCAACTGCCTTTGCAGTCTTTGGTAAAACTCTGTTCTTATTACAATCTTTCCGCGGATTATATATTGGGATTTGATAAGCAGCTGCCCTTCCCCAAGCGGTGACCGTAAAATGGAACAGACATTACCGACCCGAAAACCGATACGGTTAAAAAGATATGATTACGGTCAAAATGGTGCGTATTTTATTACGATATGCACACAGAACAAATCAAAAATTTTATGTGATATCGTAGGGGAGGGGTTCCCCCTCCCGAAACGAACAGGTTTGATTGCAGAAAATGTTTTGATGCAAATACCCACCAAATATCCGTGTGTATCGGTTGATAAATACGTTATCATGCCCAACCATATCCATATATTGCTGTCCATCCAAAACGACGGGAGGGGAAACCCCTCCCCTACGATTGAAACGATAATGGGATGGTATAAATATACGGTTACAAAACAAGTAAATGCCGAAAACGGGACTGTGGGAACGAAAATTTTCCAACGCTCTTTCCATGACCACATCATCCGCGGCGAACAGGACTACCTTGAAATCTGGCAATACATCGAAAATAATCCATTAAAATGGACGTTAGATGAATACTACCAAAAATAAAAGACGATGGAAAATCCATCGTCTTTTTTACATATTTCTCTCTTTGAGCGCTCTTTCCGCTTCGCGCTTCATGTCGCGTCTTGCGGCGTCTTCGCGCTTATCGTACAGCTTTTTACCGCGGCACAGCCCTACCTGCACCTTCACCCGCGAGCCTTTAAAGTACAGCGACAGCGGGATGAGGGTGAGCCCCTGTTGCTTGGTCAGACCGTAAAGTCGCATAATCTCGCGTTTGTGCAACAGCAGTCTGCGCACCCGCATGGGGTCGCGGTTAAAAATATTGCCCTGCTCATAGGGGCTGATATGCATGCCGTTGACAAACATTTCGCCCTCTACAACGCTGCACCAAGCATCTTTCAGGTTCACCTGACCCGCGCGCAGGGATTTTACCTCGGTGCCGACCAGCTCAATACCGGCCTCTAAGCTTTCCTCGACGAAATATTCGTGGAAGGCTTTTTTATTGGAAGAAATGGTTTTCAAATTTTCTTTCGCCATAAGTCGACACCTCCTTTTTCATCAATCAGTATTAGAACTCGTTTCTGCCCTCTAAAGAACGGCGTAAGGTCACCTCATCCGCGTATTCAAGGTCGCCGCCCACCGGAATACCGTAGGCAAGGCGGGTAATCTTAATGGGGAACGCTTTGAGCAACCGCGCCAGATACGAAGCGGTCGCCTCCCCCTCCACGGTAGGATTGGTCGCCATGATGACCTCGGTGACGTTTTCGTCGGTAAGGCGCATGAGCAATTCTTTCACACGAATATCCTCGGGACCCACGCCGTCCATCGGTGAAATGGTGCCGTGCAAGACGTGGTACAGACCCGCATATTCGCGGGTGCGCTCAAAAGCGGCGACGTCTCTGGCATCCTCCACCACGCAGATGACCGAACGGTCTCTGCCGGCGGATGCACAGACAGGGCACAGCTCCTTGTCCGCCAAATTGCAACAAACGCTGCATTCGTGTATTTTTTCTCTGGCATCCTTGATAGCTTCCACAAACGCGGTCGCCTTTTCCTCCGGCGCGCGCAACAAATGAAACGCCAATCTGCTAGCGGATTTATGTCCAATGCCCGGCAGACTTTCCAACTGCTCCACCAGCCGTTCCAGCGGTGCAACACCGTATTCCATCATCCTCACCCCTTTGCCATCCTTCAATCCCTCCACCAAACTTCGTTTGGTCCCCCTCCCTTTACACAAGGGAGGCAGGTCGGGAGCCATACCATCTTTTTAAAACAATCCGGGGATATTCAGCCCGCCGGTGATCTGCCCCATACGCGTTTCCGCGTCCGCGCCCGCTTTGCGAATCGCTTCATTGACAGCAGCAGTTACTAAATCCGCCAACATTTCCGCATCCTCGGGATCAATGACCTCAGGATCAATATTGAGTTTTGTGATCTCATGTTTGCCGTTTACGGTGGCTTCAACAGCGCCGCCGCCCGCAGTGGCGGTATACTCGGTGGCTTCCAGCTCCTGCTGCAACGCCGCCGCGTCCTCCTGCATCTTCTGCGCTTGACGCATCATCGCCTGCATATTGCCGGGACCGCCGCCCATGCCTTGGGGAAGTCTTGCTTTCATAGTATCGTTCCTCTCATCTGTTTTTTATTCATTGGTTTCGATATTCATACCACGCTCGCGGGTCTGCCGCAAAAACGCAGTAAGCGGATCGTTGGGAATATCGTCTTGCGGTGTCGCCGCTTTTTTAATGCCAATACGCATGGTGCGTCCGGTCACCTCGCGGATAACGTCCACCAAAATCTGCTTGTTGCCATCGCGGGTAACAAGGGTTTTAAACATATCGTTATCGGTGCAAACCAACACAATATCGCCGCGGATAAGTGCCGCGGTACCCGCCAGCACTCCTTGCAGCGGCGCACAAGCGCTACCCAGCCGCTCTACCACCTCGCCCCACTCGGCAAACGGCACCTCCTCCCCGCTTTGCGCGGGTGCTTCGGGTGCCGCAGCAGCCGGCTGCGGCTGTGCGGGTGCGGGCGACTCGTTTTGCGCGGGCAACTCCGCAGGTGCGGGCGGCTGCTCTTCAACCGGCGCCGTAGGTGTAGGTGTAAGTGTAGGTGTAGGCGCAGGCGCGGGTGTGGGCGCCGCGGGGGCGGTGGGCACGCCCGCTTTCAGTGCGCCCTCCAACGCCGCGATACGGCGCAGTAACGCATCGTTTCCGGTATCCAATTCGGGACAGGAAAGACGCAACACCGCCATTTCCATCTCCACGCGGCGGGACACACCGCCGCGCAGGCGGTCCAGCGTCTCCTGCAACACCGACAAGCTTTGCAGCACGGTGGCGGGGGCCAGTTTTGCGGCTGCAGCGCGCAGCTGTTCCCATTCAGCGGCGGATGCCACGATGAGGTCTTTGGGGTCCTTGACCGTTTGCACGATCATAATATTGCGATAATGCTCTACCCATTCGGCACAAAGGCGTTCCATATCCTTAGAGCCGCGGTAGAGGGTATCTAACATGCTGAGCGCGGCAGCGGTATCCCCACGCACCACCGCGTCCGACAGGTCATACAAGTATGCCGTACCCGCCATGCCGGTAGAGGCGGCAACCACATCGGCGGTGATCTCCTCCGCTCTCGACACGCATTGGTCAAGCAGGGAAAGCGCATCACGCATCGCGCCGTCTGCAAGGCGGGCGAGCAGTAACGCCGCATCATCGGTCACCGCAAAGCCTTCCTTTTCAGCGATGTGCTGAATACGCGCGGCGATATCGGTGGGCGAAATGCGCCCAAAATCAAACCGCTGGCAGCGGGATAAAATGGTCGCGGGTAATTTATGCACCTCGGTGGTGGCGAGGATAAAGATCACGTGTGCGGGCGGCTCTTCCAGCGTTTTGAGTAACGCGTTAAAAGCGCCGGCAGACAGCATGTGCACCTCGTCGATGATATACACGCGATAGGTGGCGGCAGAGGGGGTAAAATTGACCTCCTCCCGCAGCTCGCGGATGCTATCCACACCGTTGTTGGACGCGGCATCAATCTCGGTGACGTCCAGAATGGAGCCGTCGTCAATACCGCGGCAGATCTCGCATTCGTTGCAAGGGTCACCGTCTTGCGGGTGCAAACAGTTGACCGCCTTGGCGAGAATTTTGGCGCAGGTGGTCTTGCCGGTGCCGCGGCAACCGGTAAACAGGTAGGCGTGCGCCAAACGGTTATTTTTAATTTCATTACGCAACGCGGTGGTCACCGTCTCCTGTCCGCTGACATCCGAAAAGGTCTGCGGGCGAAATTTACGGTATAAAACCTGATACATAAAGCGTCACCCCTAAAAAAGAATTACCGCACGGTCTCAGGCATACGGACGGACAGGCGGACTGCGGCGCACGCAAGACAGCTGCTTAATGCTGCTCGGTTCCCCGCCTGACATGGTTCACAGCGCTTGGTCGCGCAGGACCCATCCGTCCGTATGCCTGAAAGCATGCGGCGTTCGTTCTTTTATTATATAAAAATATGTCTCTATTGTCAACAGAGGAAAACGGTTTTTTCCGCTGTTGACAATCTTTTCACGAAAATCAAAAACCTCTGCGCAAAAAGCGCAGAGGTTACTTTGCCACAATTAAGCGTTCGCTTTTTTAGCGAGGGCGGACTTTTTCCTTGCAGCAGTATTCTTGTGCAGGAGACCCTTCGCAGCAGCCTGGTCGATCTTCTTGATCGCAGCCTTCACAGCAGCTTCTTTGTTCTCACCGGTCTCGATAGCAACATTAGCATGCTTGATCTCGGTTCTCAGAGCAGAACGGGCAGCCTTATTCTTCTCGGTTTTGGCAGCGATAACCTTCACGCGCTTTTTGGCGGATTTAATGTTGGGCATGGTCACACCTCCTAAATCAGTAATTCTAAATCACGCACTAGTCATATTAACACCCTTTTTCAAAAAATGCAACTGTTTTTTTCGGAATATTCGCATTTTTTTCGCAAACACTGGTAAAAAACAGGTAAAAAGGCGGGAAAATCATGATATTTCGCACCGATCTGGCGCTGGAAGCCGCAGAAAACGCGGGCGCGCTGTCCGAAGATGATTGCAAAACCGACACCAAAACCGTAAACGGTATCACGATCACCACCCACACACTGCTGACTCAAAAAGCCGCCGACACACTCGGCAAAGTGCGTGGGTCGTATATTACATTAGAATTACCGCCGCTGTCAGACGACGAAAAACAGTTGCTGGAAGGCGCTGAGGTTATTGCGAAAAAGTTGCGGGACATGCTACCCGCAAACGGCACGGTGCTGACGGTGGGATTGGGAAACCGCGCCATCACCCCCGACGCACTGGGGCCGAAAACAGCGGATATGGTGCTCGCCACCCGCCACATCCAAGGGGAATTTGCGCGCAGCGTGGGACTGTCCGACCTGCGTTCGAGCGCGGTATTCGTGCCGGGGGTGCTCGGGCAAACCGGCACCGAAAGCGGCGAGATGGTCAAAGGGGTGTGCGGGGTGATCCGCCCCGCCGCTATTATTGTCATCGACGCGCTCGCCGCCCGCAGTATTAAACGGCTCGGCTGTACGGTGCAGCTCACCGACACCGGCATTGCGCCCGGCGCGGGGGTGGGCAACCATCGCGCGCCTTTAAACGCCGATACCTTCGGCGTGCCGGTGATAGGACTGGGCGTGCCCACAGTGGTGGACGCGGCAGTGATCGCAGGGGAATGCGCCATCCGACCGGAAGACATCCGTCTGTCCCCCGCCGCTGAAAACCTCATTGTCACCCCCAAAGAGATCGATCTTGTCATCAGTCGCGCCGCGCGACTCATCGCCGCCGGTATCCATTTGGCACTCCACCCCAACTATTCCCCGCTGGAATTGATATCTTTGGCATTGGGGTGAGTGTGCGGGGCGGTTCGTGAATCGCCCCTACATACACATTTTATAATATAAAATAAAAAAACCGTTGACAAAGGATTTTTTGTATGTTACACTAGGCGGTGCCGCATGTAGCGGGTTTATTAAGTGTGCCCAAAAGGTCCACCCGTCGCAGCGAGTCTAATAGAAAAGGCAGGTACAGCCAATGTACGCTATTATCGAAACCGGCGGCAAGCAGTACAAGGTGGAGAACGGCGACGTTCTGTTCATCGAGAAACTGGATGCTGCAGAGGAAGCCTCTGTCGAGTTCAAGCAGGTTATTGCCCTGCACAACGGCAAGACCCTCAAGATCGGTACCCCCTATGTGAAAGACGCTGTTGTCACCGCGAAGGTGCTCAAAAACGGCAAGGGCAAGAAGCTCACCGTTTTCACCTACAAGCCGAAAAAAGGCAGCAGCCGTAAGCTCGGTCACCGTCAGCCCTACACCAAGGTGCAGATCGAATCCATGGAGATCGTGAAGCCCGTGAAGGCTGCTGCGGAACCCAAAGCGGAGTAATCGGATGATCAAAGCAGAGTTTCGGTTTGCCGATGACAAAATCAAAGGGTTTTCCCTTTGCGGTCATGCAGGCATGGGAAACGCAGGGCATGATATTCTGTGCGCAGGAGTATCCAGTGCTGCATATATGACGGCGAATACGCTGACAGATGTTTGCGGTGCAAAAGCGGATATCCAAGCAGATGACGGTATGATGACCCTCTCTCTCACCGAAACCGATGAAACCATCCAAAAGATTCTTGAAGGTTTTCTCCTGCACATGCATGAGTTGCAGGAACAGTATCCCAAACGGATACAGGTACTAAAAACGGAGGTGTAAGTTATGTTGAAAATCAATCTTCAGCTGTTTGCTCATAAGAAGGGCGTCGGTTCTACCAAGAACGGCCGTGATTCCGAGTCCAAGCGCCTTGGCGTGAAACGCGCCGACGGTCAGTTCGTTCTCGCGGGCAACATCCTGGTGCGTCAGCGTGGTACTCACATCCATCCCGGCAACAACGTCGGTATCGGCTCTGATGATACCCTCTTTGCGACCATCGACGGCACTGTGCGCTTCGAGCGCGTAGGCAAGGATCGCAAGCGCGTCAGCGTGTACGCTGTGGAGCAGTAATCCGCGGTTTTGACACATGAAGACGCCCGCCTTTCGGCGGGTGTTTTTTATTGTGATAAACAGCAGTAACCCATGCCTCCTTTACACAAGGGGGCCTATATTTACGATACTTTCAAAATTATCGTTGATTTTTACCTATACTATACAGTATACTGGTAAGAGTAGAGCACCTACCCTAAAGGAGTGATAACTTTGTTCGTAGATAAAGCTATAATCTCGGTTCGCGCCGGTGACGGCGGCCACGGTGCCGTGGCGTTCCATCGCGAAAAATTCGTTGCCGCGGGCGGTCCTGACGGCGGCGACGGCGGGCGCGGCGGTAACATCGTGTTTACGGTGGATACGGGGCTTAACACCCTTTCCGACTTCCGCTATAAGCGCAAATACGTCGCCGGCAACGGTCAGAACGGCGGACAAAACCGCTGTTCGGGCAAGCGCGGCGAGGATCTCATCATTCCCGTACCCGAAGGCACCCTCATTTACGACGAGGAAACCGGCAGGCTGATGGCGGACATGACCGAGGGCACCCCGTTTATTGCCGCAAAAGGCGGTAAGGGCGGCTGGGGTAACCATCATTTTGCCTCCCCCACCCGTCAGGTGCCGCGGTTTGCGAAACCCGGTGTGCCCGGCGAAAACTTAAAACTGCGTCTGGAACTCAAACTCTTGGCAGACGTGGGGCTTATTGGTTTCCCGAACGTGGGAAAATCCTCGCTGATTTCTGTTGTAAGCGAAGCAAAACCCCAAATCGCCAACTACCATTTCACCACCCTCACCCCCGTGCTCGGTGTCGTTCGCATCGCGGAGCGCAATTCGTTTGTCATGGCGGATATCCCCGGTATTATCGAGGGCGCGGCGGAAGGCGTGGGTCTCGGACACGAATTTTTGCGTCACATCGAGCGTTGCCGCCTTTTGGTGCACGTGGTAGACGTGGCGGGCAGCGAGGGGCGCGATCCCATCGCGGATTTTGAAGCAATCAACAAAGAACTGCAAGAATTTTCGCCCGAACTCGCCGATCGTCCGATGATCGTGGCGGGTAACAAGTGCGACCTTGCCACCGACGAGCAATTAGCCGCTTTTGAAGCGCAGATGCAAAAACGCGGACTCCCCTATTTCCCCATGATGGCGGCGATCGCGCACGGCACCGACGAGATCGTCAAAGCGTGCGCTGAGGTGCTCAGCAAACTGCCGCCGGTGCGCCGTTTCGAAGCTGAAGCGGTCACCCTGCCCGAGGCAGAGTCCTTCAAGGACCGCACGGTACAGGTGCACGCAGAGGGAGATATCTACTTTGTGGAAGCGCCGTGGCTGTTGCAGGTGATGCGCGGCATCAATTTTGATGACAGCGAATCGCTCCAATACTTCGAGCGCGTGTTGCGTTCGGGCGGTGTCATTGATGCGCTCGAAAAAGCGGGCATCAATGAGGGCGATACCGTCTCCATCTACGATTTTGAGTTTGAGTTCGTATATTAAAAGGTGAACGTATGAACAGATGGATTGAAAAGGAAGTTGACACCAAAGAGATCAGCCCCTTGGCACTCGCGTTGATCGGCGACGGCGTGTATGAGATGATGGTGCGGGAAATGCTGGTGTGCGAAGCCAACCGCAGTGCAAACGAGTTGCACAAAGCGGCGG
>JAZUAN010000013.1:0-34508 GCA_045638005.1 Acutalibacteraceae bacterium | reverse complement strand
TTTTGTTTCGATCACCGTTGCGGCGGGATAGATGTTATCTACGCCGTACGGTTGATCGTTGACGTAAGAGTTCTCACCGGTCGGCAGTGTTTCCTCGGGCGGAATATCCCCCGACCAGGTGTACGTTACGCGGTGTGAGGGCATGGTGAAAGTCTCGTATGTCCAAACACCGGGGATGGTAACATCCGCATTACCCATAATACCATTGTTGGGATCCACCCAACCTGAAAAGCTCCATCGCTCGGTCACGTTGCCGAACCGATCTTTGTTTTCGATCTTGGTTTGGCGGGTAAAGTTGGTATCTATCGAATAGTTGGCACCGGTGGTATAGCGATTGCCATCGGTGGGGGGGAGCAGTCCCGTGGGAATAGTGCCTGTCCATTCATACAGCACCCTATAGGTGCGGTAGGCGGTGATGGTGGAGGAAGTTTCCGCAGGCCCGTAAACATCCACATTGTTGATGCGGTTGATTGCCGCAGTATTTATAAAGGTGTCCCCTGCGCAGGCATCGGCAGTCAGCACCGCGTCGTAGGTTACCGCAACAGTCTTGCCCGAGGCGATGGTGGGGATGGTGAATGTGAGGGTCGAGCCCGCTTCGGTAACGGTGGCGTTTTCAACTGAGTCTGCCTTATAGGTCAACCCTGCGGGGAGGGTGTCGGTGAGCACTACGGCGGAAAGATCCGTTTGTCCCTTGTTGGTTACCGCCAAGGTAAAGGTCACGGCGGTGCCTGCCTGCACAAGGGAATTCTCGGCGCTCTTTTTCAGCTGGGTTACCGGAGAGAGAACACCGTTATTGCCCAGTATCGCGGTAACGAAAGTGCCTTTTGAGATTGCTTGGGTGGTATATGAAGTGGAATAATTCGAAATGCCGGTAACGTTTTGGCTCTTGGTCTGTGTTGCAAACGGAGCAGATTTTATGGTTCCGTCGGCTTCGTAATAATACGTATTATCGTTAGGGATGCTAAACTCTGCCTTTGCCGCCGCGTTGGAATACAACTTTCCATTGTCATAGTTGTCGGGGTTGGTCACACGCACGTCGTAAGTCAGTCGGATGGGATCAGCAGCGATATATGTGCCGTCGGTGGGATCAATACGGTTGGCAAAGGAGAAGATCGCCAACTCATCGGCAGGAATATTCCAGGTCAGCACCGCGCGGTTTTGTTCATCGGTGGTGAGGGTAGCTGTCATATCGTAACCGTTGAACGAGTAGGTGTTGCCATTGGCAATGCCGAAGATGGCGGTATCCTCATCTGTGTGCAGGTAAACATTGTTCACGCTCATTCCTGCACCGATGGTATCGGTAAAGGTCAAATCGGAAGCAGCCCCCTCCACCGTGATAATGGGGGAGGTTATGACCTTGGTTTCTTCCTCAATTCTGCTGGCCAGTTCTGTAAAAGCATCCTCTAAATCGTCACCGCCATCAACAATGTAGGAATCCACTGTATAGGTATAAGAGGTGGCATAGGAAGCATAGGCGGCATATTGATTGGAAGTATATGTTGCAATTTTAGAACGCATATTCTGGGCGTTGGTGGAGGTATTACCGGTGATGGTCCAGGGCTGCAAAAAGAGTGTTCCCAGTTCACTGTTGCCAACGCCTAGGCCAATATTGAACCATTCAATGCTTAGATCCTTGCCGTTATAGGTACGGTAGGCGGTAGCCAGTCTATCTTTCATATATGCCGCCGAAAGAACCGTCAAGGCGGAAATCTCTGCAGAGCCGCTGTTGGAATGGTTAAAATTACAACTGGACGAGGTAGAATCATACCAGGTTTTAGTGGCGTTTCCCGGTGCACCGTCGGTAAACAGCAAAACGTAGGGCTTGCGGTCCACCGACTTAGTCTCCCGTGCAATGGCGGAGGTTAGCGTCTGTATTCCCTTCAGAATGCCGTGCTGGGTGCAGGTACCGTAGGAGGTGGAAAGGGATTTCTGCGAAAAGGTCACGCCGTCCTTCTTGAGATTGGTGGCGGATTTGATAACACCCGAGGAACCACTGGTGGTATAGTTGAAATATTTGCCGTTATTACCATTGAATACACCGGCTTTGTTCCAGGAGGTGTTGGCATAGTGCCCTAAAGGTAAAAGCTCGTTGATTATCGGGGTGCTGCCGTTGCTGTTGCTCTGATACGTGTAGATCAGAACGCGGTTATTACTATTGGCCCGCATAATGATTTCCAGCGCCTCGTTGACAGCTTTGACCATCGCTTTAGTACGGGTCATGGTTGTACCGTCCAGGGTAAGGTTGTTATTTTGCATCGAGGCCGAAAGGTCCAGAATCATAACGACGTCAGCGGCAACCGAAGAAGTGGCATTTTCTCTGCTTTGGGAGATGTATTCCTGCGCTAACGCTGAAAGGGTTACCTCAAAACGATCCTGACTCACTGTGACACTCTTGTCGGTCCAAACCTTGCCGTTGGCGGCGGTGGTTCCGAAATCCGAAGGAGGTGAATTGGTGGTCGGATCGGATTGGAGGGTAACGGTATAGTCACCTACTCCGGCAAAATGCTTTTGCAAATCGCTCTCTGCGGACAGCGTGCCAAGGCTAAGCATATCGACACTGAGCAACCCGAAGATCAATGATATGGTTAATAAGAATGCGAGAAAACGTTTCATTCGATAAACCTCGTCAGATAATCATAAATTTGCAGCTTTATATAGTATATAATACATAATACTCCTATTGTCAACAAAATCTGTGCAAACAATCCATCGGACAGAACTTTGTATTTTGATTGACTTTTTTCAATTTGGCGGTTACAATGAGTTGGGCAAACCGCGGTAAAGTAGGTATCGTATGAAACTGTACCAAAATTTACACGTACATTGTAACTTTTGAGATGGTAAGGATACCCCTGAAAAGGTTGGTTTTGATGAACACTACATTTTAACGAAAGACGGCTTCAAAGCGGTCGCTATTGAAGAATAAAAAGCTGTGTGGAATGATTCCACACAGTTTTTTTTATCAAATACATTTTGCGATTGCATTGACACATTCCTCAGCGGTCAAGCCCTGACAGTCAATGGTAATATCTGCGTACTGCTCGTATAGGGGTGCACGTTCGGTATACAGATCTGCGAGGGTGGTGCCCTCTTTCATCGCAATACCGCGCGTTTTGATGTTTTTGATGCGCCCTTCAATCTCGGCGGGGGAGAGTTTCAAATATACCACCTTGCCGTTACTTCTCAAGTTCGCCATCGCTTGTTCACCGTATACGGCACTACCGCCTGTGGCGATCACACTGTTCTCGCAGGTAAGAGCGGCGAGGGCGGTGTTTTCTTTTTCTTTAAACGCCTCAATGCCTTCTTCGGCAATAATATCGCAAAGAGCTTTCTTGTAAATGTTTTGAATAATGAGGTCGGTGTCCACAAAATCACACAGCAAGGATTTTGCGAGCAATACACCAACGGTACTCTTGCCGCATCCGGGCATGCCGATCAATACGATGTTCATAAGTTTGTTCCTCGTTCTTTCGTTATTTCACAAAGTTGAGCGTGAATGGCGGGGGGAGCTGCGATGATGGTGCTGGGAGCGGCAAATCCGAGCGGTTCCCCTTGCATATCGCTGACAATGCCGCCTGCTTCGGTGATCAACAATAATCCGGCAGCGAAATCCCAAGGGAATAAACTATATTCGAAAAAGAATTCACTGCGCCCTGCTGCGACATATGCAAGATCCAGTGAAGCAGTGCCGCAACGTCTCAGATCGGCACATACGGTGAACAACTTTTCGCACAAGCGGAAGGTGGGGGAGGCGAACTCCGCTTTGCGGTAGGGAGACGTGCCGAACACGCCGATCGCCTGTTGCATAGAACGGTCGGATACGCGAATGGGCGTACCGTTCAGGAATGCACCGCCACCTTTCACCGCGTGAAACATCTCGTCTTGGTAGGGATTGTACACCGCACCGAACACGAGCTCGCCACCGGAAAGACAAGCGATAGAAACAGCGGAATGTCGAAAATTATGCACGAAATTGGCGGTGCCGTCGATGGGGTCGATGATAAAGCAATATTCTGATGACAGATCCTTGGGATCGTTCTCTTTTTCTTCCGCAAAGAAATAAGCGTTAGGCAACAACGGTTTGATCTCTTGTATTAAAAATTCCTGTACACGCACATCGTATACGGTCACCAAATTGGCGGCGTCACCTTTCTCGCTCACCTTTCCGTTCACACCGATTTTGTGCGCTTCTATCATAATTTGACCTGCTCGTCGCATAAGGGGAAGCAGGAGCTTTGCCAACTCCATTATGTCATCTCCTTTCATGTTCCCTTTTATTTTACAAGTTTTGTGCCGTTTGTCAACTTGTAAAATAAGTTTTCCGTAAATAGTTGACATCCCCTTATAATAGTAGTATAAATATAGAGTTGTTGGGTTTATTGCGGCTCGCGATGTATAAAAATGTATAATTTTATGTATAAAACCGACATTTATGCATAAAACTACAAAAAATATGAAAAAATCTGTATATTTTTTCATATTTTGCTTGACAAAGGTGTATAACGCGTGTATAATCCCCTGCATAGACAATTTTTATTGGTTGGAGGCAATCGTTATGAACAAGGAAAACATTAAAAAAGTCGTTCTCGCGTACTCGGGTGGTTTGGATACTTCCATCATCATTCCGTGGTTGAAAGAGAACTATAATAACTGCGAAGTTATCGCTGTTTCGGGCAACGTCGGTCAGGCGGACGAGTTGGATGGTCTTGAGGAGAAAGCACTCAAAACCGGCGCGTCCAAGCTGTATGTGTTGGATCTGACCGAGGAATATGTGGATGATTACATTATCCCCACCATGAAGGCGGGGGCTGTGTATGAGGACTATCTGCTTGGCACGAGCCATGCGCGTCCTTGCATTGCGAAGGGTCTTGCTGAGATCGCTATTAAAGAGGGTGCTGATGCTATCTGTCACGGCTGTACCGGTAAAGGTAACGACCAAGTGCGTTTTGAGTTAGCACTCAAACATTTCGCACCGCATCTGCCTATCATCGCCCCTTGGAGAGAGTGGGATATCAAATCTCGCGAAGAGGAAATCGATTATGCCGAAGCGCATAACATTCCGCTGAAGATCAACAGAGAGACCAACTATTCCAAAGATAAGAACCTGTGGCACCTGTCCCACGAGGGTATGGACCTTGAAGATACCGGCAACGAGCCGCAGTACGAAAAAGAGGGCTTCCTTGAGATGGGCGTGTCTCCCTTGCAGGCACCCGATGTTCCCACCTATGTGACTATCGACTTTGAGCAGGGCACCCCTGTGGCTCTGGATGGCGTGAAGATGACCGCCAAAGAGATTATCTTGAAGCTCAACGAGGTGGGCGGTGCGAACGGCATCGGTATCATTGATATCGTTGAGAACCGCTTGGTCGGCATGAAATGCCGCGGCGTGTACGAGACTCCCGGCGGCACCATTCTCTACAAAGCACACAGAGTGTTGGAATCCATCTGTCTCGACAAGATGACCGCACACGAAAAAGAGCGCCTTGCGATCACCTTTGCGGAGCTCGTATACAACGGTCAGTGGTTCACCCCCTTGCGCGAAGCGCTCAGCGCGTTTGTCGACAAGACCCAGGAGAAGGTTACCGGTACCGTGAAACTGAAGCTTTACAAAGGCAACATGATCAATGCGGGCGTGTGGAGTCCCTATTCGCTGTATAGCGAGGAAATCGCTACCTTTGGCGAGAGCGACTACGATCAGAAGGATTCTGCGGGCTTTATTAACCTTTACGGTCTGCCGATCAAGGTGCAGGCCTTGGTGGATGCAAAAAACAAGTAATAAGATGTGTCCTGCACGGATTTTCGTGCAGGACTATTCTGCTAAAAAGGAGAACTTATGGCTAAGATGTGGGCGGGCAGAACCGCAGGTATGACCGACAGTGTGGCGGATGATTTCAACTCCTCCATTCACTTCGATTGCAAAATGTATAAGCAGGATATTTTGGGCAGTATGGCGCACGCCGCAATGCTTGGTGCACAGAAGATCATTACCGACAGCGAGGCGGAAACGCTGATTGATGGCTTGCAGGGTATTCTCGATGACCTTGAGAGCGGCAAACTGCAATTTGATATGACCTGCGAGGATATCCACATGTTCGTGGAGCAGGAACTGACTGCGCGCCTCGGCGACGTGGGCAAAAAGCTGCATACCGCCCGCAGTCGTAACGATCAGGTGGCGCTGGATATCCGTATGTATCTGCGTGACGAGACTGCCGATATTATGGCAGCGATCAGAGAACTGCTTAACGCCGTCACCGCGCAGGCGGAACAGCATAAAGCGACCATCTTGCCCGGCTATACCCATCTGCAAAGAGCGCAGCCCATCACTTTTGGTCATCATCTGATGGCGTATGCGATGATGCTGCTCAGAGATTTAGACCGCCTTAAAGATACTGTCAAGCGCATGAACGTATCGCCCATCGGCAGTTGTGCGCTTGCGGGCACTACATACGATACCGACCGCTTTTTTGAAGCGCAAAAACTCGGCTTTGCTGATGTATGCCGCAACAGTCTTGACGGTGTTTCCGACCGCGATTTTTGCGTGGAATTGCTCAGCGCTTTGTCTATTCTTATGATGCATCTTTCCCGCTTTTCGGAAGAGGTCATTTTGTGGTCCAGTTGGGAATTCCGTTTTGTGGAACTGTCGGATGCGTATACCACCGGTTCTTCCATCATGCCGCAGAAGAAAAACCCCGACATGGCGGAGCTTACCCGCGGCAAAACAGGTCGCGTATACGGCGATTTGATGGCGCTGCTCACCACCCTCAAAGGTCTGCCGCTTGCCTACAACAAGGACATGCAGGAAGACAAAGAGAGCGTATTTGACGCGGTGGAAACGGTCAAGATGTGCTTAGCCGTATTCACCCCTATGATCGCTACCATGACGGTGCGTGCGGACAATATGAAAAAAGCGGCGCAGGCGGGCTTTATCAACGCAACCGACCTTGCGGATTATCTTGTCAAAAAAGGTCTGCCGTTCCGCAGTGCGTATAAAATCTCCGGACAGATCGTGGCGAAATGTATCGCACAAGGTCTCATTCTCGAAACCTTGCCGCTTGAGACTTACCGTGAATTTAGTGATCTGTTTGACGAGGATGTATACGTGGATATCGATTTGACCACCTGCGTGGAAAAACGCATTTCTTTCGGTGGAACCTCTATCGGTTCTGTGGAAGAACAGATTGCGTTTGTGAAGGAGCAGCTCGCATGAAAACCAAAGTATTCATCGACGGCAGTGCCGGCACCACCGGCCTGCGTATCGTAGATAGATTGTCGGCAAGAGAAGATTTGGAACTCATCATCCTGCCGGAAGAAACGCGCAAAGACCCCAAAGCCCGTGCGGCGGCACTGGATGAGGCGGACATCGCCTTTTTATGCCTGCCGGACGCGGCTGCGAGGGAAGCGGTATCCATGGTGACCAACCCTAAAACGGTGATTATTGATACCTCTACCGCACACCGCACGGCAGACGGTTGGAGTTACGGTTTCCCCGAACTGCCGGGTCAGCGTGAAAAATTGGTGGACGCAAAACGCATCGCCAATCCCGGTTGCCACGCGAGCGGGTTTGTGGCTCTGATTGCACCGCTGGTGAAAGCGGGGATTTTGGACGCCGATGCCGCGCTTTCCTGCTTTTCGCTGACCGGTTATTCGGGTGGCGGCAAAAGCATGATCGCTGACTATGAAACGGACGAACGGGATCCTTTGCTGGATGCTCCCCGTCAGTACGGACTCACCCAAAGCCATAAACATCTGCCCGAAATGGGGAAGGTGTGCGGCTTAAATACGGCACCGCTTTTTTGTCCCATCGTGGGCGATTTTTACAGTGGCATGGAAGTGACCGTTCCGTTGTTTGGATCGCAGATACACGGTACCGTGGAGGATATCAAAAACGTCTACCGTACGCTGTACACCGGCAAACTGGTGCACTTTGATGAGGACGTGTCCGAGGGCGGCTTACTGTCCGCAGGGGCGTTTTCGGGACGCGACGATATGAGCATTACCGTGCACGGTAATGATGAGCGCATTTTACTGGTTGCCCGTTTCGATAATCTCGGTAAAGGTGCTTCGGGTGCCGCTATTCAGAACATGAACATTGTGCTTGGTGTGGATGAGACCACCGGCTTGGAGGTATAAACAATGCAGATCGTAAAGGGCGGCGTTTGCGCCGCAAAAGGCTTTAAAGCAAACGGTATTCATTGCGGCATCCGCAAAAACCGTACCAAAAGAGATTTGGCGCTCATTGTGAGCGATGTGCCTGCCAACGCAGCGGCGGTATACACCACTAACCTTGTAAAGGGAGCGCCCTTGACAGTTACCAAAGCGCATATTGCGAACGGTAAAGCGCAGGCGGTTATTTGCAATAGCGGCAACGCCCACACCTGCAACGCAAACGGTATCGAAATTGCGGAACAGATGAGTATGTTAGTGGCGGATGCCACCGGTGTGAAAGCAGATGACGTGGTGGTCGCCTCCACTGGCGTTATCGGTCAACCATTGGACATCACCCCCATCGCAAACGGTATGGCTGAACTGACAGCTGGTCTGGGTTATGACAATGGCACCGCCGCAGCGGAAGCGATTATGACCACCGACACTGCCATAAAGGAGATCGCGGTACAGTTTGAGGTGGGTGGTAAAACCTGCTATATCGGCGGCATTGCGAAGGGCAGTGGCATGATTCATCCCAACATGGCGACTATGTTGGTCTTTTTAACCACCGATGCGGCGATTTCTGCTGAAATGCTGCAAAAAGCGCTGTCGGGCGATATTCAGAACACCTTTAATATGATCAGCATCGACGGCGATACCTCCACCAACGACATGGTGACGGTGCTTGCAAACGGTATGGCGGGCAATACGGAGATTACCACCGCAGGTGAGGATTTCGATGCGTTTATGAAAGCGCTCAATACGATCACGGTACATCTGTGCCGCTGTATCGCCGCAGACGGCGAGGGTGCTACTAAAATGCTTGAGTGTAAAGTGGAAGGCGCTGACACCGAGGATGTCGCCAAAACAGTGGCGAAAAGCGTGGTGTGCTCCAGTCTTTTGAAAGCCGCGATGTTTGGCGCGGATGCCAACTGGGGCAGAGTGCTGTGCGCTATCGGCTACAGCGGTGCTGATGTAGATGTATCCAAGGTGGATGTTTCCTTCCGTTCGGCGAAGGGCAACATTCTTGTGTGCAAAGACGGCGCAGGCGTGCCTTTCTCGGAAGAAAAAGCGAAAGAAATTTTGCTCGAAAAGGAAATTGAAATTCTGGTCAGCGTCGGTGACGGCGCGTTTGGTTCCACCGCGTGGGGCTGTGACTTGACCTATGACTACGTCAAAATCAACGGTGATTATCGCACCTGATAAAGGGGAATATATATGGACTTACAGTTTTCCAATGCACAGCGCGCCGAGGTGTTGACCCAGGCGTTGCCGTATATCAAAAGTTATAACGGCAAGATCGTTGTGGTTAAATACGGCGGTAACGCAATGGTTAATGAGCAGTTAAAACAGCAGGTGATGGAAGACATCGTGCTGTTGTGGCTGGTCGGCGTCAAAGTGGTGCTCATCCACGGCGGCGGTCCCGAAATTAGCGAAACGATGAAAAAGCTTGGCAAAGAAGCGGTGTTTGTGGACGGTTTGCGCGTTACCGATCAGGAAACGGTGGACATCGTGCAGATGGTGCTTGCCGGCAAGGTGAATAAAAACCTTGTCAACCTGTTGCAGACAAAAGGTGGCCATGCGGTGGGTGTGTCGGGTATCGACGGCGGTATCATCGAAGCAAAGGTGAAGGACGAGCGTCTCGGCTTTGTCGGCGAGATCACCAAGATTCGCACCCAACCGATTACCGATATGCTGGAGAAGAACTACATTCCGGTCATCTCCACCGTTGCCTCTGACCGCGAAGGTGCGGTGTATAACATCAACGGCGATACCGCCGCCGCGTATATCGCAGGCGCACTGGGTGCTGAACGTCTCATTATGATGACCGATATCGCGGGCGTTTTACGTGATAAAGACGATCCTTCGACCCTGATTCCCAGTCTCACCATTTCCGAAGCGCGTGCGCTGTATGAGGAAGGGGTCATTTCGGGCGGTATGATCCCCAAAGTGGACTGCTGCATCGAAGCGTTGGAAAAAGGCGTGCAGAACGTTGCTATTATGGACGGCCGCGTGCCGCACTCTATTCTGATGGAACTGCTCACCGATGAGGGTGCAGGTACCATGGTTACGAGGGATAAGGTATGAGCATCATTGAAATCGATAAAACTTACGTAGCGGGTACCTACGCTCGTTTCCCTGTGGAGATTGTGAGCGGTAAAGGCTCACTCGTATACGATGAAAACGGCAAAGAATATATCGACATGGGTTCAGGAATAGGTGTCACCGCGTTTGGTATCGCGGACGACGTTTGGCAAAAAGCGGTTACCGACCAGATTGCCAAGGTACAGCACATGTCTAACCTGTACTACACCGCGCCGTGTGCGAAACTCGCACAGATTTTGTGCGAGCGTACCGGTATGAAAAAGGTGTTTTTTAGCAACTCGGGCGCGGAAGCAAACGAGTGCGCCATCAAAGTGGCGCGCAAATATGCCGCCGAGAAAAAGGGCGCGGCATACAGCACTATTCTGACCCTCCAAAACAGTTTTCACGGCAGAACGCTCACCACCTTGTCCGCTACCGGACAAGAGCATTATCACGAACTGTTCCAGCCGCTGACCCCTGGTTTTGTGCATGCACCTGCAAACGACGCGGATGCGCTCATCCGGCTTGCTAAACGCGAAAAGGTTGCAGGTATCTTGATGGAATGTGTGCAGGGTGAAGGCGGTGTCATTGCTTTAGAACCCGAGTTCGTAAAAAAAGTTGCTGACTTTGCCAAAGCGGAAGATATTGTTTTGATGTTTGATGAGGTGCAGACGGGTAACGGTCGCACAGGTACATTGTATGCGTATATGCAGTACGGCGTCCAACCTGATGTGGTCACCACCGCGAAAGGTCTTGGCGGTGGCTTGCCCATTGGTGCGTGTTTGCTCGGCGAAAAGGTGCAAAACGTGCTGGGCTTCGGCGATCACGGCTCCACCTATGGTGGCAATCCCGTGTGCTGTGCAGGTGCTTTTAGTGTCATTTCCCGTATTGATGATGCTCTGCTCTCGGATGTCAAAGCAAAATCGGCATACGTGTTCAATGCCCTTCAAAATACTAAAGGTGTCAAATCGGTGTCGGGTATGGGTCTTATGATCGGTATTGAGACCGAGCGTCCTGCCGCAGAGGTGGTGCGCGCGTGTATGGACATGGGCGTTTTGTGTCTCACAGCAAAACATAAGGTGCGTTTACTGCCTGCGCTCAACATTCCGATGGAAACCCTTGAAAAAGCGATTGAAATTCTCAAAAAAGCTATCAAAGGAGAATAAATATGTCTCTCAAAGGAAGAAGTTTTTTAAAACTGTTGGATTTTACTCCTGCTGAAATCTTGGAACTGATTGACCTCGCCGCCGACTTAAAGGCGAAGAAAAAGGCGGGTATCCCGCACCGCTTGTGCGAGGGCAAGAATATTGCGCTTATTTTTGAAAAGACCAGTACACGCACTCGTTGCAGCTTTGAAGTAGCAGCGGCGGATCTTGGTATGCATCCTGTGTATCTGGATCCCTCCGGTTCGCAGATTGGCAAAAAAGAGAGTATTGCCGATACCGCGCGTGTGCTGGGCGGTATTTTTGACGGTATTGAGTACCGCGGTTTTGGACAGGAGTTGGTGGAAGAATTGGCGGCATACGCAGGTGTGCCCGTGTGGAATGGCCTGACTAACGAATTTCATCCCACCCAGATTTTAGCCGATTTCCTCACCATACGCGAGCAGTTTGGCAAACTCTCCGGTATCAAACTCGTATACCTCGGTGATGCGCGGTATAATATGGGCAATTCTTTGATGGTCGGTTGCGCCAAAATGGGTATGCATTTCGTGGCAGCGGCGCCTGAAAAGTATTTCCCCGACCCTGCGTTGGTTGCCGCTTGCAAAGAGGTGGCAAAGGAGACAGGAGCTATCCTCGAATTTGAGACCGATCCCATGAAAGCAGTAGAGAATGCCGACGTGCTGTATACCGACGTGTGGGTGTCGATGGGTGAACCTGACAGCGTGTGGGAAGAACGCATCCGTGAATTGTCTCCCTATCAGATCAATAAAACGCTTATAGATGCGGCAGGGGAGAATGCCTGCTTTATGCATTGCTTACCTGCGTTCCACGATCTCAAAACCACCATCGGTAAGCAGATTTATGAGAAGTTCGGCATTGATTGTATGGAGGTTACCGACGAGGTGTTTGAAAGTGACCGTTCCATTGTGTTCAAAGAAGCGGAAAACCGCATGCACACCATCAAAGCCGTCATGGCAGCGACATTATAATATGAGAAAGCCGCGGGTGTCTCCTGCGGCTTTTCGCTTGCATTTTTCGGCGGTAATAGATATAACGAAAAAACATCTGTAAGAAAGGCGGGACAGAAATGCGGTTGTGTAATACGGTATGGCAATTTGTACGACAGTTTTCTGTCCACGCTTGCCTGCATGCCATATATGCGAGCTTTTATATTTTAGCGGTACAGACTGCCCGTTTCTTAAAAAGACGTCGTCGTCGCTTTAAAATGCATTTCAGGCGCTTTTTAAAGCGGGTATGGTATGTGCTGTTTTTGGTGCTTTTAAAGCCGTTTTATTTGATTTATCGGGCCGTTTTTGCGAAAAAGCTGTATCTGCTGGGTAATGCCTGTGTGCGGCTTGCGATACTGGCTTTTACGGTAGCTTTTCTCGTGGGCACGGTACAAAACTATGTGCAGTTGCGCTTTGTGTATAAGGTGACCTATCTTAATCGCGAGATCGGCTATGTGGACTGTGCCGAAACGCTTTCAGATGGTATGAAATACGCGGGACGCATGATGCAATTTTTGCAGATGGAGGAGCTGCCGACGATGTCGCACGCGCTTGCTCCAACCGATGAAATTGCGACTGTCGCACAGATCGGTGATGCTATTGTTGCTTGTCACGGTGATAAATTGACTGCTGCACACGGTCTTTTTGTAGACGGCACGTATATCGGTGCGCTGCTCTCTCGTGAAGCGTTGGATACGCTGCTGGAAACGTTGCGTACCGCGCAGGATGACGGTACAGAATGCAAGCCTTCCACATTTGCCCAAACGATAGAAATATTAAAGGGCGCCTACCCGAAAGAAACCTTACTTACCGCTGCCGCGATGCAAACGCAGCTGCAAACCAAAAAGAATGCGCCGGTGTATTATACCGCAAAAAGCGGCGATACACTGATTGGTATCGCGCATTCCTGCGGTCTGACGTTGGCGGAATTGCGCGAACGTAATCCCGCATACGAAAACACCGATATGCTGCATATCGGCGATGAATTGCTGATTGAACAATCTGCCGCTATATTGCAGGTGTGCCGTTATTTGAAAAAGACCTATACTGAAACGTTACCGCATGAAACCAAGGTATATTTTAACGATAATTTTTATGTGGACGAAGAACGGATTTTAGTGAAAGGCAAGGATGGCTCGCAGCGAGTAACGGCAGAGGTGGAATATACCGACGGCGTGGAAACCGACCGCACCGTACTGGAAAGTGAGATTCTGGAAAAGCCGGTGACTGAGAAGATACGTATCGGCACCCAAAAAGGCAGCCGTCCGCAAGGATCGGGTGTGGCATCCGGTAAATTTACGTGGCCGCTGCCGCATTTCAAAACCATCACCTCGTATTTCGGTCCGCGTTGGGGTACGATACATGAGGGGTTAGATATTTCCGGTTATAATGTGTACGGCGCTTCTGTTGTTGCCGCGGACGGCGGCAGAGTTTATGCTGTCAACCGTACCAGCGAATGGGGAACAGGCATGTTTGCAGGGTACGGCTATGCGGTCATCATAGATCACGGCGATGGCTTGCGCACGCTGTATGCGCATTGTTCAAAGATCGCCGTGCGCCCCGGACAGCGCGTGTCCAAGGGACAGACCATCGCGTATGTGGGCAACACGGGCAGAAGCACCGGTCCGCATCTGCATTTTGAGGTGCGGTATAAAAATAAGCGTGTAGATCCTTTGGAGTATTTGAATTGAGCCTTGACTTTTAAGCGGTAACCGATTACAATAATATTGATAACAATATTCGACAAAAGGGGACGAGAATATGGCAGAGATCCAAAAATACAAATTGAACATCTGTGGTTCGGAATATACCATTTCCAGCGACGAGCCCGGTGGCTATATGCAGGAGCTGGGAGCGCAGGTGGATACGACCATGCGTAACCTTTTGAACGGCAGTGACCGTATCACGTTGATGCAGGCTGCGATCCTTACTGCGTTGATGAATGCAGATGCCGCTAAAAAAGCGAATGATTCTGCGGATAATCTGCGTGATCAGATGCGTGATTTCATTTCTGAAAACGCACATGCCCGCCAGGAGGCAGATGCTGCCCGCCGTGAAGTGATGCGTCTGCGTTCTGAGGTGGATGAGCTGAAAAAGCAGCTGGCTTACCGCTGATGTATACTGCGGAAATATTGGCACCGGCAGGCTCTGTCGGTGCTTTGCAAGCGGCGGTACGGTGCGGTGCTGCCGCTGTTTATTTAGGCACGGATGCCTTTAACGCACGACAAAACGCGGAGAATTTTGCAGGCGACGCGCTTGAAAGCGCAGTCGCCTATTGTCATGTACGCGGGGTGAAAGTGTATCTCACCTTAAATACATTGATTCGCGAAAATGAGTTTGAAAGTGCACTTGAAGTAGCAAAACGCGCGCAAAGTGTTGGTGTAGATGCGCTTATTTTGCAGGATGTTGGACTTGCACGGTGCTTACGCACACTTTTGCCGGATATGCCGCTGCATGCCTCGACACAGTTGTCCTGCCACACCCCCGCGGGTGTGCGTTTTTTGCGGGACAACGGCTTTTGCCGTGTGGTATTGTCCCGTGAGATGTCTCTTGAAGAGATCAAAGCTTGTACCGGTCTCGGGTGCGAGTTGGAGGTGTTTGTGCACGGCGCGCTTTGTATGTGCGTGTCGGGGCAATGCTATTTATCCGCCATGCTTGGTGGGCGTAGCGGCAACAGAGGCTTATGTGCGCAGCCTTGCCGCCTACCGTTTTCTGCCGAAGGCACACCCGATCTGACGGGTGGTTTTGCGCTGAGCTTGAAGGATCAGAGCATTGTGCAACAGATTGCGACGTTAGCAGAGGTCGGTGTGATCTCTTTTAAGATCGAAGGGCGTATGAAACGTCCTGAATACGTGGCGGTGGCTGTCAGCGTGTGCCGTGCCGCGGCAAGGGGAGAGACAGTGTCTGCGGATATGCTTAGCAGTCTCGAAGCGGTGTTTTCCCGTTCAGGTTTCACCGATGGCTATTATACCGCCAACCGCGGCACTGCGATGTTCGGTACCCGCACACATGAAGATGTGACGGCGGCATCCGCCGTGCTCAAAAAACTTGGCGGTTTATATGAAAAAGAACGGCAATCGGTGCCAGTTACCATGTACCTCTCTGCGGCTGTCGGTGAGCCGACCTTGTTGACGGCGTCGGACAATATAGGAAATGTGGTAACGGTGGAAGGTGCACCTGCTCAAGCGGCCCGCACAACCGCCACCACTGCTGAAAAAGTGGAGGCGCAGTTGGTGAAAACAGGCGGTACGCCATTTGCGGCGACCGTTTCAGCGAATATCGGCGAGGGGGCGATGTTGCCTGCGTCCACGCTCAACGCCTTGCGTCGTGAAGCATTGGAACAACTGGAGAGAAGGCGCGCGGATGTTCCGTCTCGTGCCATAAAAACACCGCCCACAGAACCAAAAATCATCAATACGGAATGGCCGTTTAAACGCCTTGTTCGCTTGCAATCTGCGGCACAGTACAGTGCGGCTTTGCGGGATGAAACGGTGATTTTACCGGTTTTCACTAAGGAAGATACGCTTCGCACGTTTGCGAAGACCCATACAGGTGCATTCGGCGTAGAGATTCCGCGCGGTCTGTTTAGCGGCACCGCCGCGGTGACTCGTGCTTTGGAGGTTGCCAAGAGTTGTGGCGCGGTGTTTGTGCTGTGCGGCAACGTCAACGGTATTGAAGCCGCATATAACAGCGGTTTACCCGTTATCGGCGGCTTTGGTATGAATATCACCAATCGACAGGCGGTGGCTTTTTATGCGGAAAACGGTTTTTCAGCGTTGGTTGTATCTCCCGAACTCTCTTTTGCGCAAATGCGGTTTGCTGAGCGGTTTTCGACACCGTGTGGTGTGCTTGCATACGGCAGATTACCGCTGATGCTCACCCGTAATTGCCCCCGAAAAGCGGCAGGTGCGGACTGCGCCACCTGTCAAGGCGGTGCGCTCGTCGACCGCAAGAAGGCGCGTTTCCCCGTGGTATGCGAAAACGGATGTAGTGAACTGCTCAACAGCGTACCGTTGTACTGGGGGGATAAACGCGGCGAGTTGCCGCGCGGGTTGTTTGAAATATACCACTTTACCGATGAGAACGCCGAGCGGGTTGCCGAAGTACTGGAAATGTATGAAAACGGCGCATCTGCCGATATGCCGATAACGCGCGGCATGTATCGAAAAGGTGTGGAGTGAATGAATACCTTTTTTAAACACAAAAGACCGAAGGGCGTTTGCCCTTCGGTCTTTTCTCTTTGAATTGAAATGCTTATTTCAGGTTGTTCTGCTCGTAAGCCTGGATCATTTTTTTGACCATCTGGCCGCCGATGGAACCGGCCTGACGAGAGGTCAAATCGCCGTTGTAACCCTGTTTCAGGTTCACGCCGACTTCGTTCGCAGCTTCCATCTTGAAGCGGTTGAGACCTTCGCGAGCCTCGGGAACGACACTACTTTTAGCCATGATTTTCTTACACTCCTATTACACATATTTGGCATATCGCCGTCATTTGCGTTTGCAAAAGTATTGTGTGCAATAGCAAGTAACATATAAGTGTCAATTTGTGCTAAAATTTTTAGTTTTTTCCTGCTTTAATGTCGGTCACAAAAAGCGTGCCGTTGGTAACGTGAAATTTGATTGCATATCCTGCAAAACTCATGCCATATTCTCGTTCATCATTGTGATAAGAAGGGCGCGGATCTTGCTCTAATATTTTGATCAATTCTTCGCGTTTTTTGCATTCGAAATGCGCGGGGATCTCCACCTTCAGATGATATTCCGTCAGCGGTGCGGAAAACCCGCCGGTAGCATCCGGAATACAATCGGCATGGGGAAGATACGGTTTAATATCGTAAATCGGCGTGCCGTCCATCAAATCCGCGCCGCTGACAAACAAACGCGGCGCATTTTCGCCGTCAAGTTCGATTTTCTCAAGCTTGACGCAGGAAAGACCGATAGGATTGGGACGAAACGGAGAACGCGTTGCAAAAACGCCCATCCGCTTATTGCCGCCCAGTCGTGGCGGTCGTACCGTGGGTGACCAGCCGCCCTGTGCGTTTTCGGAAAATTGCCATAAAAGCCAGATGTGTGAAAATCCATCCAAACCTCTGACTGCGGACGCATCGCGGTATTGCGGCAAAAATTCAATAACACCGTGCGTTTGAACCAATCCGCTTTGCCGCGGAATGCCGAATTTCTCGGGGAAATCGGTGCGAATGACCGCAATAACCTCCATGTATCCTTCCTCCTTGTTTATCGTTCCAATTTACGGATGGTACCGCCGCCGACCACTGTATCACCGTCGTAAAATACCACCGCTTGTCCGGGCGCTGCCACCTGCGGGCGGTCAAGAGTGACCAAAACGCCGTTTTCGACAGGGGAGACGGTCGCGGGTGTTTCGGGTTGGTGATACCGCGTTTTGACCGTTACGCGGATGGGTGCGGTCAAAGTCTCAATCGAGATCCAGTTAATATCATCCGCCAACAAAGCGGTGACGGGTAATTGTTCTTTTGTGCCAAGGGTCACCGTGTTTTTATCGGCATCCTTGCCGATGACATACATCGGCTGCCCGAACGCAACACCAAGCCCTTTGCGCTGCCCGATGGTATAGTGTATATGTCCTTTGTGTTTACCGAGCACCTCATTAGCAGCGCTCACATAGTTGCCGCACGGTGTTTTTTTGCCGGTATATCTTTCCAAAAAAGCCGCGTAATCACCGTCGGGGACAAAGCAGATATCCTGACTGTCAGGCTTGCTTGCCATCGAAAACCCGCGTTCTTCCGCCATTTTACGGATATCTGTTTTAAGATAGTCTCCGAGAGGGAATACAGTGTGCGCCAACTGCACTTGCGAAAGATGGTATAACACATACGTCTGGTCTTTCGAAAGATCCAACGGCTTTTTCAGTAAATACCGCCCGCTTTGCGCATCCTTTTCCACCCGTGCATAATGTCCGGTGGCGATCGCGTCGCATCCCAGTTCTTTTGCGCGTTGTAAAAGACGGTCAAACTTCATATATCTGTTGCATTCTATACAGGGATTGGGCGTTTCTCCCTTGAAATATCCTTTTGCAAAGCGGCTGATGACCTGTTGTTCGAATTCTTGCGTTAGTGGTAGTGTTTCATGCGGAAAATCAAGGCTTTTTGCCAATGCGGCCGCATCCTCGGCGTCTCTTTGGGAGCCGCAGACGTTTTCATCCTTATCGCCGCAGTACAATTGCATGGTGGCACCATGTAAAGTGTTTCCGCTTTCCAACAACAAAGCCGCGGTCATGGCACTGTCAACACCGCCGCTCATAGCGACTAAAATCTTTTTGCTCATCGTATATCCTCGTGAGGTTGATAAATTATATTTTCATAACCTACCTGCTTGCCGCCCTTCAGATATATACGCGGCACGCGTTTGCTGACAAGACACACCGCTTCGTAATTGATAGTGCCCATCCAAGCGGCGTAGGTGTCTACCGACAATCCCTCTCCAAAAACGGTAGCAATATCACCTGGTGCAACATTGAGACCGGTAACGTCCAGCATACATTGATCCATGCATACTCTGCCGATGACGGGGGCGGGGGATCCGTTTACCAGCATGTGCGCTTTTCCTGCCATACAGCGCGGATAGCCGTCGGCATAGCCGATAGGTACAGTAGCAACCTGCATATCCTTTTGAGCGGTAAAGGTCGCACCGTAGCTGACGGTGGTACCCGCCGATATGGTTTTCACCATAGAAATAACGGTTTTTAGCTGCATAACAGGCTTGAGCGGCAGCAGCTGTTGCATCCAACCGGCGTCCGGTGCTAAGCCGTATAAAATGATGCCGGGACGCACCAGATCCAGATGCATCTCGGGAAAACGCTCGGTGGCGGCGCTGTTGCAGCAATGCTTGAATGTAAAGTGTATTCCCTTGCCGGATAAATCTTCTACCGTCTGCATAAATCTCTCGAATTGGAGACGGGTCATGCTGTCATTTGGCTCATCGGCGGTAGCAAAATGGGTAAAAATACCCTCCGTCACAATACCGGGAAGTGCTGCGGCAAGGGCAATTTCGTTTGCAGCCTGCTCGCGATCATCGGCAAGCGAATGCACGAACCCTACGCGGGACATACCGGTGTCCAGTTTAAAATGCACCTTTACGGAAACCTGTGCTGCAACGCACGCGGCACTCAAAGCGGCGGCGTGTTTCGGAGAAATCACCGTTTGGGTGATGTTGTATTTTGCTAAAGTTTTCGCCTGCTCGGGCGGCGTATAGGAGAGCACGAGCATAGGATGCTCGATACCGGCTTCGCGCAGCTGTAGTGCCTCTTCCAAATTGGAAACGGCAAAATACGCGGTGCCGGCATCGCGCAAAGCCTTCGCCACGGTAATAGCGCCGTGCCCGTAAGCATCCGCTTTTACCACTGCCATCATTTTGGCGTTGGCATATAATGCCTTTTCGATGACCGCGCGATTGTTTTCTAAACAGTCGAGATTAATTTCCGCCCATGTACGTTTCAAAACAGTTTGCATACAAACTCCTCCACGGAGATAAAGTATATTTTATCTACAATTCCAATATGGTATTATAAAAGATTTTTTACGAATAATCAATAGGGTGTCCTTTAAATATTATTATTTACTTTTTCGCGGTTTTATGATACGCTATACTGTACTGTTATATTTTTCGATGGAAAGGTGCTGCTTTTGGCATGAAAAAATATATTTCGATCTGTATCGCCTGCCTGCTGCTGGTGCAATCTTCGGTAGGTTTTTCGGTTGCGGCGCAGACGGAAACGAGCAATTTTGATACGACCACCGTTATGACCGATATCGGTACACAAGCATCAGACACCACTGTGACCGAGCAGAGTGAAGAAACTACTGGCACTTCTGCCGCGGATACCTCTGTAACAGATGAGGAGACTACTACTTCTACCAAGGAAGGTAACGCGGACAAAACAAAAAAGACAACACAAATATCCGATGAGGATATAACCGATGCAACCACCGAGGACACTACCGAACGGACCACTGATAGAATAACAGAATCTACTACCAAACGTGAAGAATTGACAAATGCATCGGATGACGTAACACAGGAAACGGAATACGAGGAAGAACCCGAAGACGAGCTTGAAGAGGAAGAAGAATATGAAGATGATGAGGAGCGGGTGATAACCCCCATGCTCATCATATTGAATAAAAATGGTAAGATTGCTGCCCGCGTTACCGGTACTGCACGTACCCCTGTCGAAGGTGTGGAGGTAGGTGTGCAGTTGGGTACCACTAAGATGCCGGGCGTTGTGACCGATGCTGATGGATACGCTGTTTTTCAGTATGCTTTTCCTGAGGATGACACCTATATTCACTGTTACACCGAGCAAACAAGGATCGGCAATACGGTGTATGAAGCCGCAGCTGCTACGGTAGGTTCTGCACTTGATGATAACGATAAGCAGACAACAACACAAAAGACCGAGAAAACAACTGATACCACTGCGCGCTCCTCAACTGTTAACAAAACCAAGCGCACGAAGCGTACCACGACAACAGATACTGCCGATGAAGAGCAAGAACAGCTTACTTGGTACACGGCCAGCGGCACCACCGGCATGGAAGAATCGTATATTGCTTTGGAATTTTCCTTTGATAGCGGTATTTTGGATGCTTTCAAAACGGAGGAAAACAGTTTCACAAAAAACGCAAAGTTGTTGATGCTGCCGGAAAATTACGACCACATGCTGGGTAAAGTAAACGGTACTTTGATGGTATCCGCTGCCTCCTCAAAAGAGAAGGTTACCGATGAGCAAATCACGGCGGCGGTGGCGAGCGATGCAGTGCTTTCTCGCGTTGATGCTGCCGATGTAGAGCGCATTGTGATGGATCTTTCCTTGCAAATGAAAGATAATGAGACGGATGAGGTCACCGATGTGTGGAATATTGCCGAGGGAACATACGTTGTCCAAATGCCTATTCCGCAATCCATGCGCTCCGCGCAGGTGATCACGGTCGCTGCGTTCACTGATGATGGCATGTCTGAACCGATCTATGCGCACGTTTCCGAAGAAGGCTTTTTCCGCTTTGAATCCAATTCGCCGACGGGAACTATTGTGGTGTTAGGCTTCAAAGGCAGTATGTTAGGGGCGCTGACCGGCGACGCGGCGCGTTCTGCCATGATTTTCTTGGTAGCCGGTATTGTGTGCATCGTTCTTGCGATTGTGATATATTTCCGCTTTGTACGCCGCCCCAAAAGACGTGCGAAGCCGCAGCTCGAGCCGGTCCCTGCGGCAGATTTACCGCCGCTCAACAGCGACTATGAGCAACTTGGTCTTTTTGGTGACGATGATGACGGTCCCGCGCCCTTGCGCAACAAAGGAAACAACGATATCGACATCCCCCTGTAAAATCGTATAGAAACTCCCTGCGAGAATACTCGCAGGGAGTTTTTTGGTAAAAACAGTATGCATACATGGTACTTTCGTTGACAAACTGAGCGATATATGTTAAACTGTTTGATATCGAACAATTTGCGTTCGAACTATTATAAGATAGGGGGAACACTATGAAACATCCCAAGAATTTTCTGGCTGCCGCTATCGAGAGGCGACATGCGGGGCTGGTGTGTAAAATATTACATCAGCATTTTCGTCACCGCTTCGAGCAGAATGCTCGGCAAAACGGTTTGGATGATGTTACCATCACCCACGGTCGTATTTTAGGCTTTCTTTCACGTGCGGAAGGGCGAGATGTTTTTCAAAAAGACATTGAGAATGAGTTTCACATCAATCGTTCTACCGTCACCAGTATCATGCAGGTGATGGAGAAAAATGGATTGATTGAACGCTGTATGGTACCGCGGGATAACCGCTTGCGACAGGTGTTACTCACCGAAAAGGGGAGAGAGATGCATCAAAAGACGGTATCTCTCATAGATGAGACCGAGCGACAGATGCTGGCGGGTATTCCCGAAGCGGAGATTAAGGCTTTTTTTGAAACGGTATATAAAATTGAAAGAAATTTGATAAAGGAGGATGACGTATGTTGAAAAAATTAGGCGCACAGGTCAAGGAATTCAAAAAAGATGCCATTTTGACCCCGATCGCCATGATATTTGAAGTGGTTTTTGAAATGCTGATACCGCTTTTGATGGCATCTATTATTGATAAAGGTGTTGAAGCCGGCAATATACAGCACATTTATAAGATCGGCGCACTTATGATTCTTGCTGCTGCGGGCGGTATGATTTCCGGCTTGCTGGGTGCCAAGCACGGCGCAAGAGCTGCCACCGGTTTTGCGCGCAATTTGCGCAAAGCGATGTTTGATAAAATTCAAACCTTCTCTTTCGCTAACATTGATAAGTTCAGTACGGCGGGACTTGTTACCCGCATGACCACTGACGTTTCCAACCTGCAAAATGCTTTTCAAATGATCCTGCGTATGTGTATGCGTGCACCGTCCAGTATGATTATTGCCATGGTGATGGCGTTCGTGATCAATCCAAAGCTGGCATCCGTTTACTTGATAGCGGTCATTTTTCTTGGCACCTGCTTGTTGCTCATTATGAGCCGTTCTACCAAATACTTTCAGGCGGCGTTCCGCAAATACGATGATTTAAACTCGAAGGTGCAGGAAAATGTTTCCGCCATCCGTGTGGTGAAAGCGTATGTGCGGGAAGAGCATGAGCAGAAAAACTTCAAAGTGGCGACCGGCGGTCTTTATAACGTGTTTGTACGTGCGGAAAAGATACTGACAATGAACAATCCGCTTATGCAGGCGACGGTGTATACCTGTATCCTGCTTATCAGCTGGCTCGGCGCACACATGATCGTGCAGGATACCTTGACTACCGGCGAACTGATGAGCTTGCTTACCTACTGCATGAACATACTGATGAGTCTTATGATGCTCTCAATGGTGTTTGTGATGATCACCATGAGTATGGCGAGTGCTAAGCGTGTGATCGAGGTGCTGGATGAGGTGCCCACCCTACAAAACCCGCAAACGCCCGATTTTATAGTGCCGGACGGCAGTATCGTATTCCGCAATGTGGAGTTCGCTTATAATGCCGACAGTAAAAAGCCGGTGCTGCAAAATGTTAATCTTTCCATAGCCTCAGGCGAGACCATCGGTATTTTAGGCGGTACCGGTAGTGCAAAATCCAGTCTTGTTAATCTTATCAGCCGCCTTTACGATGTCACCACGGGTGAGATCTTGGTAGGCGGTAAGGACGTGCGCAGCTATGATATTGAAACGCTGCGCAATGCCGTGGCGGTGGTACTGCAAAAAAACGTGCTGTTTTCCGGCACCGTTCTTGATAACCTGCGTTGGGGCAAGAAGGATGCAACCGAGGAGCAGTGCATACATGCCTGCAAATTGGCGTGTGCAGACGATTTTATCACGGCGATGCCGGATGGGTATAACACCTATATCGAGCAGGGAGGTACCAATGTATCCGGCGGTCAAAAACAGCGCCTTTGTATCGCCAGAGCATTGCTCAAATCCCCAAAAATCCTTATTTTGGACGATAGCACCAGTGCTGTGGATACCGCAACCGACGCGCGTATCCGTAAAGCGTTCCGCGAGCAGATTCCGGATGTGACCAAACTGATTATTGCACAGCGTATTTCCAGTATTCAACATGCCGACCGTATCATCGTGCTTGATGACGGTAAGGTGTGCGGCTTTGATACACATGAGAGGCTATTGGAAACCAATGCTATTTACCGCGATGTGTATGAATCACAGACCGGCGGCAACGGTGACTTCGACGAGGGAGGTGAGGACTGATGGCTGAGGAAAAAGCAAGAGAGTTTAAAGGTCCCGGCGGCGGACGCATGCGCGGTCCTCGCCCTAAGATCAAAAACCCCGGCAAACTGCTCAAACGTTTGCTTGGCTATATTTTGCGGCACTATGCGTTACAGTATGCGATCGTGTTGGTTTGTATTTTTGTTAGTGTGTTTGCCAACCTGCAAGGTACGCTGTTTACGAAAACCTTGATCGACGATTACATCGGTCCGCTGTTACTCAGCGATGTGACACCGGATTATTCTGCACTTCTCAGTGCGATCCTTCGCGTGGCAGTCTTTTATGTTTGTGGTATTGTTGCCGCGTTTACGCAGGCGCGTATCCTTATCTATGTCAGTCAGGGCACCATGAAACGATTGCGCGATGATATGTTTACCCACATGGAAATGCTGCCTATCCGATATTTTGATACCCACTCCCACGGTGATATCATGTCCATGTACACCAATGATATCGACACATTACGGCAGATGGTCAGCCAAAGCTTGCCGCAGATGATCAACAGCGTGGTGACGGTGGTTAGCGTGTTTGTCAGCATGGTGGTGCTCAATATACCGTTGACCTTGCTGACGCTTGTGATGATTGGTGTGATCACCTTGACTTCCAAACAATTCACCTCCCGCAGCAGCCGTTATTTCGTGGCACAGCAAAAAGACCTCGGTGCTGCCAATGGTTATATTGAGGAAATGATGGACGGTCAAAAGGTGGTAAAGGTTTTCTGTCACGAGCAGGAGAACATCGAAAAGTTTGACGAGTTGAACAATAAATTGTTTGACAGTGCCTATAATGCAAATAAATTTGCGAACTACATGGGTCCCATCAATGGACAGTTAAGCCACCTGAGTTATGTGCTGTGTGCGATTGTGGGTGGTTCGCTGGCGCTTGGCGGCCTCGGCGGTTTTACGCTCGGCGGTCTCGCGAGTTTCCTGACGCTTAATCGTAATTTCAGCATGCCGATCAATCATATCACCATGCAAATCAACAGCATTATTATGGCGCTTGCGGGTGCGGAGCGTATCTTTAAGCTGCTGGATGAGCCGACAGAAGAGGATGAAGGGTACGTTACCTTGGTCAACGCCGAGCGGACTGCTGACGGTACTCTGCAAGAAACCGCACAGCGCACCGGCCTTTGGGCGTGGAAACACCCGCATAGTGATACCGGTGTGACCGAGTATATTGAGCTGAAAGGTGAGGTCACCTTCCACGACGTTGATTTTGCGTATGTGCCGGAGAAGATGGTGCTGCACGATATCGATCTGTATGCCGAGCCGGGGCAAAAGATTGCGTTTGTAGGCTCTACGGGCGCGGGTAAGACCACCATTACCAACCTTATCAACCGCTTTTATGATATCGCGGACGGCAAAATCCGTTATGACGGTATCAATATCCGTAAGATTAAAAAGGACGACTTGCGCCGTTCACTTGGTATTGTGTTGCAGGATATCAATTTGTTCACCGAAACGGTGCGGGAAAATATCCGTTACGGCAGATTGGATGCGACCGATGAAGAGGTGGTGGAGGCAGCCAAACGAGCGGGCGCTGATAGCTTTATTTCTCGTCTGCCGGATGGTTATGATACGCTGCTCACCGGTAACGGTGCCAACCTGTCACAGGGGCAGCGTCAGTTGCTTGCAATTGCTCGCGCCGCTATTGCTGATCCGCCGGTGCTGATTTTGGATGAGGCGACCTCCTCCATTGATACCCGTACCGAGCGCATCGTGCAGGAGGGTATGGATAATCTGATGAAGGGGCGCACCACTTTTGTGATCGCACACCGGCTGTCCACCGTTCGCAACAGCGATTGCATCATGGTACTGGAACTTGGTCGTATTATCGAACGCGGCACTCATGAGCAGCTGCTCGCCGCGGAAGGTAAATACTATCAGCTGTATACCGGCAATGCCGCCCAAAAAGTATAAACAAACGCCGTGCCGTGTTGCGTCACTTCTTCCCGTTTTAGATAGCTTATTTTTCTAACATTTTATCTGCCACATACAATCCCATTGCGCCGCTTTGAGAGAGACCGCGAGTAATACCGCTGCCGTCGCCGATGAGGTATAGATCCTCGGCAATCTCAAAGTTTTCATTGTGCACCGGACGGATGGAATAGTATTTGTTTTCGCAACCATACAAAAGCGTGTCATCATTAGCGGTGCCGGGTGCCACTTTATCAAGAGCGTAGATAGTCTCGATGATATTAGTGAGCGCGCGGTACGGCATGACCACCGATAAATCACCGGGGAAGGCTTTAAGGGTGGGGGTGACGGTGCCGGCGGAGAGACGGTGTGCGTTGGTGCGTCTGCCGCGAATGAGGTCGCCGAACCGCTGCACCATTACGTTGCCTTCAGCGGCAAAATTTAGGTTGCGGGCGATGTTTTCGGCATATTCGGTAGGCTTGGTGAAATCACCTGCAAAGTGGATAGAGGAGAGGATGGCGAAGTTGCAGTTTTCGGTCTTTTTCTCCGGCTCTGCAAACGAATGACCGTTAGCGGTGATAACACCGTGGTTGTTCTCAGCAGATACGAGACCGCCTTGGTTAAAGCAGAACATGCGGGTGCGATCTTCAAACGTCTTGGTGCGGTAAAGAATCTTGGGCTCATAGATCTGGCTGGAAAATTCACGCCAAATGATATCCTTCATTTCCACGCGCACGCCGATATCCACCGAGTTTGCTTCCATGGTGACGCCGAAAGTGTTGCACACGTGCTGTACGAATGCAGCGCCGCTGCGACCGGTCGCCACCACCAATTTTACAGCATCGACAGTCTCTGCATTGCCGCCTTGTTTGATGTGGATACGGTATCCGTTATCTGTTTTTTCTACCGCTTCACAATCGGTGAGTGTTCGCATTTCCACACCGGTTTGTTCCAAATGCTCAATAAGCGCCTGCATGGTACGGAAATTCTTATCGGTGCCGAGATGGCGAACGTTCATATCCAGCAGACGCAGGTTGTTTTGTAGGCATTTGAGCTTTAAAGTTTCATTGGAGCGGTACAACTCAGGATAATCGTCTGCAAAGCTTGCAAGTACGCGGTCAACCTCGTTGATATATTCCATAGCGGTATCTTCGCCCAACTCTTCACCCATGCTACCACCGTAAGCGGTGCCCAGGTTGAATTTGCCGTCGGAAAACGCGCCTGCGCCGGCGTAACCGCTGGTGATACTGCATATTTTGCAATGCAGGCAGGCTTTATCTTTTCCGGCAGGGCAATGCCTTTTTTGTAAAGCAAGACCTTTTTCCAATATGATAACACGAAGCGCTGGCTGCTTTTCATGCAAACGATACGCGGTCATCAAACCGCCAATACCGCCACCGACGATTGCAACATCATACAGCATATAGTATTCAATCCCTTTCTTTTGTTATGCTTTTGCCACATTTCATTATACCATGTTTTTTGCTTTTTTCAACAATAAAGAATTTGAAAATTGTACAAAAAAATCCCTTTCTTTTCGGCGAATGGTATGGTATACTAAAAAAGAATTTTTGAGGAAGGCGGCATGTCAAGGTGGATAAAAGCGTATTTGCGTATCCGAAGGTATATTATTTTGAATGCGGCAACCCATATACCGGCAGCTATAAAGGCATGAACTATAAACTCACCCCGCAAAAGGATGAGGAGACCGGCGAAAAATCGATACTGGTATCGGTATGGTATGGTATGTTTGGTAGTGCCGTCAGCGAAATAGTGGCAGAGTACACCGTTTCCATGAGTGAAAATGGTCTGGAAAGAAGCAGGGAATACCTGTGTGAGCAATATGATATCTTTGCGAAAAAAACTTTAGAGGAAGAGAATTGACCTCTTGCATTTTTGATGCAATTGTGATAGAATACACAGCAGAAATCGCGCGGGAGTAGTTCAGTGGTAGAACGTCAGCTTCCCAAGCTGAATATGCGGGTTCGATTCCCGTCTTCCGCTCCAAAAGCAAAAAGCACCCCAAGAGGGGTGCTTTTTGCTTTTCGAACGTCAGCCGGAAGAAGAACCTGAAAAATCTGCTCTGTAGATTTTTCGCAAAGGATTTGCGTGGTACACATCGGGGGGTTGGAAGAATGATAACGCAAATCCGGTTCGACTTCCCGTCTTCTGGCCTTGGGTGGCGTCCAAGGTTCTTGATTACCGACACCCCAAGAGGGGTGCTTTTTGCTTTTCGAACGTCAGCCAGAAGAAGAACCTGAAAAATCTGCTCTGTAGATTTTTCGCAAAGGATTTGCGTGGCAGACACTCAGGATTATCAAATTTGACAACGCAAAAATGAAAACCGTTTTGCATTATGGGAATGTGTGTGATATAATCATGCTGTAAACAAATCTGTGGTGGAGGTATACTGTATGAAAGTCCTACTGATAAACGGCAGCCCTCATGAAAAGGGGTGCACCTTTACAGCACTCACCGAGTTGGCGAAAACCCTTGTAGTAGCAGGGGTTGAAGCGGAAATCTATTGGATCGGAAAACAGGCGATCTCGGGTTGTCAAGCGTGTGGGGCATGTAAGAATACCGGTCGCTGTATCCTTGACGATCAGGTAAGTAAATTGTCCGATCGTTTAGAGGAATTTGATGGTGTAGTGGTGGGGTCTCCCGTGTATTATGCAGGTCCTTCCGGACAGATATGCGCATTTTTAGACCGTCTATTTTACAGCAGCGGTAAGCGTATGGCAGGGAAGGTGGCAGCAGCGGTGGTTTCCTGCCGTCGCGGCGGTGCTTCTGCGGCATTCGACCGCTTAAATAAGTATTTCACCATTTGCAATATGGCGGTGATCGGCTCACAATACTGGAATCAGGTGCATGGAAATAGACCGGAAGAGGTGCTGCAAGACGCAGAGGGCTTGCAAACCATGCGCACGCTTGCCCGTAATATCACATATTGGTTGCAGGCGAGAGCTGCTGCCGAAAATGCAGGTATTTCCTTGCCGGAGACAGAACCGCGTCAATCCACCAATTTTATCCGCTGATATAAAAACGCGTTTTAAAAACGCGTTTTTTTTATTGCAATCATAGTGATTTAGACATTGACAAGTAACAATAAATTATATATAATATCTTTATATGCGATTTAAAGGGGGGCGGTAGTGTGCAAAGATTATTGGTGGCGAATGTGCCGATTGATATGGAAATGCAGGACAGCGCGTTTTTTGAGCGACGCTATGCGGCATATTTTGCTGAAAAGAACGAGCCTGCGCAGATGCACATTACTTCTCGCATTGTTCCTGAAATTGTACCGCCGGAGGGCAAACCGGTGATGCAGGTGCGTTCCACCACGGTGGTGGAGCTGCCGGATGGTAGACGTTGTCATTATCAATATGACCGCAAGCGTGAGCGGTATCATCAGCTTTGCTGCTATCAACCGGATTTTTCTGAGGTGGATATCTCTCTTGCTCCGCCGACGGAGCAAGGCTTTCCGTTTGCTGAATTTGAGCACGCGTATACCGGTTTTGATTTTGCGGCACGCTTGGGTGTGCTTGGCGGCGCGGTATTGCACGGTTCGTCCATTGCGTATAAAGGACGCGGTGTGATATTTTCCGCACCTTCCGGAACAGGAAAATCCACCCATACCGGCTTGTGGAAGCAGGCGTTTGGCGATGATGTGGTGTACATCAACGATGATAAGCCGGCACTCCGCTTTGAAGGGGAGACGATACAGGTGTACGGTACGCCGTGGAGCGGCAAGACCGATTTAAATACCAATATCAGCGCGCCTTTGCATGCGGTGGTGTTTGTTGAACGCGGTGAGAATAACGCGGTGCGTCGTTTGGATCTCACCGAAAGTATTTTTTATCTGCAAAGCCAGGTGATACAGCCGTACCACGACGGCGATATCGGCTCTATGCTGATTGACAGAATGATCACGGTGGCGCAAACGGTGCCGGTATATTTGCTGACCTGTAACATGGATATTGAGGCCGCGCACGTTGCGCGCAAAGCAATCTTTTCTGAATAAGGTGACGCGAATAATCCGAATCTGCCTCAAAACGGTATATTTCAGCGCTTTTCGTCCTTTTTTCTTTGTCGGGCGAATAGGGTGATAAGAATTGAACAGTTTCTCTTGCCGCCTTTTCCCGCCTTGCTTGCGCTCGTTCTTGTAAGACAATAACTACACGATAAAGGAGAATGTGTTTTGAAGATCAAAGAAGGTTTTGTACTGAAAACAGTAGGCGATAACCATATCGTTGTGCCTGTAGGGGCTCGGACGGTGGATTTCCGTTGCATGATCACCTTGAATGAGACAGGAGCCTTTTTGTGGAAGCAGTTGGGAGAAAACTGTGATGAAGCGGCATTGCAAAAGGCATTGCTCGCCGAATATGACGTTACCGCAGAACTGGCGGAGAAGGATATTGCCGCATTTGTTGAAAAACTGCGCGAAAGCGATCTGCTGGAGGAGTAAAAGTGGCTCAGAATGTTGTGTTGACCAGCCTGCAGGACTTGTCTCCGATTATGGAAGAATGTATCGCCGACGGTTCGGAGGTTATTCTGACCATTACCGGTAACAGCATGCGTCCGCTTTTGCGTCATCGCCGTGATCAGGTGGTGCTCAAAAAAGCCGATAAAGCAATGTTGCAGGTCGGCGATGTTCCGCTGTATCGTCGTGAAAACGGACAGTTTGTGCTGCACCGTATCGTTGGGATAAGTGTTTCCAGTTATACTATGTGCGGCGACAGGCAAAAAGAGAAGGAAAATGGTATTCCTGCTAAATCTATTGTTGCTGTGGCGACAGGCTTTTACCGCCGCGGGAAATATCTTTCTTGTGATAATTTTTGGTATAAATTGTACGTGAAGGTATGGATGATAATCCTGCCGTGGCGTCCGTTTGTGCTGAAAACCGGCTCTCTTGTAAAACGCTGTATTCGGAAGATATGCGGCATATTCAAGAAAAAGGCATGAGTGTGATGAAACAAAAAGATACCCTTAACTGGATATGGAAGATCACGCGCGGTGAACTGGGCGGCATTATTATGCATACACTGGTCGGCGCGATGATTTCTTTGAGTTATGTGGCTTTTGCACTGACCTCACAGCGGGTGGTAGACATAGCAACCGGTGAAATGGCGGGCAATATGTGGCTGCAAAGTGGCATCTTGCTTGGCATATTGGCGTTGCAAACCGTGTTGGGTGTCTGCAACAATCTGTTGCAGACCCACACCACTTCAAAGATTGAAATGCGCATGAAAGCGCAGGTGTTTACCGCTCTTTACAAAAAGAAGTGGCAGGAAGTCAGCGGATATTCCTCCGGTGATATTTTACACCGTCTCACGGGGGACGTGACCGTGACCGCTGCCGCAGTGGCAACATTGATCCCGCGTGTGGTATCCTTGGCGACCCGCTTGATCTCCGCTTTGGTCGTTTTGATTATGATGGACAAGTTGTTCACCTTGATCTTGCTTGTTGCGGGCGGTATTTTACTGTTGTTCAGCAGACTGTATGGCGGCAAGATAAAAAAGCTGCATGCTTTATGTCAGCAAACCGAAGGCGACACCCGCTTTTTCATGCAGGAAAGTATAGAAAACTGGACGGTGGTGCAAGCCTTCCAAATGGTACCGTTTATGCGGCGCCGCTTGCAGGAATTGCAGACCGTAAATTATAAACATAAAATGCGGCGCAGCCGTATCAGCAGCGTTGCCAATATGGCGCTGTATCTGCTGTTTTCCGGCTGCTATTATCTGGCACTTGCGTGGGGCGCTTGGCGACTTGCAAGCGGTGTGATCACGTTTGGTACATTGACCGCATTCCTGCAAATCGTACAGCAGGTGCAAACCCCTTTCCGTAACATGTCCGGTATCATGCCGCGGTATTACAACATGCTGTCCTCTGCTGAAAGAATGATGGAATTAGAGGCGCTGTCGGATGAGCTTGCAAACCCTGCGTGCAAATCTGCTTTTCGAGCGATTGCGATTTCCGATCTTTGCTTCGCATACGACAGAGATCGGGTGTTTGAACAGGCTTCGCTCAATATTCAAAAAGGCGAGTTCGTGGCGATAATCGGTCATTCCGGTATCGGTAAGAGCACCTTGTTTAAGCTCTTGCTCGGCTTTTTGGAGCCGGAGAGCGGCACAGTTACCTGCGAGACTGAACAGGGAAAAGAAACTGTCGGTGCAGCTACAAGACATTATTTCTCTTATGTACCGCAAGGGAATTTATTGCTGTCCGGTACGATCCGTCACAACCTGACTTTCTGCTGTGAGGATGCGACGGATGACGAGATATGGGCGGCTTTGAAGGTAGCGGCGATCGATGATTGTGTCCGTGGTTTACCGCAGGGTCTGGATACCCCTCTGGGTGAGCGTGGACACGGCTTGTCTGACGGACAACTGCAACGTCTTGCTATTGCACGCGGTGTTTTGCATGCAGCGCCGGTACTGTTGTTGGATGAAGCAACTTCGGCTTTGGATGAGGATACTGAAGCGTTGGTGCTCAGCAATCTGCATGCGCTACGTGACAGAACGTGTATATGTATCTCTCACCGCCCTGCCGCGTTGTCTGTATGCGACCGAGTGGTGCATATAGTGGACGGTCGCTTTGAGGAGGATCATCTTGAAAAAGAATAAAATACTACGTGCTTTCTTGTTGATTTTGATGGTGCTCACCGTGCTGTTCATTTGGGGGAATTCCGTTTTGGGACGAGAAGCCTCCTCTGCGCAAAGCGGTTGGGTGCGTGCGTTCCTGCAGAGCTTGGTGGACCTTTTAGGGCTTTCCATTGAAGTGACTATGCACGGCGTTCGCAAATTGGCGCATTTTCTGGAATATTTTGTGCTTGGCACGGAAATGACGCTGTACGCTTTGTGTGGACATAAGCTTGACCGCCACAGCATCGGCGGTGTTTTAGGCACGGTGTTCGCGGTTGCCTTCTTGGATGAAACGATACAAGTTTTTTCTAATCGCGGCCCGATGATTACCGATGTTTGGCTGGATTTTGGCGGCGCTGTTACGGCGTTACTGCTGGTGGCTGCATTACAGTATCTGATTGATGCTTGTAAAAGAAAACGAAGCAGACGATAGTGACGACTGCATGTTCTCTTATGTATAATTTAACGCGTAATTTTTGAATGGAGTGATTGTTGTATGCAACAACTGGATATTCGCACGATATATAGATTACTTCTTTCACGGTGGCGTATGTTACTGTGCTTTGCACTGATCGGTGCGATTATGTTTGGATGTATCGCTATGTTCTTTATGGAAGAGAAGTACAGTTCCGGTGTTTCCATGTATGTTTCCAGTTTGACCGAAGCGGCTGCTGCTCAGGGAAATGATACTACGTACAGCAGCTTAGTTTCCGCGGAGTGGTTGGTTCTGACGTATGTTGACATCTTACAGGATCGGTCGACAATGGAACAGGTGGTGCCAAAGCTCAGCCGTAATGTGTCCATACAGCAATTGACCGAGATGATATCTGTTAGAAATATTTCCGAGACCGCTATGATGCGTATCACCGCTAGTGCAAATGATCCTACTTTTGCTGCGGAAGTGTGCAACGCGATGGCCAAGGTTGCTCCCGACGTGCTGAGAAGCGTGGTCGGTGCCGGTTCCGTTAAGGTGATCGGTGAAGCACTGCCTGGCTCTAAGACCTCACCGAACGTGCCTAAAATGGCGATTATCGGTTTGCTTGTCGGTTTGATCGCAGCTGTTGCGATCGTGATTATTCGTCGTTTGCTGGACAATACCGTTAAAACGGCGGCTGAATTGAAAGAAAGATTGCAGGTGCCGGTTTTAGGTGTTGTGCCTGCTTTCGACCATAAGCCTTCGAAATCACGCAGCAAGGGAGGAAAGCAGAATGGATAAGCAACAAGCAAAAGCACCGCGTATTGCCACCGAGCAGGGAGATACGATGCTGGTGGTTGAAGCGTATAAAAAGCTGCGCGCCAATCTTCTTTTCTCATTGGCTTCCAATCAAAAAAAGATTATCATGGTCTCCTCTCCGGAGCCCAATACCGGCAAATCCACTACCTGTGCCAACCTCGCGGTAATGATGGCACAGACCGGCAGTAAGGTTTTGGTAATTGACGCTGACCTGCGTAAACCCACCATGCATCGCATTTTCCATGTGAAACGCGCGGAGGGTCTTACCCGTTATTTGATCAATCTTTGCGGTTGGCAGGAGTGTGTAAAAAAAGAGGTTGCTCCCAATGTGGATCTGATTACCTCCGGTCCTATTCCGCCTAACCCGTCCGAATTGCTTGGTTCCGCACGAATGGTGCAGCTGATGGATAAGGTTTCCGAAGAGTATGACTATGTATTTATCGATACCCCGCCGGTCAATGTGGTAACAGATGGCTTGGTGCTGTTTGCACGTGCCGCAGGTGTTATATTGCTCAGTCGCTATAACAGTACCACCTATGATGAATTGCAGGAAGC
>JAZUAN010000012.1:0-43268 GCA_045638005.1 Acutalibacteraceae bacterium | reverse complement strand
ATCTGATGGGTGCGCCCCGTCTCAATGACCACGCGGACCAAGGTGACCTCGCCGTCAGTGGCCAGCGCCTGCCAGCGAGTGAGACTGTTCTTGCCGCCCTCCCCCACCTCGCGGGTGATAATAGAGCCTTCCTTCACACGGATGGGCTGATCAATGACCCCTTCCCCTTCCAACTTGCCGCACACAATGGCGAGATAGGTCTTTTCCATCGCGCCCGTCAGCGCAAAGGCAAGGTGACTGCTTTTTGCCACCGTGAGCAGACCGCTTGTATTGCGATCCAGACGGCTGATGGGGCGAAAGGAAAGCGGTTTTCCCCGCTTTTCAAAGTACGCCACCACCGCGTTTGCAAGGGTAGGTTCCGGTTTACCGGCAGATGGGTGCACCGCCAAAAATGGCGGTTTATCCACAATAAGCAGATAGTCATCCTCAAAAGCAACAGAGAGCGGTATATCAGCACCCTCTATTTTCACCGCGTCGGTGGGCATTTTGATCGTCACCGTCTGTCCCGCCTTTACGCGGTCGATAGTGCGACGATGCTCACCGTCCACCGTGATGCCGTTTTCCACCCGTTTGAGTTTTACCACCATGCGCCAGGATAAATGGCAGCCCTGCCGCAGGAAATTTTGCACCGTTTGTCCGTCGAAGGCATCCGGTACGGTATAGTTAAATTCGCTCACCGGCTCCCTCCCATATCCATCGATCCATCCGTAGTTGTCGTGACACTGTCGGTCTCAACGCTTTCATCAAAAGTCGTGGTCGTTTCCGCGTCTTTATGCGTGGTGTTTTCACTCGATACGGTTGTATCCGAGGTGGTCTCAAAAGTCGTTTCAGTCACGGTGGTCTTAGTTGTTTGTTGGTCGGTAGTCACAACGGTAGAAGACGTTGTCGCCGTCTTAGCAGGCGTTGTTTGGACAGAATGAACGGTCGTTTTTGCGGCAGTTGTCTGTGCATCTTTGTTTGCAGTCGTCGCTCGAACGTTTGTCGTTGTTTCTGACACTTTAGTGGATTTTGTCTTGGTCGCTGTTGTCTTTTTCGTTTTGGTGGCAGCAACATTTTCGGTGATAGTCTCACCGTTTTCCGGCTTGGTCACAGAAGCAGCGGTGCTCCCGTCGGTTGCTTTGGTCGTGACATCCAAAACGGTCGTTGTCGCCGTAGTGGTCGGCTCAGGGATATCCTCATATACAGGCAACGATTGGAAATACTGCACAACCGCATCCGTAATTGCACTAACCATCCGGTTACGGTAGTTGATATCGTTAAGTTTTTGCATGTTGGTGGCATTGGTCATAAACCCGCATTCTATAAGCACAGCGGGACAATCGTGCAACCGTGTCACGAAAAACGGGTTCCACCGCAGCACCTTGGCGCGGTTGCCGATGCCGTGTTGTTTTTCCACCGCACGCATGCTATTGATCAGATATTGCGCGGGCGCAAAAGAATACTCGTTGAAATAATGCACCGAACAACCGTGAGAGGCCGCACTGGAAGAACCATCCATGTGTATACTGAGAAACAAATCAGCGTCCCCACCTCTGGCAAAAGCGGTTCTGCCGTCCATGGTGGGATTATCCGGCGAAACGTCCGAGGTGCGGGTCATCACCACCGTCGCGCCGAGTGCTTCCAGTTTGCTGCGCAACGCGAGGCTGTATGTAAGGGTCAGCGTTTTTTCATACAAGCCCTTAATCGTGCTGTATGTGCCGCTGGCGCTGCCGCCATGACCGGGATCCACAACAATACGGATACCGGATAGCGGTTTGTTACTTGCGTTATCAGCAGCGCTGTCGGGATGCTTACAGGAGAAGGTCAACACCGTATCGTCCCAGTTGACCGAATAACCGTAGAACTGTCCTTTTTGTTTTAAGTACAACCGCAACACCAGATTGCCGGCGCTGTCGGTTGTCCATTTCGCGCCGGAAAGCAGCGGGCTATCCGACACATCCGGCACGGTTTTGGGAATTTTTTTGGTGTAATAAAAGCCGATATCTACATATTCGGTCGTCTGCCCGACGCCATCCAAGCCGTAATTGGGGGTAGCAGCGCTTGGTGCTTCATATTTCTGCGGCAATAACACTACCGAGTGGGGCACCTGCCACGCCATATCGAATTTGAATACGGTGGCATTGTTGTTTACCGATGCACTCACAGAGGAAACCGTGTTTTCGGACAGCGCGCCGCCGGAGATACCCTCCACATCGGTTTTATACACCCATTTGCCGCAACCGAGCAGATAGTATTCCTTGCCGACAGCCGAACCGCTGCCCACGATCACGTCGGTGGTACCTTTAATAAAATAGGCGTTGGTGGGACGGGACAGGTCGTTGACGGCAGAGCCGGAAAACGTTTCCGCATAGTCGCGGGTCACCACAACGCGATACTGCGCTTTTGGTTTTGCCTGCAACGTGACCGCGGCTGTCTTTTGGGTTTCGGTCAAACCGCTGTATGAAGCGGTAATGGTCGCACTGCCGAGCGAGCGTTTCTTACCCTCTATACCCGCCGGCATGGTAAAGGTTGCATGATAGGTGTCAAAATCCGCATCTAAAGCGGCAGTATCGTCTTTATTCTGCTTATTGGCAACAGCCATCTGTTTGGTGGTGCCGAGCATAGTGATTTTGACGGTAGCACCTTTGCGCGCCACCGCGGTATATTCCACGGTAGCACCGCCCTCCAACAGTAAGGGCGACGAGGGGGTCACCTCGCGCAATACCGTTATTTTGTAGGTCACGGTGTAGGTCACCGTTTTGCTGCCGTTTTTGAACACAAACTGATTTTTGCCGGGGGTGAGGGACATATCCTCAGAAAAACTGCCGTCTGCGGAAAGTGTAACGGTTTCACCGTTCAAGGTGAGCGAATACTCCGGATTGGCGCTGCCCAAAAACGCCACCGACGACGAGGTAGTGGTAAAATTTCTGTCAGTGGGTGTGGTGAACAGCAAAGCAGGCTTAGATTTACCGTGCATCGCCGTATACAGCACGTTTTCGTCCTCGCTGTCCGCCTCCGGCAGGCTTTTCGCCGCAAAACTACTGCCTGTAAAAACGGTACTCTCACGGCATAAAGTCAACTGTTGTGCGGCAGCAGTGCCCCCCTCTGCATGCTGTACATACAAAGGCATGCTGAATTGCGCACACAAGGCAGACCATGCTTCAAAATTCTTTTGAAAATCCGTTTGCCCGCCTTTGAACATCACAAAGTCCATAAGCGGCTGCTGCATCCATGCAGACACGTCGGTATAGCCGGCGGCTTCGCCGCTTTGCAGCATCGGAGCAGACACCGACAAGCCCACAAAGCTGTTCGCGTTTTGCTCTTTTATCGCTTTCACCGATTGGGTGATAAGCGCCGTGGTGCCGTCCCGCAATAGTTGTAAGCGGGTGCGGTTGCCTTGTACGATGGCATAGTCATCGGTATTATCTTTCATAGTATCAGGATATGAAAAATCCGTGAGCAGCCAGCCGTGGGCAGCGTATTTTTTAACCGCTTCGGTGACAAAGGCGAGCGCTTTTTTGCGCTCGTCCGGCAATGCGGGATCCCATTTTCCGTCCTGCATGCCAAGATCCAGCACGCCGTATACATACAGTCCCGCCTTTTTGCCCTTCTCCAACAGATATGCCGCCGCATCAAAAGCGGCACCATCCTGCGGTATCGACACAAACAAAGCGTTCAATTTCATATCTGCGGCTCTTTTGAGCAGATTTTTTGCCTGCTGCTCGGACGTATCGCTGTCCACATGCAAAGCAAGTATGGTTTCCGGCACCTGATAGTCACCCGGCTGCAAGGTGAACGTCGGTAATACGTCCACCACAGTCGGTCGGGTAACAACGGTGGTTTGGGTGGAATCGAGGGTTCCACCTATTTCATCCGTTGTTTGTTCCACGGATACGCTATCCCGCCACAGCCGCGGCAAAACCAAGCCCGCTACCACGATTACAGCGACGCATAACGCCGCTGCTGCCGGTAACCAAATGCGCTCAGTAGTAAATATTTTCTTTCCGTGCTTACCGCTGTGCATGTAAAAACCTCTTTTAAAATAATATTATTAAGAATACCAAATTTTCGTCATAAAGTCAATGCGCACAACGCTTGCATTTTGACGCAAAATATGATAAACTGTTATTCATAAAAAATGGACACTTGTGCGTGTCACGAAAGGATGGTCATCACCTTGGCTAAAAATATCGTACTTTGTGCTGATAGCACCTGCGATCTTAGTGCTGCTTTGATCGAAAAATATAAGGTAAATATTTTCCCGTTGCACGTTCTCGTAGACGGCGAACCGCACAACGACGGCGTGGACATTACCCCCGACCAGATCTATGCGACCTATGAGGAAAAGGGCATTCTGCCCAAGACTGCCGCTGTGAATACCGCAGAATATCTCGATTTCTGTAAGCCGTTTATTGACGCAGGAAACGATGTGATCTATATTTCCCTCGGCTCCTCACTTTCCTCTTCTCACAACAACTGTCGTATTGCTGCGACCGAGATGGACGGTCTGTATCCTGTGGACAGCCGCAACCTCTCCACCGGTTCAGGCTTGCTCGTGATGGAAGCGGGCGACCGTATCGCAAAGGGTATGGCAGCAGAGGATATCGTCAAAGAACTGAATGAAATTGCTGATCGCATCAGCGCATCCTTCGTTATCGACAACCTCGAATTTCTGCACAAGGGCGGTCGCTGCTCTGCGCTCGCCATGTTCGGTGCTAACGTACTCAAACTCAAACCCTCTATCAAAGTAAATCCCGCCGACAACGGTGCGATGGGTGTTGACAAAAAGTACCGCGGCACCCTCGAAAAAGCGCTGTCCGATTACGTGGCGGATCAGCTCAAAGACCGCACCGACATCGACACCCGCCGCATATTCATCACCCATTCGGGCATTTCCGAAGAGCGTATCGCGCTGGTGAAAGAGCTGGTGGAGCAGTACGCGAACTTTGAGGAAATTTACGTCACCCGCGCCGGTTGTACCATTTCCGCCCACTGCGGTCCCAACACCTTGGGTGTGCTGTTCATCACCAAGTAAAGAAAGAAGATATCGATTATGAAAAAGATGGAAGACTATGTCAGAAGTATTCCGGATTTCCCCGAGCCGGGCATCATTTTCCGTGATGTGACCTCAGTATTGCAGGATGCAGACGGTCTGCAACTTGCGATCGACGAGATGCAAAAAGCGCTTGAAGGAGTGGAATGCGACGTGATCGCCGGCACCGAATCCCGCGGATTTATCTTCGGTATGCCGATCGCTTATAATCTGCATAAACCGTTTATCCTCATCCGCAAAAAAGGGAAACTCCCTTGTGAAACGGTGGAAAAAACCTATGATCTTGAATACGGCTCTGCCACCATCGAGATCCACAAAGATGCCATCAAGCCGGGACAAAAGGTGGTACTCATCGATGATCTGATCGCCACCGGCGGCACCATCAAAGCTGCCGCAGAGTTGATCGAAGATTTGGGCGGCGAAGTGGTCAAGATCGTATTCTTGATGGAACTCGCAGGACTCAAAGGCAGAGAAAAACTTTCAAAATACAATGTTTCCTCAGTTATTACTTACGAGGGGAAATAAATACAAACAAAAAAACCTGCAAGCGCAAATTGCACTTGCAGGTTTTTCATTTGTCTTAGTTTTTGACTTCGATCTTTGCCGCTTCAAAATCTTCCGCAATGTCCGCAGAGGGTTTCTTGGTGAGCAAGGATACCGTCACGATACAGATGCAGGAGAGGATGAACGCAGGCAACAATTCATACAAGGTGAAGATGCCGCCAAAGGTGGGATTGAGCACCAATTTCCATACCAGCACCATGACACCACCACTTACCATACCGGCGATCGCGCCCCATTTGGTGGTGCGTTTCCAGAAGAGAGAGAACAGCATAATGGGGCCGAACACGGCACCAAAACCCGCCCACGCAAAGGAAACGATATCAAACACCGAGCTGTCGGGGTTGCTGGCCAGAACAATGGCAACAGCCGAAATAGCAATAACCGAAATGCGCGCAAGCCACATAGACGCTTTCTGGGACATTTTCACTTTTAAGGTGGTCTGTACCAGGTCCTGCGAAATACTGGACGCCGCAGCAAGCAGCTGAGAATCGGCAGTGGACATAGTAGATGCTAAGATACCAGCCAAGATGATGCCGCCGGTTACCGCGGGAATCCAACCGTATTGACTTAAATATTTTGCAATGTCTACGATGATGGTTTCTGCGGCGGTAGCGCTTGCATACTGCGGCAGAATGCCTTTTTGCATTAAGCTGTAACCGATAACACCGATAAGCACCGCAACACCCATCGAGATAACCACCCAAACGGAAGCTACGCGGCGGGAAATTTTCAGTTTGTTTTTATCTTCAATCGCCATAAAGCGCAGAAGAATGTGCGGCATGCCGAAGTAACCAAGACCCCAAGCAAGGGTGGAAACGACGGGCAAGGTACCATAGCTGCCGGTTTCGCCGGTTGCCACCGAGAAGCCTTTGAACAGATCGAGATAGCCGTTGAGACCTTGCACGTTAGCAAATACGGTGTCAAAACCATTGATCATACCTTCGCCAAAACCAACCACAACAAACAAGGCAATGGTCATAACAATGCTCTGCACAAAGTCGGTAGTGGACGCGGCCAAGAAACCGCCCAAGGTGCAATACGCAATAATAACCACAGCACTAATAATCATTGCGGTGAGATAATCCATACCGAACAAGGAGGCAAACAGCTTGCCGCAGGCGGCGAAGCCGGACGCAGTGTACGGAATGAAGAACAACACAATGAACAACGCGGAAACGGTCACCAATATGCGGCTATTGTCCTTGAAACGTTTGGAGAAGAAGTCAGGAAGGGTGAACGCGTCGATACGTTGACTGTAAACGCGCAAGCGTTTTGCCACAAACAGCCAGTTGAGATAGGTGCCGATTGCCAGACCGATGGCGGTCCAGCTTGCTTCCGCAAGACCACCCATCATCGCCACGGCGGGCAAGCCCATCAGCAGCCAACCGCTCATATCCGACGCTTCCGCACTCATAGCGGTAACGAACGGGCCGAGTTTACGGCCGCCCAGGAAGAAATCGCTGGAAGTTTTGTTCTTTTCCGAAGTTTTGAAACCGATGATCAGCATACCCAGCATGTATACAATGATCGTGCCTAAGATGATATACAAAGTTGTAGTCATCATAAACCCCTCTTTTCTAAAATAATGCGAACAGTATACCACACCTAAAACAAGAATGCAATACAGAATGCGGTTTATACTTTAAAACATAAAAATAAAAAATGCAGTTCATCAAACACTTGATATAACTGCATTTTTTGAGAATATAAATATTAGACCGAAAAATATACGAAAAATAGAAATTAAAAAAATCACAACTTAAAACCGGCTAAAAGCACCGGCAACAACGTCGCAGAATAGTTCGCAAGCGCATAATTGCCCTCACAGATACACCAATCATACAAAAGCCCGCGCTCGAACAGTGCATACGCTTTAACCATTTCGTTAACGGTCATATCGCTGCGAAATTCTCCGTTTTGGAGGCCCTCGCTCACGATCTGTCGCAGTAATTTGTAATAGGTGCGGTTATGATCAAGCAGATGCTTTTCGCCCGCGGTGACCAACTGCGACGAATAAAGCCTCGCCAAAAGATCGATCGAAATACTGTTTTCGATCATGGCAAACAGTTCATGGTTGAGATATAAAAGCTTATCCCACGCGGTCATTGCAGGCGTAAAAGTAGCGATAAGGCGGTCATATTCCTCGTCAAACAGATAGGAAAGCGAGGAAAGCAGCGCGTCCTTACCGTCAAAATAGTGATAAAACGAGCCTTTTGAGGTCCCCGACAGCTCCACGATCTCCTCGATGGTGGTATCGTCATATCCCTGCTCATAAAACAGTTTCCACGCGGCGGAAACGATCTTACCTTTGGTGTTACGAGTAGTTTTCTTTGCCATGTTTACCTCTCACGCAAGCGAATTTCTTCCACAATATTGGTAATGCCCATACGAGCGAGAAAATCGTAAGCCTCCTGCCAATTTTGTGTATTGGACAGAGATTTAGCACTGTGTGCATCACAACCGAGAATGACCTTGCAGCCATATTCCGCTACCAAGCGAAAAAAGCGTTCGGACGGGTAGCGCCGCCCTTCGCGGATGCCGAGCAGGTTGCATTCCAGCGGCATATCCAGCGCATTCGCGGTCTCGCAGATCTTACACATCTGACGGCGGTATGCATCTTCATCCCCTTCAAAATGGAAAATATCGGGGTGTGCCAAATACGCAAACGCGCCCGTTCTCATACCCTCACACACCTGATCGGCATACCTTGCCGCTTGCCACTCTTCGGTAGTCACACGGGATACGGGGGCATCCCCCACCTCGTTGCCGAGGAAATGCTGACCTTGTATCAAATAGTCGTACGGATAGGGGGACAACATTTTCAGCATGGCATCAAACATCTGCGGATAGTATTCCGCTTCAAATCCGAGCAGGATCTCAATATCCTTTTCGTATTCCTTTTTTAAATCCAGCACCGTCTGCACATAACCCGGTAATTCCTCCCGATACATCCGAAAATAGCTGTAATGCTCAGGATCAGGAAACAGCGGCATGGGTACATGATCTGCAAAACCCAGCACCTTCAAGCCGCCTTTGATCGCACTCTCGATGTACGCGCGCTCATCCTCATCGGAAGCATGGCGACAACGATAGGTGTGGGTGTGATAATTCTTTCGCATACCGTTACAGCCTTTCTGCCATACGACAAATGAGCGCCACCGAATTTTTTGCCGCCATAGTGCTAAACTGTGGATAGTCCATCTGTGCCTCACCTGATGCGTCGTCCGAAATCGCGCGCACCACCGCGAAGGGCACCTTGTTCACATAGCACACCTGCCCGATCGCAGCGCCTTCCATTTCACAAGCGATCGCACCAAAGGTATCCGCGATCCACGTCTTTTTGTCGGTACTTGACACAAACTGATCTCCCGACGCAATGGTACCGCAAAGGGTGTTGATACCAATCTCTTTTGCGGCGGCGCAAAGAAGCGTGACCGTATCAGGATCGGCCGACAGATACACCTCGTTGATCCCCGAAAGCAATCCCACAGGATCGCCCAGAGGAGACGTATCCATATCATGCTGTGCCACCTTTTCCGCCAACGCGAGATCGCCGATTTTCAGCTTTGCAGTCAAACTGCCTGCGACACCTGTGTTGATAATTCTCGCAGGCGCATAGTTCAAAATCATGGTTTGCGCGCAAAGCGCGGCAAACACCTTGCCTACACCACACACCGCGACCACCACGGCATGTCCGTTCAAGTTGCCCTTTGTAAACGTAATGCCACTCACCGTTTCACTTGCGGTGTCGGTCATATTCGCAATCAGCGGTTTCGCTTCAATCTCCATCGCCGCAATAATACCCAGTTCTACCATTTCGATACCTCAATTCTGCTTTCTTACTACCGCATATTCATCGTCTTCGCGGAAATAGGGACACGCCTTTTGCATACCGCTATGTAAACGGTACACCTCGTCCTCGTCCATAGATACAAGACATTCGTAACTGTCCGTATATTCGTCGTACGTATAATAGACACACATCTCACATTGCATACCGTTCACCCCTTAAAAAGTAAGCTGATGTTCACCCGAACCGAGCACTTCGCCCGATTTTAATACGCAGGTCGTGCCCGCGGGTACGGAAAGAGTTGCCGTGCGGCCTTTGATATGCACCGCAATGATACCGTACGCCGTATCCATCTCCATATCCACCGTATCAGTGTGAGACGTAAAACACGGGTTGAATATAAATTGTTCAAACCCCGCCTTTTTCGGGCGAATACCCGCTATGTGGGTCATACACGTGTACAAAAATCCACCGTGCATCGGGTGGTTATATGACGAAACCCAAAAATTCCTGTCGGTTTCCACTTCGTGCATATACGGCGCTTCCCAAATAGTGGTTGCCCCTTGGTCCAACATCTGCCCATTGCGCATCTGCAAGGGTGGTAGAGAAATTGTGAGTAAAGGTAGCAGTATCCCCGTGGCTGTCCCATACGGTAACGGTAACCGTATAGTCGCACAAAGGAGAAAGGGACAAAGACGGCAACGTATGGTCACACACACGGCTGTCTTTGACAACACCGCTGTCTGCAACAACGGTATTTTCATCGCGTACAATTAAGCGGAAATTGTCCTGTAATACGTTTTTGCGGTCAGAACGTAATTTTCAACCAAAGCGCAAATTTTCAGTGTTTACCACGGTAGGATTTTTTATGTAGTCTATCGAAAAATCGTATATAGTCAACATAAAGAACCCTCCTTTACTTTATCCTAAACCTCATTATAAAGTGGAATGGGCAAAAACGCAAGAAATACTTGTAAAATAAAAAAAACCATGCTATACTATCCGCGAACAGAGTAAGTATATGCGCGTTAAGTGTCCCGCGGACGGGGAGTTGCCGTGGGGACGAAAGGTGACTTTTTCGGTCTTACCTGCGGTGCGTATGCTGCATCCCGCTGTAAATACGGAAGTAAAACCTCCGCTTATGGCAGTTGCATCGTTTTTTGCGATTACCCTGCGTTTGGGAGGTTATTTTTTATGTCTAAAAATCAAAAAAAAGCACCCCTGGCCGTGTTGGTGACGGCGGCGTTACTCGCGGCACTGAGCATTGTACTGGGTAAATATCTCGCTATCCGTGTGGGGGATACCTTGCGTTTTAGTTTTGAAAACCTGCCTGTTTTATTGGCGGGTATGGCGTTTGGACCCGTAACGGGCGTATTGGTAGCGGTGGGTGCTGACCTTATCGGCTGTTTGATGGTCGGATACGCTGTTAACCCGCTTATCACCTTGGGCGGCGCACTTATCGGTCTTTTGGGCGGTGTTTTGTACCGTTTGCTTTCTAAAACGACGCATCTTTTTCGTGTGACGGTAACGGTTTTAGGGGCACACCTTGTGGGCTCGGTGCTGATAAAAACGGTGGGTCTTGTGGCGTTTTACAGTTACCCTTTATGGGAACTGATGTTGTGGCGGCTTTTGAATTACGCGTTGGTAGGTGCATTGGAAACGGTGCTGTTGTACGTGATACTCAAAAACCGCGCTATCCAAAACCAGATTGGCGAGATACGGAGAAAATAAGATGAACTATACGCAAGCGCTTGACTATATTCACAGTATCAACTGGACTTTCTGTAAACCCGGTTTGGAACGTATTGGTGAACTGTGCGAAAAATTGGGGCATCCCGAGCGGGATTTGCGCTTTATCCACGTGGCGGGTACGAATGGTAAAGGCTCGTTTTGCTCTATGACCGCGTCTATCTTAAAAGCGGCGGGGTATAAAACAGGATTATATACCTCTCCTTATATCCGCACTTTTAACGAGCGGATGCAGATAAACGGTGAAAATATTTCGGATGCGGAGCTTGCTGAAATCACCTCGTACGTGCGCCCTATCGCAGACCGTATGACCGACAAGCCTACCGAATTTGAACTCATTACCGCTGTCGCTTTCGAATACTTCCGCCGCCACAAATGCGATATCGTGGTGCTGGAAACAGGGCTGGGCGGACGGCTTGACTCAACCAATATCATCAAAACACCGCTTTTATCGGTCATCACCGGTATTGCACTCGACCACACCGCATTTTTAGGGGATACGGTGGAGGCGATCGCCGCCGAAAAAGCGGGCATAATTAAGGAAAACGCCCCCATATTGTTCGGTGGGGAAGACCAAGCGGCGGCGCAGGTGATTGCGAATACCGCAAAAGAGCGTGGCGTATCGTTTTACCGTACCGATTACACCCGCCTTGTGAACATAGATGCCACCCTTGACGGTACAACTTTTGACTATAAAGACAGAAAAGATGTTGCTGTTCACCTTTTGGGATTATATCAGCCGAAAAACGCATCGCTCGTTTTGGACGCGGTAGATATTTTGCGAGAAAACGGGTTGGCTATTTCCGAAGATGCGGTGCGTGCGGGTCTTGCGACAGCCAAATGGCACGCGCGGTTTGAAATCGTGGGGCGCGACCCGTTGGTGATTTTTGACGGCGCGCATAACCCGCAGGGCATCGAGCAAGCGGTAAAAAGCGTCAAACAGTATTTTAACGGCGAAAAGGTGTATCTGCTAACCGCCGTGTTAAAGGATAAGGATTATACGGGCATTGCAAAAATGCTGTCCGAAATTGCAGATAAAGCGTTTACCATGACCCCCGATTCCCCGCGCGCGTTGGATGCCGCGGACTACGCGAAGGTGCTAAAAAACGCGGGCATTTCCGCTACGTCTTTTGACAGTATCCCCTTCGCGTTTGCCGCCGCGCGGGACGCCGCTAAAGCGGACGGTAAACCGCTTGTGTGTCTTGGCTCGTTGTATGTATATTCTTCGCTGTGTGAATTGTTTTAACAAAAACGGTGTGGCTTTTGCCACACCGTTTTTTGTTATTATTGGTGATAATGTAGGCGGCGGCATCAAAAGCGGGGTTAGGTGCGCCTTCTTGCAACGCAAGAAGCGACGGAGTAACGGCGTAGCCGATACTCCAATTATCTCCTATACGCTTCCAACCGATAAATGGGTTGTCCCAAATCCGAAAAACGCTTTTCGTATTCGGTGACGATGTTTCCCTCAAAATTGCTTTTGTGCAGATCAAGTGACACATTTTTAATAGCAAAGCCCGCGGTGGCAAACTGTTCGATGGAAAACTCAAAAAAGTGCATGTTGTCGGTCTTTTGATGAATTTCCGCACCCTTAGCCAATAAACCGCGGTAGATCTCCAAAAACCGCGGATGGGTCAGCCTGTGGGACGCATACCGCTTTTTGGGGTACGGACAGGAGAAGTTGAGAAACAGCCGTTCCACTGTGCCCGCTTTCAGATATTTGGGCAGGTATTCCGCACCGCATTGCACAAAGCGTAAATTCGGCAACTCTGCCGCTGCCGCTTTTTCCGCCGCAGATACCACTACGTTTGCCACCTTTTCCACCGCCAAAATATTGATATCGGGATTGCGCTTTGCCGTTTCCACTGCAAAGGTGCCCAGCCCGCACCCGATTTCCAGCCACAGCGGCTGTTTCTTTTCAAACCAACTATCGAGATCGATATATTGCGGGTCCTCTGCAGCTGCACGGATATCCTTGTTTTCCGGCCAAGCGGGTACTAACAGATACTTTTCGCACGCAGCCATACGGCTATCAAGGTGCTTTTTACGGCGCATTCTCATATAAAACTCTCCCAAATCGGTATTTCGCTCAAATTATATAGTTTTTTGCAAAAAAATGCAATAGAACGGTTTGCATTTTACGACAAATGTGCTATGATATAGTCACTTTTTAGTAAAGGAAGTCTTTTACATGAAATATTTAGTAATGCTGTGCGACGGTATGGCGGATAAGCCGCACCCCGCACTCGGTGATAAAACCCCGATGGAATTGGCAAAAAAACCGATGATGGACGCACTTGCCAAAAATGCAGAGGTCGGTCTTTGCCGCACGGTGGCGGCAGGCTTAAAGCCGGGCAGCGACGTTGCCAATCTGTCGGTGATGGGATACGATCCCATGGATTGCTACACAGGTCGTTCTCCCTTGGAGGCCGCCAGCATCGGTGTGGATCTGAAAGTAACGGATGTTGCACTGCGCTGTAACCTCGTTACCCTATCGGACGAGGAAAACTACGCGGAGAAAACCATGGTGGACTACTGCGCCGGCGATATTTCCACCGCTGAGGCCGCCGAGATTATCAAAACGGTACAAGAACAGCTCGGCAGTGATATTTTCACCTTCTATCCGGGGGTAAGCTACCGTCATTGTCTGGTGGTGGCAAACGGCACCACCGATCTCGGCGAGATGACCCCGCCGCACGATATCAGCGGTCGCGTCATCGGCGAATATTTGAGCACATCCGAAAACGCTCGACCGCTTATTGCGCTTATGAAAAAATCGGTGGAGATCTTAAAAGATCATCCCGTAAACAAAGCCCGCATCGCAAAAGGCGAACGTCCCGTCACCTCCATCTGGCTGTGGGGTGAGGGCAAAAAGCCTATCTTACGCGATTTCAAAGAGAAAAACGGTGTATCTGCAGGTGTCATCTCCGCTGTTGACCTTTTGAAAGGTATCGGCGTTTGCGCCAACATGGCGATCCCTGATGTTGAGGGTGCCACCGGCTACCTCGACACCAACTTTGAGGGTAAGGCAGATGCCGCAAAAGCGCTGTTTGATGAGGGCACCGAACTTGTGTACGTACACGTGGAGGCACCCGATGAATGCGGACACCGCGGTGAGGCGGAAAACAAGGTCAAAGCCATCGAAGAAATCGACCGCCGCGTGCTCACCCCCATCGTGGAGTATCTGAATGAAAAAGGGGAAGCATATCGCATTCTCATCATGCCTGACCATCCCACCCCCTTGGAAACCAAAACCCATGCAAGCGACCCTGTACCGTTCGTACTGTACGACAGCCGTAAAGCAGAAAACGGCGTAGACGGTTTCACCGAGAAAACCGCCACCGCGACCGGCTTGTTTGTAGAGCACGGCCCCTCTATCATGGATCGGTTGTTGGAGAAATAAAGACCCTCGAAGAATAAGTAAAACAAGCAAAAACCACCGCGGCAACGCGGTCTATAGTCATACCGAAAGTTCTGTGCGAATATCTTGCCCCCTATCCTGCGAGGCCGCTCCCCTTTTGATCTTGTCTGCGCCGACACCCGCGGAAAGATGTTTTCCGAAGTAACCTCCCGCAGAATGTGGGAAAGTTATCTGAAAGAGTTAAACTTTGTCAATGGAAAATTCACCACCCCACCAAAGTCAAAATTTCAACCGCAGGGTGTGCCGTTCGTCATTCCTCGTATCACACCGCATATGTTACGGCACACCTGCCCCACCAATCTGATCCTTGCCGGCGTAGATCCGATCACCGTCAAAAACCAACTCGGTCATGCGGACATAGCCACCACCCTCAACATCTATACCCATGTAACTGAAACGCATAAAGCAAACGAGATACAGAAACCCGATGCGTTCTTCGCCGCAGAAACGCATCCCATGAGGGATGCGTTTGTTTTTTGGCCCGCCCGGAGGGATACAGCCGCTTCGCGTCTTGCATCCTCACGGCATAGCCGCTCGGACTTCGCGGCTAAAAACAGTCCGCCGGACTGTTTTCTTAACGCCGCTCACCCTCTCAGGGTTCGAATCCCTCCCTTTTTTAAAAAACAAAAGCATCCCATGAGGGATGCTTTTGTTTTTTGGCCCGCCCGGAGGGATTCGAACCCCCGGCCTTTGGAATCGGAATCCACTGCGATATCCAGCTTCGCCACGGGCGGATATTTTTGAACGCGTTTTATTCTACACTATTTTCCCTGCTTTTGCAAGCCTTTCTTTGTCGAATGGGAAAAAACAGAAAAATTTTTGTTTTTTGGCATTTTGCTATGGAAATTTTTGTGATTACCCTTTATACAGGTCACAGAAACGTTTATTTGCTACCTTCGGCTATACATAAAGGCGTGTGCGTATATCTATTCTGTTCAATGAAGAAAAGAAACTTTTCACCCTTTCGACCAAAAAACACCACTATGGCATTTAGTGTGTTTGATCGCGAATATCTTTTCAGCCAGTATTACGGCAAAAAGATCCGTGAAGCGGATCTGCTCCGCTTGTGGCAGCCGGCCGCTTCCGGTTTTACCCCCAACTATGACGGTGCCCCCAGCGGCAGATACGCGCTGGATACCATTCCTCTGGAATATCCGTCCTACGGTGGCGGCGATTTCCGCGAGCCGCTGCGCCACGGTGCCCAGTCGGTGGGTAGCCGCCAAGGCGGAACACCATTTTTTTCTTGACGCGATGGGAAAATGAGTATATTATAGTGGTGAAAAAACGGAGGTGACAGTATGCTGCTTGCAATCGATATGGGCAACACCAATATCACCGTCGGTGTATTCGACGGCAAAAAACTCATTTTGGAAGCCCGCCTTTCCACCGATCACAGCAAAATGAGCGACCAATACGCCATCGACCTGTGTAATATTTTCAATTTGTATCAGGTGGATCGCAGCCTGATTGACGGTGCCATTCTGTCGTCGGTCGTACCGCCGCTGGATCATGCGCTGCGCAGCGCCATCCGTAAAGCGGCAGGCGTCAATCCGTTGCAGGTCGGTCCCGGCACCAAAACGGGTGTCAATATCCGTATCGACAACCCCGCACAGCTCGGCGCAGACCTGCTGGTCGGTGCTGTTGCCGCTGCGGCGAAATATCCGATGCCCTGCATCATCTGGGATCTGGGCACCGCCACCACCGTATCCGCCATGGATGCAAACGGCGCTTTCCTCGGCGGCGCGATCCTTTCGGGCATTTTCACCTCGATTGACTCGCTCAGCTCCCGCACCTCGCTGCTGCCCCGCATTCGCTTAGAGGCGCCCGCTCGCGCCATCGGTAAAAACACGGTGGAATGTATGCAATCGGGTGCGGTATACGGCACAGCAGCACTCATTGACGGCATGTGCGACCGCTTCACGGAAGAACTGGGTGGGCACGCTACCATCATTGCGACCGGCGGTCTTGCCAAAGAGATCGTCCCCTGCTGTCGCCACGAAATTCAGTACGATCAGCACCTTTTGATGGAAGGACTGCGTATCATTTTTGAGAAAAATCGGTAAAACGCAAAGGCAAGTCGCGAAGTACCCATTGCAGGGATTTCAACGGCGCAAAACTTTGCTTTTACATATAAAATTGAAGCGCTGTATCCTGATGGAACAGCAGTGGAGGTATTTGTATGAACAACAGAAACAGTAACATCCTGCGCATGGTGGAACTGGCATTGCTCGCCGCTTTGGTGGTCGTTTTGCAATTCATGGGCTCTTTCATCAAGATTGGTCCTCTCCCCATGTCCCTCGTATTGGTACCGATCGTCATCGGTGCATTCCTGCTCGGCCCCAAAGCGGGCGCGTTTTTGGGTGCCGTGTTCGGCGTGATGACCATGATCATGGGCATCGCCGGTGTGGACGCATTTTCCGCGCTTTTGTGGAGTGCAAATCCCATCTGCTTTATACTCATCTGCGTTTTGAAGGCGACCCTTGCGGGTCTTGGCGCGGGCCTCATTTATAAGGGACTGCAAAAGCTTTTCAAAGGCAAATATCTGACCCTTGTCACCGTTTTGGCTTCGGTATCCGCACCTATTATCAACACCGGTATTTTTGTGCTGGGTATGTTCCTTTGCTTCTTTAACACCATGACTTCGTTGCCGTCCATGTTCCCTGACGCATTCGGTCAGTTTAGCAGCGCGGTACAGGTGGTGTTTATCGGTCTTGCGGGTGTCAATTTCATCGGCGAGTTTATCGTCAACCTGGTGCTGTCCCCTGCAATTGTGCGCATCATCGACATTGTCACCAAAAACATCCGCAAATAACTTTACATCATCGCATCCAATAGCAGCATTTCCCGCACCCGCTCACCAATGGCAGGTACATCCTCTATCGGCAGCGGGTTGACCCCCCGCCCCAGTTCAATGGTAAATCCCGGGCGGTGGAAGCAATCAATAAACCAGTCTTTAAAGCCCCCAAAGGCGGCACTGCCCGTGGGGGCTTGTGTTTTATAACCGGATGCGGATGCCATAATCTGCGCCATCATGCGGGATGCCACCGGCGTGTGCTCGCCATACTGCCAATAGATCTCCTCGCCTTGTGTATGCAATGCCGTCACGTGGCGAAAAGAAATGCGGCGACACAGCGCGCAAAGCATTTTAGTTTCCGGCTCGCTTTCCGGCTTTTCCCCGCGATAACGGCGAGGCGCGGGGGATGTGGGCATATCATCACACACCGTATCAAAACCCGCATCAAAATTGTGGTTAATATCCACCCCGCGGGCATTTGCCTGCCAAAGTCCTTTTGTATCCCCGCCGAGTGTTCTGACCGTTTGAGCATATTCTCCGGCAGAATCGCTTCCCTCTATCGCGATATTCACACCATCCGGGTTAACCTGCGGCACCATAATGATCGTCCTCCCCGACAGCGCGCGGCGCACGTCCACACCTGCCATGGACAACCCATTTTGCAAGCAGTAACAAACCTCCTCACAAAATCGCAGTAAAATAAGGGAAGTGAGCCATTCCTGTCCGTGAAACGCGGCTGTAAACAGCACCCTGCCGGTCGGCTCCTTACCGGGACAGCACAGCATCAAAGCGGCTATCTCCCGTCCGCAAAGACTTTGTCCGAGCGGCACTTCACACAAAAACGGATATTTCGATGTCAAAGCGCTGCTTGTGCGTCGCACCGCTGCATGCGTAGCGGGCTCCGGTTGTACGATGTATTGCATATCGGTCACACTCCCATCCTATCCTATGTATAAAGCGAAAGGAAAATGCCAAATGGATCTCACCGAAAAGACGCTCTCACAAAAATATATTTTCGAGGGTAAAATACTCAAAATGCGATTAGATGAAGCCTTGCTGCCGGACGGCACAAAAGCGGGCAGAGAGGTGGTGGAACACCCGGGCGGCGTGGCTGTCGCAGCGCTAACCGAGGATGACTGCCTTTTGTTTGTGCGGCAATTCCGCTATCCGTATGCAGAAGTGATACCGGAGATCCCCGCCGGCAAACGCGACCCCGGTGAAGACCCGCTTACCACCGGCAAGCGGGAACTCAAAGAGGAAACCGGCTTTGAGGCGAAAAACTATATGTCGCTCGGCAGGGTATACCCCTCTCCCGGGTATTTTAACGAAGTAATCTATCTGTACCTCGCGACCGACCTTGTAGCAGGGGAAGTCTCCCCTGATGAGGACGAATTTTTAGAGGTGGAAAAGATCCCGCTTGCCACCGCTGTCAACATGGTAATGGCGGATGAGATCACCGACGCGAAAACTCAAGCGGCGGTTTTAAAGGTATGGCACCTGCGGCAAAGTGGACAGATTTGAGGATGCCTCTACAAAAAAATATCCCCCGCCTGCAATTACAGGCGGGGGATTTCTGTTTACACCTTATGCGTAGCTATTGGTATCATGCTTATTCAAAATCGCATGCGCATCCATGTGCAAGGCGGCTGCCAATGCCGCAGCATCCTCTTGGGTAGCGCCGGTAGCGGTGACATACGCTTTGATCTTCGGCTCGGTGCCGGAGGGGCGGAAAATGACACTTGCGCCATCCTCCAAGGAGAAGGTCAGCACGTTGGATTTCGGCAGATGGAGGGTGGTTTTTTCGCCGGTCGCATACTCTTCAGCAAACGACTCGCGGTAATCCGCAAAGCCGATCACCTTTTTGCCACCAAGTGCCACCGGACGGTCGGCGCGCAGACCTTCCATAAGATCCGCCATCACCTGCATGCCGGAGGTGCCCTCAAACTGGGCGTTTACAAGCTGATGCACATAAAACCCGTGCTCTTCGCAGATCGCATCATATACTTCAAGCAAGCTCTTACCCTGCTTTTTATAGTACGCCGCCATCTCGCAGATAAGCATAGAGGCGACCACCGCGTCTTTATCCCGCACATAGGTGCCGGCAAGGTAGCCATAGCTCTCCTCAAATCCTAAAACGTATCTTTCAGGGTGACCCCCGGCTTCCAAAAGACCGATCTGTTCACCGATATACTTAAAGCCGGTAAGTAGATTGCGCACCTCACAGCTGTATTTCTCTGCAATACGGGTGGCAAGGTCGGTGGTCACGATGGTTTTGACAACCACCGGATCGGTCGGCAATGTACCGGCAGCTTTTTTGCAGGAAAGCATATATTCGAGCAACAAGCAGCCTACCGCATTACCGGAAACCAGCGTATATTCTCCGTCCTCTTCTCTCACCGCGATGCCCACGCGGTCAGCGTCGGGGTCGGTGGCAAGCAGGATATCCGGTTGCTCGGTTTTTGCCAGTTCCAGAGCGCAGGCAAACGCCTCTCTGATCTCAGGATTGGGGTAAGGGGCGGTGGGGAAATTGCCGTCCGGCAGCTCCTGCTCCGCGACCACCGCCACATTGGCGATGCCGATACGAGACAGCACCTCTCTCACAGGCAGGTTGCCCGTGCCGTTCAAGGGGGTGTACACCACTTTCAGCGGTACTTCCTTGCACAATCCGGGATTAACCTGCTGAGCAAGCACGTTTTCCATATACTTTTGCAGCAACGAATCGTCGATCTCCACGATATCGCCCGCAGCGACACCCGCTTCATAGGAGACCGTCTTAACATCATCAAAAATGTCCACCTTACGGATAAAAGCGGTAACCGCATTCGCGTCCGCATCGGTCATCTGACAACCGTCCGCGCCGTAGCACTTATAGCCGTTATATTTCGCGGGGTTATGACTGGCGGTGACCATAATGCCCGACTGGCATTTGAGTTCACGCACCGCAAAGGACAGCACGGGGGTGGGCTCTAACTGCGGGAAAATGTACGCTCTGACGCCGTTCGCCGCCAGATTTTCCGCGGCAGCGCGCGCGAATTCTATCGACTTGATGCGGGAGTCATACGCAATGGCAACAGCCGGCATCTGGTACTTTTCGTTGAGATAGTCGCAAAGACCCTGCGTCGCTTTGCGCACGGTATAGATGTTCATACGGTTGGATCCCGCGCCGATCACGCCGCGCAGACCCGCAGTGCCAAAGGAAAGTTCTTGATAAAACCGCTCATATATTTCATCCTGATCTGCGGCAATCGCGGTCAGCTCGGTTTGCAGATCCGCATCCTCGACAGCACGCTCACACCACAGTTGATACTTCTTCATAACATCTGCCTGCATTGATCATATCCATCCTTTCGAAATTCGTGCAAACTTTATAGCCGAAAAAGCCACTTTTCGACTGTACTATTGTACCCCATAATCTTCCATTTGTCAAAGGAAAACGGTCGAATGTCGGCGCGAACTCCTTTATTATCTTAAAATATAATTAATGGTTGATTATTTCGCAAAAAAGTGCTATACTATATGAGTGTGTACATACATAACTTTGTATTTGTAGGAGGGCAAGCTGTGAGACGTCTGGTGTCTGTGCTATGCTGTGCGCTGCTGTTTTGCGGTGTATTTACCGGCTGCAACCAAGCACCCGCCGCACTTTCCACCCCTCCGTCGGACAATGCAGCGACAAACACGCCCGCCACTGACACACTCGCCCTCGCATTCAACAAGGAGGATACCCTCGATCCGTTCTCTGCAAAAACGCAGCTGAATTTGTATCTCTCCACCCTTTTATTTGACAGTCTGGTGACCTTGGACAGCGGTTTTATACCGCAAAACGCGATGGCGACAGTTAATAAAACTGATGCCACTCACATCGAAGCCACCTTACAGGACGGATTGAAATTCTCGGACGGCAGTGCGGTTACCGCTACGGATGTGGTCTATTCCTTTGAGGCAGCGAAAACATCCGAAAACTATAAAGCGCGGCTCGCGGTATTTGACACCGCACACGCAAACGGAAAAACGGTGACCTTTACCTTGCACAACGCGGATCCCCATGCCGCCGCCTGTCTCAATTTTCCCATTATTAAAAAGAACACCGCTACCTTGGAAGCGGCAAAAGCCCCCATTGGCAGCGGTATGTACGTGTATCATGCCGATACCGCCACCCTCACCGTAAACCCGCACGCAAAGCAAGCGAATGCCATCACCATTCGCACCGTGACACTGCGGCATCTGGTGAGCGATGCTGCGGTGTTGCAGGCGCTCGAAAACGGCTCCATACAGTATATGTTCAACGATTTAAGCGACGGTGATATCCCCCGCACCTTTGCAAAGGATACTGCGGTGGATCTTCTCCATCTTGTATACATCGGCGTAAACAGTAACCGCGCACTGACAAACATCCCCGCCTACCGCAAAGCCATTTCAGCAGCGCTGGATCGCACTGCTGTTGCGGCTGCAGCGTATGCGGGACGTGCAATTGCCGCGACCTCGCCGTTCCACCCCAAATGGAAACCCGCAGTCGGGGTATCCTGCATACATGCGGGTAGTGACGCGGAAGCTGCCGCCACATTGCTCAAACAGGCATTCTCCGCACCCGCACCGGTGACAACCACCACGGCGAGTGGAGAAACGGTCGGCACTACTGCTCCTACAACAACTACTACCACAACAACTACTACCACCACGACCGCCCCCTCCGGCACCACGGCGGCAGGCGGCACAACCGGCACTACGGTGCCGACCGCACGTACACTTACGTTTATCTACCCTGCAGGTAACAGTTGCCGTGAAGCGGCAATCAAAATGATGGTGTCACAGCTATCCGCCGCGGGTATCACGGTCACCGCCACACCGCTCGCATACGCGGAATATATCAATCGCTTAAAAGCGGGCAACTATGATCTCTATCTCGGCGAAATCCGCCTCACTCCTAACATGGATCTGTCGGTTTTTCTGCAAGCAGGCGGCAACGGCGCTTACGGTATCAATACCGCAGGTAATGCGAGCGTTGCCTACAATGCGTTCAAAAACGGCGCCGGCTCCATTGCGGCATTCGTTACCGCATTTGGCGAGGAAATGCCGTATATCCCGCTGTATTGGCGGCAGGGTATGGCTGCTGCCACAGCACCCGTTCCTTCGAACATCACTCCATCTGCATATAATGTATTCAATGGAGTTTTTTGATAGTAAACTATGTTATGAAACTATACCAAGAAAGGTGTGCAACCCAATGATCCGTATTGAAAAACATCTCGGAACCGTTGAAATCTCTCAGGAGTATTTCCGCTACCTGATCGGCAACGCTGTTTCGGACTGCTATGGCGTCACCGCCATGGTGAAATCCGGCGCCCGCCAGGGTCTGCGTTCTATATTTTCCAAGCGTGACCATGCCGATGACGGCGTGCATGTGCGCGGCGAAGGCGATAAGCTTATTGTCGATCTGCATATTTCAGTGATGCATGGCATGAATATTCCCGAAATTGCCAAAAGTATTGTCAACAAAGTGCGCTTCACCGTAGAGGAAGCGACCGGATTGCAAGTAAAGAAGGTCAATGTGTTCATTGACAACATGAAATCCGAGTAAACCGAGAGGAAGTGCTATCAATGATACAAGGACAACTTCTGCGTGACGCTATGATCTCTGCGTCCAACCGACTGTCTTCTGTGAAACAAGCCGTTGACGCGCTCAATGTATTCCCCGTGCCGGACGGTGATACCGGTACCAATATGTCTATGACCATTTCCGCCGGCGCGAGAGAACTGGCGCGTTTAGATAACCCCACCGTTTCGCAGGTGGCGGACACCGCCTCTTCCGCGCTGCTGCGCGGTGCGAGAGGTAACTCCGGCGTTATCCTGTCGCTGTTGTTCCGCGGCTTCTCCAAAGGCTTGAAAGGCAAAGAAGAAGCGGATGGTGCGGATCTTGCAAACGCGCTGACGCTTGGTGTGGAAGCAGCGTATAAGGCGGTTATGAAACCCACCGAAGGCACTATTTTGACCGTTGCCCGTGAAGCGGCGGCAAAGGGTGTGGAATTTGCTAAAGAAAACAGCGATCCCATCGCTGTATGGGACGTTATCTGCGAAGAAGCGGATGCTTCCTTAGAGCGTACTCCCGATCTGCTGCCCGCGCTGAAAAAAGCGGGTGTTGTGGACGCGGGCGGCAAGGGCTTGTGCGTGGTTATCCACGAAATGCAGGCGATCTTTAAAGGTGAACCGATGTTTGATGACGGTTCTGCGCCCGCCGTGTCTCAGCCGGTCAAAGAATCGATCAGCGCCGCCGGCAGCTTTGATGCCGAGATCACCTTTACCTATTGTACGGAATTTATCGTAGCGCGCGAAAAGGGTAATACCCGTGATCCGTTGTCGCTGCGTGCATATTTAGAGTCCATCGGCGACTGCGTCGTGGTGGTGGATGACGAAGATATTATCAAAGTGCACGTGCATACCAACGACCCCGGCAAGGCATTGACCGAGGGCGTGAAATTCGGCCAGTTTGAGACCGTTAAAGTCGAAAACATGCGTTTACAGCACGAAAATGCCGGTTGGGTGGGTGACACCGAGGGCGAGCAGGTGCCGCAGTTTGAACGCGCAGAGCCGGAACAACCGTACGGCTTTGTTGCTGTCGCGGCGGGTGACGGTCTTTCCTCCCTGTTCCGTGATTTAGGCTGTGATCAGGTGGTATCCGGCGGTCAGACCATGAACCCCTCCACTGACGATATCCTGCACGCGATCGAAGCCACACCGGCAAAACTCGTTTACGTGCTCCCCAACAACAAAAACATCATTCTCGCCGCCGAGCAGGCTGTGCCGCTCGCTGACCGCGAGGTGCGGGTGCTGCCCACGCGCACCATCCCGCAGGGTATTTCCTCCATGCTGGTGTTTGATCCGGACGCTTCGGTGGAAGATAACCTCATTGCCATGCGTCAGGCGTACGAAGCCGTATCCAGCGGCTCGCTCACCTTCGCTGCACGTGACAGCGACTTTGAAGGTCACGATATCCATGAGGGCGACATCCTCGCAATGGATAACGGCAAGCTGACCTTCGTGGATGACGATGTTACCCATGCCGCTGTCAAGTTGGCAAAGAACATCTACAATTCCCGCCGCCTTTCCGGCAAGGAAACCAGCTTTATCACGGTCATCTACGGCGCAGACGTCACCGAAAAGGATGCCGCGAAGGTTGCCGCCGCCATTCAGGATAAGGTGGGCAACAAGGTAGAGGTTACCGTGGTACCGGGCGGACAACCGGTATACTACTATTTCCTCTCTTTGGAATAATCGTTTCAAATGATGGGGCGGCGCTTCGCCGCCCCTATTTTATAATCGAAAAAGGTTGAAGGATGATCCCATGAAAGTTTTATGTGTCGGCGACGTGGTCGGCGGGGCAGGCTGTCGGCATTTGCAGGCGGTACTGCCGAATATTAAGCGAAAATACAACGTGGACGTTTGTATCGTCAACGGCGAAAATGCTGCTGACGGCAACGGCACCACACCGCATGCCGCGAACGATCTTTTTGATGCGGGTGCGGATGTCATTACCGGCGGCAATCATACCTACCGCCGTCCGGAATTCATGGATATGCTGGACGAGACAGACTGTATCCTGCGTCCCGCGAATTTCCCCGGTGATGCTGTGGGACACGGCATTACGGTGGTTGATAAGGGTCGCTACACGGTCACCGTCATCAACCTGCTCGGTCAGGTGTATTTGGAAGCGGTGGATAATCCGTTTTATAAGCTGGACGAGCTGCTGGTCGCAGCGGGAAACCCGAAATTCTGCATCGTGGATTTTCACGCGGAAGCTACCGCTGAGAAAAAAGCGTTGGGCTTTCACGCAGATGGGCGGGTCTCCGCTATTTTCGGCACCCACACCCATGTACAAACCGCAGATGAACAAATTTTACCGGGCGGCACCGGCTTTATTACCGACGTCGGCATGACCGGACCTGTACTTTCGGTGTTAGGAGTACGCCCCGAGCAATCGGTTACCCGTATCCGCAACAAAATGCCGGTGCGGTTCAACACCGCCGAAGGTCCCTGCCAAATGGATGCCGTTTTATTTACTTTGGACGATACCACCGGCAAGACGGTTGCCGTCGAGAGAATTCAAGTTTAAAGGGGAATATTACATATGCGTCACGATATTACCAGTATTCCGATCAGCGAAGTGTTTGAGCCGAAGGACGGCTGTCCTTTATGCCGTCTGCACGAAATGCTCAATGAACGCATTGCCGTATACATCACCGGTGCCGCGATGATGGAGCCGGATGTGCGGCAAGAAACCAACCGCCTCGGCTTTTGTCACAGCCATTTCAAGCGCCTTTTGAAGCAGCAAAAGCGTCTGCCGCTCGCACTTGTGATGGAAAGTCACCTGGCAGAGGTGGAAAAGACCGCTTTCGCAAAGGGGCTTGGCGGCAAGCCCAAGAAGGTCAAAGGTGGCGAAAAACCCACCTGCTATATGTGTCAAAATATCGACCGTAACATGAGTCATTTCGTATCGAACATTTGCCATATATGGGAAAAGGAAGAGGATTTCCGCAAATTGTATGCAGAGCAACCGCTGTTCTGTCTCCCCCATTGCCGTATGCTCACCGAAACCTCTGCGGAAATGCCGCGCAAATACCAGGCGGAATTTGTGCGTGTCACTGCGGATATCACCCGCAACTATCTTTCAGAACTTTCGGGCGATGTGTCTCATTTTTGTAAAATGTTTGACTACCGCAATAACACCCCCAATAAAGATTGGGGCAATTCCAAAGACTCTATCGAGCGCGCCATCCATTGGTTGACCGGCGAAACGGTTGAATAATAGGATATAAAAAACACCCGTTCATTCCTTTCAGAATGAACGGGTGTTTTGCGTTTTCTGTTATTTGGATTTAGTAGTGCCGGAAGTGGTAGAGGTGGTAGTGCCCGCAGTGGTAGAGGTGGTGGTAGAAGCAACCACGGTAGTCCCGGTTGTAAGATTACCGGAGACGTTTCCCTGCAATGCGGTGAGTGCCGCTTGCAGCTGATCGTCCTCTTTATCCTCAATCAGACCAATGCGTTTTGCTTTGTACGCGGTCATGGGTGCCAACGTGTTGGGGGTAATCCCCACCCCTTCGATAGCACCGGCGCGAATGAGGGAGACCTCACCCACCGTCAGCAGCAATGCAGAATTGTCTGCTTTTAACGGAACAAATTCTTGTACCTTGCCTTTTCCGGCTGTTTTTTCACCGATCACAGTAGTTTTGCTGAATTCCTGTAAAACACCCGCCATCATTTCAGCTTCACCCTTGGTTTCTGCGTTTACCAACGTGATGGAGGGGGCGCTGTTATCCTCTGAGCTATGCGCAATGAGGTTCATGGCCATACCGTCAGAAGTGGTATAGGTCGCATAGGTGCCATGCGGCATCAGATAGGACAAAATACCCTCCAATGCTGCACGCGAGCCGCCGCCGTTACAACCGCGCAGGTCGAAAATAAAGCTGGTCGCACCTTCGCTTTGCAGCGCGGAATACGCCGCGGTGAACTGGCTTTCGGTGTTATCGTGGAAGGCGGTGATACGGATATAGCCGATACTGTCACCGATCATGCGGTCGCTGACCGTTTCCAGTGAATAGATGTAAGCCGTCATCTCAAACGCCATGGTCTGTTCGCCGCGTTTGACCGATAAAAGCATTTTTTCGGTGTTATTATCAAGGGTATCCTGCAGGGTCTGTAAAGCGGCGCCGGCAGTGGTCTCGCCATCCACCGACAGCAGAATATCCCCCGCCTTTACGCCGACCTTATCCGCAGCAGAGTCCTTGTCCACTGCCTCGATCACAAAATCGCCGTTTTCGCTCGCCGCAAGGGTGATACCCACACCGGATGCCTGCCCTTGCCGTTCAAGCTGTGCGATCTTGTACTGCGAGGGGGTGAGATACTGCGCATACGGATCATTCAGACCGTTGACGTAACCGGCAGCCAGAGCGGATTGCAGCTGTCCCTCATCAAGAGCGGTATAGTGGCCGCGCACCTTCGTATCAATATCGGTAATATAGGTGTACAGCGCCTGCTTTTGCGTCACAGCATTCACCTGCTGGTTAAAATGCCGTATCGCAATTATCATGGTGACGGAAATCGCCACCGTGACCGCTAAAATCACCGATGTGATCACCGTGCTGAAACTGAATTTCCTCTTATCCATAGGCTGTCCTTTCACTGCTTAGCGCGGAACACCGCACCAACTGTTTCGCTTTTATTTTCCGTTGACGGATACATATCCCTTCAAAGGATCGGTGGGCGTACCGTTTACACGCACCTCAAAATGCAGGTGCGGACCGGTAGAATTGCCGGTTGAGCCGACTTTACCGAGTACGGTTTTTCCGCCGGTAACCTTTTGACCCACGTAGGAATTATTCTGGGACATGTGCGCATATAAGGTGACGATTTGCCTTCCGTTTGCATCAGTGCCGTGGTCTACCATGCAATAAAATCCATAGCCGCCACCCCATCTGCTGGTAGTATTGGAATAAATAACCGTACCGTCTGCGGCAGCTACAATGCTGTGACCGTAAGCGGCACCATTAGCAATATCCAAGCCTTTATGCAAGGTGCCCCAGCGCCGACCGAAGTTAGAAGAAATGCGACGAACGGTAGGAACCGGCCAGAACATCGAGGTGGCAACGTACGAGCCGGTGCTGTTATGCGCCGCAAGCAGTTTCTTGATATTTGCCTCAGTCTGCTCCAATTCTCTGTTGAGAGCTTCTACTTCCTTTTTATCGCTTTGGTATGCGGCGTTGGCTTTGGTGTACAGCGCATCCAGTTCCTTCTTTTTGGTATTGGAGGCAAGACGCAGACCTTCCACCTCTTGCTTTTTGATTTCGATCGATGCTTTTTCCTCGCGCACCTTGTTTTCAGCCGCTTGAATCTCCGCAAGCTTTTGTTCCAACGTATCAATGGCGGCCTGATCCTTCTCTGCGACCAGCTCCATCATTTTGGATTTCACCAGATAGTCGGTATAGTTTTCGGTGTTCATCAGCATCTGAAAAGTGGACAGATTGCCGCGCTTAGCAATAGCACGCAGCCGTTCGCCCAGCATGCGATGCACCTCTTCTTTTTCCGCCTGATTATCCTTGATCTGTTGCTCCATCTTGGCGATGTCAGCATTCTTTTGGGCGACTTGCGCATTCAAGTTGCCGATCTGACCGTCTAAAAGCTCAATTTGTTGCTCAACGCTACTGATCTGTTGTGTATACAGATCACGCGTTTCTTTGCTGTCCGCCATGCTGTCTTTGGCATCAGCAATTTGATTTTTGAGAGCCGATTGTTCTTTTTCCAATGCGTCGATCTGTTCCTGGATGGAAGCAGCGGACACAGGCACGGGCAAGGAGGCTGTCATCATAATTGCAAGCAGCGTCAGTGCGGATAGCAATGACAAAAGGCGCACCGAAAGTGAACGCTTTTTCATGCTTTTTCGCTTCCTTCCTTGTGCAGATATTTGCCGGTAGCAATGGCACTGCCCAGCATACCGGTGAGGGTACCGATCACCACAAAGCCGACAAGCAATGTGTTCCACACATTCTCAAACGGCATCAACGAGAACAGAGATGAGGTGGCCGGGAAGAAATCAAGAAGTTTGTCATATAAGCCCCAAACGATACCGTAAGACAGCAACGCAGAGATCAGTCCCAGCGTCATGCCCTCGATCATAAAGGGGATACGGATAAACGCACCGGTGGCGCCCACCGAACGCATGATATAAATCTCCAAGCGACGGTTATACACCGTCAGCTTGATGGTGTTAGCAATGATAAACAAGGATACGACCAGTAACAGCAGCATGACCCAAAGGCCCACCGTGAGTGCCACCTGTCGCACCGTGATAAGGGTCTCGGCGATATTGCCGTCATAGGACGCTTCGTCCACACCGTCGATCGCTTCGATCTGGGTGACGGTTTGTTCAAAAAGTGCAAGGTCATTCAGCGCTACAACATACGAGTCCGGCAGCGGATTTTGATCACCCTGCAAGCTTTCGTAGGTTTCTTTCGGCAGGGAGTCGCCGTATTTTTGCAACGATTCCTCCTTGGAAAGGAAGGTCACCTCTTTGACATTGCTAATGGTGCTCAACGTATTGCCAATTGCGGTAACCTGCTCGTCGGTGCAATCGGTTTTCGCAAACACGACCACCACATTTTGACCGTACACCCAATTAAAGGCGTGCTCCACGTTTTCCAACACGAGATAGGCAAATCCGCTCAGCAACAAGCACGCTACCAGCACCGCCACCGAGGCGATCGCCATAAACCGATTTTGCCAAATACTGCGTAAACCCTCTCGGGTCAGATATCGCAAACTGGAAAGTTTCACAGCAGATCACCTCCCAATCTCACCGGTGCACGCTCAGGGACCGCCGTGGTCTGCGGGCCGGGGCCGCCGACGTCCGAAACCACTTCGCCATCTTTAATAGTGATGGTACGGCTGGGGAAACGTTCCACCAACGACCGTTCATGGGTAACCATTAAGACAGTGGTGCCGCGACGGTTGATCTCAGTGAGCAACTCCACAATATCGCGCGCGCGCTCGGGGTCAACGTTACCGGTAGGTTCGTCGGCAATAATGAGCGCAGGATTGTTCACCAGCGCGCGGGCTAATCCTACACGCTGCTGTTCGCCGCCGGACAGCTCCGGCGGGAAATTGTGTGCTTTGTCCTGCAAGCCGACCAACTGCAAAATATACGGTACGCGTCTGCGAATCTCTCGTCTGGTCGCACCGGTGACACGCATGGCAAACGCCACGTTATCAAATACGGTCATGGTGTTAATAAGGCGGAAATCCTGAAACACAATGCCCATGGTGCGGCGCAGATACGGAATATCCCGCCGTTTTAAACGCGAAAATTTAAAATTATTGACGATCACTTCGCCCGCAGACGGCGTTTCCTCATGCATGATCAGTTTTAAAAACGTACTTTTACCTGCGCCGGATTCGCCGATTATAAAAACAAACTCACCGTCTTCGATGTGAATGTTGACATCTTTTAATGCTTCGGTGCCGTTGCCGTATTTCTTATAGACACCGCGAAATTCGATCACAACGATTGCCTCCTTTTTAGTATCATACTTGCCAGTATACCGAATGAAAAGGGCACTTTCAACCCTTAAAATTTTCCATTAAAAGCAGCCCGATAAAACAGCACAAGGCAGGTAAACTATCCAGTTTCCTGCCATTGAGCTTATCAGATTTTAGTATTTGATAGGATTGGCGGTGAGGTATTTCTTCACCATCAATGCCACTTTGAACACGATGGCATCGTCGAACTTGCGAAGATCCAAGCCCGTCAGTCTCTTGATCTTCTCTAAACGATACACCAGCGTATTACGGTGTAAAAACAGCTTTCTCGAAGTCTCGGACACGTTTAGGTTGTTCTCAAAGAATTTCTGAATAGTAAAGAGAGTCTCCTGATCCAGCGATTCGATGGAGCCGCGCTTAAAGATCTCACGCAAGAACATCTCACAAAGGGTGGTGGGCAGCTGATAAATCAGACGGGCAATGCCGAGATTATCGTAGCTGACGATAGTGCGCTCGGTGTCAAACACCTTGCCGACCTCCAACGCGATCTGCGCTTCTTTGAAAGAAGAAGCAAGCTCTTTGATGCCCGTAACACAAGTACCGATGCCGACAGAAACCTGCGTATAGAATTCACTGCTGAGCGTATCCACGATGGAGCACGCGAGCTTTTCAAGGTCACGGCTTTCAATACCGCTGCGGATCTCCTTAACAAGTGCGATATCGGTCTCATTGATATTGATAACAAAGTCCTTCGCCTTATCAGGGAACAGGTTTTGCACCACGTCATAGGCGGATACGTCCGAATGGGACGCCACGCGAATGAGCAACACCACACGCTCCACGTCGCTGTTAAAGCGCAGTTCACGCGCTTTGAGATAAATATCACCTGAAAGAATGTTGTCTAAGATCACGTTTTTCACAAAATTACCGCGATCGTATTTTTCGTCATAATACTGCTTGATATTGGAAAGCGAAATGGTGAGCAGCGACACATACCGCAGCGCTTCTACGTCGTCACCCTCCACAAACAGCACGTATTCACAGTGCGGGCGGGAGCCAAAAGGCTTGTATGTATACCCCTCCAACTGGAAGGCATCCGGCACAGAGAAGGTTTCAGCGGTGATAACCGATACCTGCTCGCCGATACGACCGAGGTCGCTGCATGCAATGATGCTCATGGTTTCATCAATAACACCCACAGTGCGGTCAATGGCGTCCTGCATCTGATGCACGACACCCTGGAAAAGGCGATTAGACATAATAGCTCTCCTTCAGGACTTTTGACTTTTTTACAGACATTTTACTGTCTTCTTTGGTAATTATACACAATTAAATCCACTTTGGCAAGTGAAAATGTAAAATTCCGGGAATTCTTTCGTTATTTTTTTGTGATTTTCTACAATAGACACACCGCGAGCGAAAAATCGTCTTAGAGACTTGCTTTTTTTATCTTTACATGGTAAAATAACGCAAAGCGATGAAGGAAACCAGTAAAAAGACGCATCTTTTTCAGAGAGCATCCGGTTGCTGCGAGGATGTAAAGTGCCCTTTTGAATACATTCCGGAGCTGCTTGCCCGAAGCCTTAGCAGGTGTGTAGGGTAGGACGGGTGCGCCCGATACCGCGCCGGTGTGCACATGCACATGCAAAGGGGTCTGCCGCGAGGCATATCCGAACCAGAGGTGGTACCGCGTAATTTTTACGCCCTCTGTCCCTTTTGGGACGGAGGGCGTTTTTGATTTTACAGTATATAATTTTAAGGAGAGATACACATGAAAGTATATGACGAATTGGTTGCCCGCGGTCTTATCGCGCAGGTAACAAACGAAGAAGAGATCAAAGAGATGATTGACAACGGCAAAGCGACCTTTTACATCGGCTTTGATCCCACCGCCGATTCGCTGCATGTGGGACATTTCATGGCGCTGTGTCTGATGAAGCGTCTGCAAATGGCGGGCAACAAGCCGATCGCGCTGATTGGTGGCGGCACCGCCATGATCGGTGACCCCTCCGGCAGAACCGATATGCGTTCCATGATGACCAAGGAGACCATTGATCACAACTGCGCCTGCTTCAAGAAGCAGATGGAACGCTTTATCGAATTTGGTGAAGGCAAAGCGCAGATGGTGAATAACGCCGACTGGCTTTTGGACCTCAACTACGTAGACGTACTGCGCGAGGTAGGCGCTTGTTTCTCGGTCAACAACATGCTGCGCGCCGAGTGCTATAAACAACGCATGGAAAAAGGTCTTTCCTTCTTAGAGTTCAACTACATGATCATGCAGTCGTATGATTTTTACTATCTGTATCAGAACTACGGCTGTAACATGCAGTTCGGCGGCAACGACCAGTGGAGCAACATGCTGGGCGGCACCGAGCTTATCCGCCGTAAGCTCGCCAAAGATGCGCACGCGATGACCATCACCCTGCTGCTCAATTCCGAGGGCAAAAAGATGGGCAAAACGGCGAAAGGCGCCGTGTGGCTGGATCCCAACAAAACCAGTCCGTTTGAGTTTTATCAGTACTGGCGCAATGTTGAAGATGCCGACGTGCTCAAATGCATCCGTATGCTGACCTTCCTGCCGCTCGAACAGATCAACGAGATGGACGCATGGAAGGACGAGCAATTAAACACCGCTAAGGAGATCCTCGCCTTTGAGCTCACCAAGTTGGTGCACGGTGAGGAGGAAGCGGCAAAAGCGCAGGCAGCGGCGAAAGCGCTGTTTGTGGGCGGCGGCGATGATGCCAACATGCCCACCACCACACTTACCGCTGACCAGCTCACCGACGGCAAGATCGGCATCCTCACCCTGATGGTCGCCTGCAAACTGGCGCCCTCCAACGGTGAAGCCCGCCGTCTTATCCAGCAGGGCGGCGTGTCGGTGAACGACGAAAAGGTTACCGATCCCAACACCGCCATCACCGCGGAACAGCTCACCGAAGGTGTCAAGATCCGCAAAGGCAAAAAGGTGTTCCACAAAGCGATTTTGGCGTAAGATACAATAAAAAAGCCATTCTGCAAATTGCAGAATGGCTTTTAATTTTACAATGTTATATCCGCAAACTGTGCGTCGATAAAAGCGCAGAGATCTTTCGGGTTTAGCTGCATTTGCAGACCTATTCTGCCGCCACTGACATAAAAAGTGTCGAGACTTTCGGCAGATGCATCAATCACCGTTTGAAACTGCTTTTTCATACCCACCGGACTGCATCCGCCGCGGATGTAGCCGGTCACTTTATTGATATCCTTAACAGCGATCATCTCCACCGCCTTTTCTCCCACCGTGCGGGCGGCGGCTTTTAAGTTTAGTTCCTCTGCCACCGGTATTACAAACACAAAATGGGTGTTTTTTCCCTTAGTGACCAGCGTTTTATACACCATCTCCACCGGCTGCCCCATTTTAGCGGCGATGGATAATCCGTCAATGCCACCATCAGCCGGGTAGGTGTGCAATGTATAGGAAACGCCCGCTTTATCCAGCATGCGCATAGCATTGGTTTTGATTTCAGCCATTTTCGTCCTCTTCCCCGTTAAAAAATCTGAAGATCGCCTCTGCCGCAGGGCGGGTCATACCTTTTACCAACAGCAGTTGCTCTACACTTGCCCCGCTCACCGCTTTCACCGACCCAAACTGCCGCAAAAGCGCTTTGGCGCGTTCTTTTCCCACACCCGGGATCTGCAACAGCGTGGTAGACACATTGCTGCGCCCACGTTTTTGTCGATGATAGCTGATAGCAAAGCGATGTACTTCCTCTTGAATGTTCGAAAGTAGCGTAAACACCGTACGCTTTGCCGCGATCGCGATCTCCCCGCCGTCAGCGGAGATAGCGCGGGTGCGGTGTTTATCATCCTTCACCAGACCGAATACCGGAATATCGTAACCGAAACTATCCACAAGCGGTTTTACTGCCGCCACATGTTCTTCGCCGCCGTCCAGCAAAATGAGATCGGGTTTTCTCCCAAAGCCTTCCTCCGTTTCGGCGTTTTTAAGTTCGGTCATACGGCGGCACAGAACCTCACGCATGGATGCGTAATCATCCCCGCCCATCGCCTCTTTCACCATAAAGCGACGATAAGCACTCTTAAACGGCTTGCCGTTTTTGAACACCACCATACCCGCGACGGGGGTATCGCCCGCGGTATGGGAAATATCATAACACTCAATATACAGCGGCGCTTTTTTCAGCCCCAAAATCTCGCGCAGTTCTTCGAGCGCAGCGCTTTCCCTGCCGGTCATACCGACCTTATGCGCAATGCGCTCGGCAGCATTGTTTTTGCACATTTCCACAAGATGCGCCTGCTCGCCAATCTGCGGCAACACGATATGCACCCGTCTGCCGCGTTTTTCGGTGAGCAGCTGCTCTAAAATCTCCCTGTCTTCCGTCTCACCATCTAAGGTCACCTGCTGCGGTACACGGTCACGCGTGGTATAATACTGCAACAAAAATTCCGCTCTGGCGGCGGGCAGGTTTTCCTGCTCGTCCAGCATGAAATATTCATCCTCTTTCAGCGCACCGTCCGAAAAACGGAACACCTGAAAACAGCTTTTTCCCGAGCCTGTGGCAACCGCGATCACGTCCTGCTCCTCTACGTTGGACATGACCACCTTTTGCTTATCCGATAACCGCTTGATAGCGGCGATACGGTCACGCAACCTCGCAGCGGTCTCAAATTCGAGATTTTCCGCCGCCTCCTGCATCCGCTGCTGTAAAACTGCCATGGTTTTGGCGCTGCCTTTGGTCAAAAATCCGATCGCATCCTCCACCCGCTCGGCATAGGCAGCTTCGCTCACTTTGCCGGTGCACGGTGCACAGCAAAGTCCGATATGCGCGTTGAGACAAGGGCGAACGGTCGCTTTGCCGTATTCCAAATGGTGGTTGCAGGTCGCAAGCTTAAAAATGGAAGAGGTCTCCTTCACTGCCTGACGCAGATCATACGAACTCATATACGGACCGATATATTTCGCTTGGTCGTTTTCCAACATTTGCTTTGCTTCCAACACTCTGGAAAACGGCGGCGGGGTAACGCGGATATAGCGGTAGCCTTTATCATCCTTTAAAAGAATGTTGTATTTCGGCTTGTGTTGTTTGATGAGCGAGCATTCCAGCACGAGTGCTTCAAATTCGCTGCCCACCACGATATATTCAAAGGTATCCACCTGTGCTACCATGCGGCGGACTTTAAGAGAATGATTTGTATCTGCGCCAAAATACTGACTGACACGGTTTTTGAGCACTTTTGCTTTGCCGATATAGATAATTTCGTTATCGGCATTTTTCATGATATATACGCCCGGTTCCAACGGCAACGTCATGGCTTTTGCACGCAGCTGCGCGATTTTTTTATTTTCCTGCACAGGTGTCACCTCCTTCTTTTCTTGATGAAATCGGCAGACCGTATGGTCTGCCGATATCTGTTTTATCTGGTTTGCCAGTATTTTCTGTCAAGACTTCTGTACTGAATGGCTTCCGCAATGTGTGCGGTATCAATGACCTCCTTGCCGTCAAGGTCGGCAATGGTGCGGGACACCTTTAACAGCCGATCATACGCACGCGCAGACAACCCTAACCGCTCAAACGCGTTTTTGAGCATAGTTTTGGCACCCTCGGTCATGGGGCACATTTCTTTGAGAGAAGCTGTCGGGATAGCCGCATTCGCGACAATACCTGTACCGGCAAAGCGCGCACGCTGGATCTCTCTGGCGGCATTGACCCGCTTTTTGATTTCAGCAGAGCTTTCTGCTTTTTCGGTAGCAGCAAGGTGATCAAACTCCACCGGCGGCACCTCAATATGTAGATCAATGCGATCCAAAAGCGGACCGGAAATCTTATTGATATACCGCCCCGCCGCCGCAGCCGTACAGGTACAAGCGCGGGTGGGATGTCCAAAATAACCGCAAGGGCAGGGATTCATCGCCGCCACCAGCATAATATCACTGGGGTAAGTAAGCGATGCGCTCACGCGGGAGATGGTGACCTTGCCGTCTTCAAGCGGTTGACGCAGGCATTCCATGGTCTGACGGGAAAATTCGGGTAATTCATCCAAAAACAGCACACCACCGTGCGCCAAAGAAATCTCACCGGGGCGCGGTATCACGCCGCCGCCCGCAAGACCTTGCGGAGAAATGTTATGGTGCGGTGCGCGGAACGGACGCTCCTTCAAAAGGCCACTGCCACCGGGCAGCGTGCCGGCAACCGAATGGATTTTGGTGATTTCCAAAGATTCCGCCGGTGTCAGATCCGGTAGGATGGACGGCAACCGCTTAGCCAGCATGCTTTTACCGGAGCCGGGAGAACCAATGAACAGCAAGTTGTGTGAGCCGGCAGCAGCAACCTCCACGGCGCGTCTTGCCGCCTCCTGCCCCATCACGTCGGCAAAATCCGGCATGAGTGCGGTTTGCACATCGGTATTTTCCGGCGGCAAAACGCGCGGCAACGGAATAACTTCTAAAAGGTGCTGTAAAAGTGCCGCAACAGTCGGTGGTGCAAAAACCGAAATCCCTTCCACCACCGCGGCTTCTTCGGCATTTTCTTTCGGCACGAACAGCTCGGTAAAGCCCGCTTCTTTTGCTGCGATCGCCATCGGCAGCACACCGCGCACCGGACGAATTTCGCCGGCGAGCGACAGTTCTCCGATGAAGGCTTTGTTTTTGAGATCCGCTTTCAGCTGTCCCGATGCGGTGAGCAGCGCGATAAACAGCGGCAGATCGTATACGGGACCCTCCTTTTTGACGTCGGCAGGCGCCAAATTCACGGTGACACGGCTGACAGGATAGGTAAACCCCGCATTTTTGATCACCGCGCGCACGCGGTCACGGGATTCGCGCACCGCAGCGTCCGGCAAGCCTACTAACTCAAAGGAAGGCAAGCCCCCCGAAATATCCGCTTCCGTTTTAACGGCAAAGCCGTCAATACCGTGCAAACCAAGGCTATTGACACTGGCAAACATTTATCTGATCATTCCTTTGTTTGGGTATCATCCTTCTCTGCGGCAAGCTCGGTCTCCACCGGCACCTCCGCCTCGGATACGTAAAACTCCTGCTGTACCTCTTCGGGCTGTACCGCCTGATCCGCATCCACGAACGCGGGAACCTCCAACGGATCCTCAGCGGTAGGCTGCTGTACCGTTTCGGCGGGCACGGCAGCGGCAGCAAGCGCTTTCTTTTCTTTACCGTATTTGTACACTTCGGATACGATGAACGGTACGAACGCGAGCGCAATACAGATAAGCCAAGCGGCGCCCGGCATAACCTCCAAGCTGAAAACGGTACGCATGAAAGGAACGAGCAACACCAGCAACATAGAAGCCAAAGACGCCAAGAACGCACCGCACATACGCATGTTGGAGAAGAAGCCGATCTCAAACAACGAATGAGAGGATCGTACATTAAAAGCGTGTACCATCTGTGCAAAGGCGAGGGTGGCAAATGCCATGGTCTCGCCAAGCGGCAGATTGAGCGTATCCTGACGGAACAGATTTTCAAAGAACGGCGCATCGGGTGCCGGCAGGAAACGCGAGCCGATCACGTATGCAATAATAGCAAGTATGCCGATCATACAGCCCTGCCAGATCGCCTGACCGCCCACACCGCCGGAGAAAAGTCCTTCCCTGCGGCTGCGGGGCTTACGACTCATAATATCACCTTCCACCGGCTCTACACCGAGTGCGAGCGCGGGCAGACTGTCGGTAACGAGGTTGATCCACAACAGCTGAATAGGCAGCAGCGGCGTTTCGCGCCAGAAGATCATGGACAAGAACACCGCGAGCACTTCACCCAGATTGCAGGAAAGCAGGAAATGCACCGCTTTGCGGATGTTGTCATAAATACCGCGACCTTCCTTGACGGCGGCAACGATGGTGGCAAAGTTATCGTCCATCAAGGTGATATCCGAAGCACCTTTCGCAACATCGGTGCCGGTAATACCCATGGCACAGCCGATGTCGGCGGCTTTGAGGGCAGGCGCGTCGTTAACACCGTCGCCGGTCATTGCGACCACATCACCACGCTTGCGCCACGCTTTCACGATGCGAATTTTATCGGCGGGCGTCACGCGGGCGTATACGCTGTATTCCGCAATGTGTTTTTTGAGATCCTTATCCGACATTTCCGCAAGCTCGGCACCGGTAATGGCTTTTGTATCCTCTGTAAGAATACCCATCTGGGTGGCAATCGCAGAGGCGGTGACCACGTGGTCGCCGGTGATCATGATCGGGCGGATACCTGCGGCACGACATTCGCGGATAGCGGTGATCGCCTCCTGTCGCGGCGGGTCGATCATGCCGAGAAGGCCCAAAAGGGTCAAACCGTTTTCCAATTCATTAGGATCGGGGTCAGCAGGCGCGCTGTCCAAACGTTTACAAGCGACAGCCAGCACACGCAACGCCGCTTTACCCATCGTTTCATTGGCTGCGAGCGCTTCTTTGATATTGCCGTCCACACAGCGGGAAAGCAGTATCTCGGGCGCGCCCTTTACGATAGCAACCGTCTCACCATCAATCAGATGAATAGAGGTCATCAGTTTTCGATCGGAATCAAACGGAATTTCGTCCAGACGCGGGCACTGCGCAAACAGATCGTCCTTTTCGATACCGTTATGCAACGCATAAGCAATGATAGCGGTCTCGGTGGGATCGCCGATATGCTGCTCCACACCCTCTGCGGTGACCTGCACGCTACCGTCGGTGCAAAGTGACGCCAAACGAATGAGCGCCAACGCGCCGTCGGTGGGGGTCTGACGCAGATCTTCTATATGATTACCCACGAAACCGCGGGTGATGGTCATGCGGTTTTGGGTGAGGGTGCCGGTCTTGTCCGAGCAGATAACCGAAGCGCTGCCCAAAGTTTCCACAGCGGGCAAACGGCGGATAAGCGCATTTTTCTTGACCATACGCTGTACACCCATCGCAAGTACGATGGTGACAATAGCGGGCAAACCCTCCGGAATCGCCGCAACCGCCAACGAAACAGCGGTCATGAAGATATCCAATACCTGCATGCGGCTAAAAAGTCCGATAACAAAGATCACAATACAGATCGCAAGTGCCAAAAATCCCAGCTGCTTGCCGAGCTGCGCCAATTTGCGCTGCAAGGGGGTAGCGGCATCCTCTTCGTTGCCGAGCATAGCCGCAATGCGACCCATTTCGGTCGCCATTCCGGTGGATACCACCACCGCTTTGCCGGTACCGTAAGACACAGCGCAGCCGCTGTATGCCATGTTAAGACGGTCGCCGAGCGATACGGTGCTGATCAGCTCTGTCAGCGCATCCTTTTCCGCCGGCAGCGATTCACCTGTAAGGGCGGCTTCATCACATTGCAGCCGCGCGGTTTCCAAAAGGCGGCAATCGGCGGGGATCATATCTCCCGCTTCTACCGAAATAATATCACCCGGCACCAATTCGGTGGAGGAAACGGTGGTAAGAACCCCGTCGCGCCACACCTTTGCAATAGGTGCTGACATGTTTTTGAGCGCTTCCAAAGCGGCATCCGCTTTGCTCTCCTGAACAACACCGATCACCGCGTTTAAAATCAATATCGCGACGATCACAAACGGCTCCGCCCAATCGGCTTCTAAACCTCTGATGGAATTGTAAATGCAAAGTCCCAGGGACACCACCGTGGCGATCAGCAAAATGATAACCATGGTGTCCTGCATCTGGCTTAAAAAGCGTTGCAGGAAATTACGCCGCGGTTTCTCGCGCAGCACATTGGGTCCGTATTCCTCCAAGCGCTTTGCTGCTTGCTCCGTAGTAAGACCGCCAACCTCGTCAGTTTCCAGTTCCTTTATAACATCTGCTCTCATACCGGTATGCCAAATCATATGCGTATCCTCCGTTCTGCAAAAAGCAGGTGATGATCGGATATTCATCCGTTAGTATTTCATAAAAATCAATATACATACAAAAACCAATATTAGACCTATGATATATTACCATAATTTTTCAACTTTTGCAAGAAAAAAGGAGAGCAAAGCTCTCCTTTTAAGACGGTTTGTTCAATTTGGAATTTCAGTCAACACCAGTGTCATATCACCGGACAGGGTATATTCCCCCCTCCTGTGCGGGGACATATACCCTGTCGCCGGGTTGCAGCTGCAAAGTTTCGCCATGCATTTTAAGCGCACCGCTGCCCGCAACCGCCCCACAGATAGCCTTTGCAGGCGGGGATCAATTTTATCGGTTTTACAGTTGCCATTCTCTGTTCCTCCGACATGATTTCTTTTAAAAATACTATCATAAAAAAACCGCGGTCAACCGAAAATCAGCTGACCGCGGGGTAAAGTATGTAATACTGTACGCTCTTAAACAACGCCCTGTGCCATCATGGCATCCGCAACTTTCAAGAAGCCTGCGATGTTAGCGCCCGCAATGAGGTCGCCCTCCATGCCGTACTCTTTGGCAGCGGCAACAGACGCATCGTAAATGCCTTTCATGATCTGATGCAGTTTCTCGTCCACCTCTTCGGCAGTCCAGCCGTAGCGCATGGAGTTCTGGGACATCTCAAGACCCGAAACCGCCACGCCGCCCGCGTTAACCGCTTTGGAGGGGGCGATAATGGCGCCGTTCTCTTTGAGGTATGCCACAGCCTCAGCGGTGGTGGGCATGTTGGAAACCTCAACATAATACTTCACGCCGTTGGCAATGATATTCTTCGCATCCTCAAGCCGCACCTCGTTCTGGGTAGCGCAGGGCAGCACGACGTCCACCTTGACCTCCCACGGTTTTTTACCCGCATAGAACGGTACGCCGAATTTGTCGGCATAGTCCTGCACCTTGTTACGGCAGGAAGCGCGCATTTCGAGCATGAAGTCGATCTTTTCGGGAGTGTTGATACCGTCCTCGTCATACACGTAGCCGTCGGGACCGGAGATGGTCACGACCTTGCCGCCGAGTTCGGTGATCTTTTGCACAGCACCCCAAGCAACGTTGCCGAAGCCGGAGATAGCAAAGGTCTTACCTTTAATGTCTTCACCGTAGGTTTTGAGCAGTTCAACGGTGTAGTACACAGCACCAAAGCCGGTGGCCTCGGGGCGGAGAATAGAGCCGCCGTAGGAACGACCTTTGCCGGTCAGAACACCGGTAAACTCGTCGCGCAGTCTCTTGTACTGACCGAAGAGATAACCGATCTCTCTCGCGCCCACGCCGATATCGCCGGCGGGTACGTCGGTGTCAGGACCGATATACTTGGAAAGCTCGGTCATAAAGCTCTGACAGAAACGCATAACTTCCATATCGGATTTGCCCTGCGGATCAAAGTCGGAGCCGCCCTTGCCGCCGCCCATGGGCAGACCGGTCAAGGAGTTTTTAAAGGTTTGTTCAAAACCGAGGAATTTGATAACACTCTCAGTCACGGTCGGATGGAAACGCAGACCGCCCTTGTAAGGACCAATCGCGGAATTGAACTGGATGCGATAACCGCGGTTGACCTGCACCTTGCCGTTGTCATCCACCCACGGCACGCGGAACTTGATGATGCGTTCCGGCTCTACGATGCTTTCAAGCACACCTTTTTCGATGAAATCGGGGCGCTTTTCAACGACCGGTTCCAGAGATTCGAGAACCTCTTGCACCGCCTGATGAAATTCCGCCTCGCCGGGATTGCGTTTTTTGACGGTTTCCATCAACTCGTTCAAATACTGATTTTTGAAGCTCATTTAAGACCACTCCTAAATTAAGATACAAAGTTCCAAATGTTTCCATTTTGCAGGAAAGGGATCTGAAAATTTCATTTTCAAGAATACTCTTTTTGTCAGCTTTTGTCAATATTTTTTGAAAATTTTACAGCGGAAATAGCCTTCCCGCTTGCATTTCCACCTGCCTTCCTGCTTTGGCGGCAACTGCCGGATCATGGGTGATGAGCAAAATTGTGGTGCCGAGATTATTTAATTGCTGCAAAAGTGCCATCACATCTGCACCTGATCGCTCATCCAGATTGCCGGTGGGTTCATCCGCCAAAATGAGCGGGGGTTCCCCTGCCACAGCGCGGGCAATGGCAACCCGCTGCTGCTGCCCGCCCGACATCTGCGTGGGATAATGGTGCATGCGATCTAAAAGCCCCACCTTTTCCAGCATTTTTGTGGCAACCGCGCGGCGTTCACTGCGCCGCATACCGGCATAGGTGAGCGGCAGTTCCACATTTTCCAGTGCGGTCAAGGACGGCAGCAGATGAAAACTCTGAAAGATAAAGCCTATCTGCCGATTACGGAGAAAGCACAGCCGTTTTTCAGGGATAGCGGAAATCTCCTCCCCGCCCAACCTATAACTGCCGGCAGTGGGCAGATCGAGGCACCCTAAAATGTTCATAAGGGTGGATTTCCCCGACCCCGAGCGCCCCACAATGGCGACAAATTCGCCCTCTTTCACCGAAAGAGACGCGCCGTCCAGCGCGTGCACCTCGGTATCTCCGGTCTGATAAATTTTGTAAATATCCTGCATTTCAATAACTGTATCCATATCTATTCCCCTTTCGGGGATAGTATGCCCTTGCCCTACAGCAATATTTTCAAGTGCTCAATATACCCTCTTTTCGAATATTTTCTGTGGACGGAAACCTTCAGGTTCTTCGTCCATCCGCTGTACAAATACAAGGAGATCGGACTCGAACCGGATTTGCGCTTTCGTATGTGCGAACTTTTCATTTCTTCTCGCAAATCCTTTGCGAAAACCGCTTCGCGGTTTTCAGGTCCTTCGTCCATCTACTGTACGAATACAAAAAAAGACACCCATGAGGGTGTCTTTTTTTGTATTGGTGCCGGTGGCCGGACTCGAACCGGCGAGTTCGGCAAAGCCAAACTCCACAAAATACGCTGCATCTGCTTTTTCTCGTCTGCGCTATCTCCGCGTATTTTCAGTGTCTCCTCACCGACTGCGCAACACAGAAAAATCCCCGACCCACAGAGTG
>JAZUAN010000011.1:0-96688 GCA_045638005.1 Acutalibacteraceae bacterium | reverse complement strand
CTTTTTTCATTACTGCTCACCATCCGTTTCCTTGGTCACAAATTTACATTTGATGGGCAGCTTGTTAGCGGCAAGACGCATAGCTTCCTGCGCTACTTCCTCGCTGACGCCGGCAATCTCAAACATGATGCGGCCCGGTTTTACAACCGCTACCCAATATTCGGGAGAACCTTTACCGGAACCCATGCGGGTCTCAGCGGGTTTCTCGGTGATGGGTTTGTCGGGGAAGATTTTGATCCATACCTGACCGCCACGTTTGATGTAACGGGTCATAGCGATACGGGCTGCCTCGATCTGACGGGAAGTGATCCATGCGGGCTCGGTAGCCTGCAGACCAAACTGTCCGTAGCTGATTTCGTTACCGCGATAAGCCTTACCGGTCAGGCGGCCTCTGTGAACGCGGCGGTATTTAACTCTCTTAGGTAACAGCATTACTTACGGCCTCCTTCACGACGGGGCTTCGCAGCACCGGCAAGCACCTCGCCGCGATAGAGCCAAACTTTAACGCCGATTCTACCGTAGGTGGTGTTCGCCTCAGCGAAACCGTAATCAATATCCGCACGCAGGGTCTGCAGCGGGATGGTGCCTTCATGGTACTGCTCGGTGCGAGCGATTTCAGCGCCGCCCAAGCGACCGGCACACTGGGTTTTGATACCCTTAGCGCCCAGCTTCATCGCGCGACCGATGGCCTGTTTCATGGCACGACGGAAAGCGATACGTTTTTCCAGCTGCTGCGCAATGTTTTCAGCGACGAGCTGTGCATCCACGTCGGGGTTCTTCACCTCAACGATGTTCAGAAGGGTCGCTTTGCCCAATTTCTTTTCACAGGTCGCACGCAGTTTTTCGATCTCAGCGCCGCCCTTGCCGATGACGATGCCCGGCTTGGCACAGTGGATGTTCACGCGTACGCGGGAAGCATCACGCTCGATCTCGATTTTAGAGACGCCTGCAGCGAACAGGGTCTGTTTCAGATACTTACGCAGGTTGTAGTCGGATACCAGCGTGTCGCCGAAATCCTTATCCTTTACGAACCAGCGAGAATCCCAATTCTTGATAATGCCGACTCTAAGGCCGTGGGGATTAACTTTCTGTCCCATAATGTACCTCCTCCTTCGCTTATTCTTGTTCCTTAAGCACTAAGGTGATGTGTGAAGTTCTCTTTTCGATGCGATAAGCGCGGCCCTGCGCACGGGGACGGATTCTCTTGAGAATCGGACCCGGGCAGACGAAACATTCCGAAACATACAGATCTTTTCTGTCGAGATTCAGATTGTTTTCCGCATTGGCAGTCGCGGATTTCAGCAACTTTGCGATCGGCTCGCAAGCAGCTTTGGGGGTAAATTTCACGATCGCCATCGCTTCGTCAACCGGCTTGTTGCGGATGAGGTCGAGAACGATCTTCACTTTGCGAGGGGAAATACGGACATAGGTTGCTTGTGCCCTTGCTTCCATGGTGTTTCTCTCCTTTCCGTTATCAGCCGCTGGTTTTGGAACCCACATGACCTTTGAAGGTACGAGTGGGAGCAAACTCACCCAGTTTGTGGCCAACCATGTCCTCGGTCACATATACCGGAACATGTTTGCGGCCGTCGTGGACCGCGATAGTATGACCGACGAAATCCGGGAAGATGGTGGAGGCGCGGCTCCAGGTCTTCAAGATGCGTTTTTCGCCGGAGGCATTCATTTCCTGAATCCTTTTCAACAGCACAGGCTGCACGAAAGGACCCTTCTTTACGCTTCTGCTCATAAATCTTGATCTCCTTTCGATTACTTGCTGTCGCGACGCTTCACGATAAATTTATCGGAGCGGTTGTGGGTTTTGCGAGTCTTATGACCCAGAGCAGGTTTGCCCCAGGGAGTCACAGGACCGGGACGACCGATGGGGGACTTGCCCTCACCACCGCCGTGCGGGTGATCACAGGGGTTCATAACAGAACCGCGAACCTGCGGACGCCAACCCATGTGACGTTTACGACCGGCCTTACCGATCTTTTCGTTAGCATGATCCATGTTACCGACCTGACCGATGGTGGCCATGCAGTTCATGGGAACGTAGCGCATCTCGCCGGAGGGCAGACGCACCATCGCGAGCGCACCCTCTTTGCCCATCAGCTGCGCCATGGTGCCGGCGGCACGAGCGAGCTGAGCGCCTTTGCCCGGATACAGCTCCACGTTGTGGATGAAGGTACCGGTCGGGATGTTCGCGAGCGGCAGAGCGTTACCGGGTTTGATGTCAGCATCAGCGCCGGCGGAAACTTTGTCGCCAACTTTCAGACCTGCGGGAGCGATGATGTAGCGCTTCTCGCCGTCTTCATACTGCACCAGCGCGATGTGCGCGGTACGGTTGGGATCATACTCGAGGGTCATCACGGTACCGGTGACACCGGCGTTGCCGCGCTTGAAGTCGATAATTCTGTACTTCTTGCGGTTGCCGCCGCCACGATGACGGACAGTGATGCGGCCATAGCTGTTACGGCCGGCCTTTTTGTTTTTCGGAGCCAGCAAGCTCTTCTCCGGTGCTACCTTGGACAGTTCGCTGTAATCAATAACGGACATGCCGCGGCGACCGGGAGTTGTCGGCTTATACACTTTAATAGCCATAATATACTCTCCTTTTCTTGGCTTTGCGGGACACGGTCGGATGGTAACCCATCACCGTTCCCATACGTTGCCTTGCAGCGGTTCTTTTTAGAACATGCCGTCGAAGAACTCGATGGTCTTGGAGTCTTCGGTCAGCGTGACGATCGCCTTTTTCCAGTCAGAGGTGTAACCCTCGTGACGGCCCATACGGCGCAGGCGGCCTTTCATGCTGATGGTGTTGACCTTCGCGACTTTCACGCCGAAGATCTCTTCCACAGCCTGAGCGATCGCGATTTTGTTCGCGTCTTTCTTTACACGGAAGGTGTATTTCTTCTCAGGCAGAACGGAGACGGCTTTCTCGGTGATAACCGGAGCCAGGATGATATCACGTGCAGTGCTCATCTGTATACCTCCTCAATCTTTGCAACGGCATCTTTCACAACGATGATCTTGTCAGCGTTCAAGATGTCATAGGTGTTCAGGGTGTTGACCAGAGCGGTCTTGGCACCGGCGATGTTACGGGTGGACAGAACAGCCACGTCGTTTTTCTCCGGCAGGACCAGCAGGACCTTCTTCTCTACGCCCAGCGCAGCGAACATGGTCGCAACGGTCTTGGTTTTGATCTCGTCGAGTTTCAGCTCGTCGAGCACCAGCAACTCGCCTTCAGCCACTTTGGAAGACAGCGCAGATTTCAGAGCGAGTCTGCGGACCTTCTTGGGCAGGACGTAGTTGTAGGAGCGGGGCTTCGGGCCGAGCGCCACGCCACCGTGAGTCCACTGGGGAGCACGGGTGGAACCCTGACGCGCATGACCGGTGCCCTTCTGTCTCCAGGGCTTTTTGCCGCCGCCGGAAACTTCGGTACGGGTTTTGGTGGACTGGGTGCCCTGACGCTGATTAGCGAGGAAATTCACAACAGCGGTGTGCATAACAACAGCGTTGGGTTCGATGCCGAACACCTCTGCAGCCAGTTCCATAGTGCCGGTTTCTTTACCGAGCATATCATAGGTTTTAACAGTAGCCATTATGGTTTATCCTCCTCTCAAGCGTTCTTGACGCTGTCGGTGAGAACCACGATGCCGTTTTTGGGGCCGGGGATGGCGCCTTTAACAGCGATGAGGTTGTTCTCTACGTCAACTTTGACAACTTCCAGATTCTGCACGGTCACGCGCTCAGCGCCCAAATGACCGGCACCCTTCATGCCCTTGAATACGCGGGCCGGGTCGATAACGCCCTGAGAACCGGAGTGGCGAGCAACGGGGCCGCTACCGTGAGTCTCTTTCAGACGAGCGTGGTTCCAACGTTTGATAACGCCGGCGTAGCCTTTACCTTTGCTGGTACCGACAACGTCCACATGGTCGCCTGCAGCGAAAACGTCCGCTTTCACGAGGTCGCCGACATTTGCATTGTCAGCGTTGTCAAGACGGAACTCGCGGAGAACTCTCTTGGGAGCAACTTCCGCTTTGTCGAAATGACCCTTTAAGGGTTTGGTTACGTTCTTCGGAGCAATCTCGCCGAAGCCGTACTGTACGGCGGCATAGCCGTCGTTTTCCACGGTCTTTTTCTGCACGACAACGCAGGGGCCCGCCTCAATGACGGTGACCGGGACAACGTTACCCTTTTCATCGAAGATCTGGGTCATGCCCATCTTCTTGCCGATGATAGCTTTTTGCATGGTTTTATACCTCCATTGGTTATTGGTTGACTCTCTATACCTTTATATATACTGTATCGCGGCTTTCCCGAAGGAGTTCCCGATGTCAGTGGAAGGTACTTTGAGCCAACATGACCTCGCTTTCGAGAAATCTTACAAACCGTAGATTACAGTTTGATTTCGATCTCTACACCGGCGGGGAGCTCAAGGCCCGTAAGAGCCTCAACGGTCTTGTTGGACGGTCTGAGAATATCAATCAGACGCTTGTGGGTGCGGGTTTCGAACTGCTCACGAGAATCCTTATACTTATGAACAGCGCGAAGGATGGTCACGATCTCTTTCTCGGTGGGCAGCGGGATGGGACCGGAAACGCGAGCGCCGGTGCGGCGAGCGGTCTCTACGATCTTCTCTGCTGCTTGATCGACCAGCTGATGATCATAACCTTTGATACGAATGCGGATTTTTTCTTTGACTGCCACTTGAATACGCCTCCTTAAATTTTAGTTGGCGGGCGACGCTAAAACCGTACACACCGCCGGGTGTTTCTTTCCCGGCCGTTAAAAAACCGGACAAACTGCGTCCGGAATCGGTTCAAGCGTCCTATGTCGCGCACTTCGGCTCGCAAGTAGGCACACGCACTGTTGGGGAGTGCGCACCTCGCCGTCATACTTGACACAGTATTTCTTGTCGCCCGGTTTGAAATCGGACATACTCAGCGGAAAAACCGGCAATACCTGCCGCAACCTCCCGCGTCATCGCATATCGTGCAGTCTGCGCGTCTGAAAATGGGCATACTTCGCCCTCATTTCATACGCGTGCCCAATAATATTACAACAAAAATCCAGTAAAATCAAGTGTTTTTTTTATTTTTTTGAAAATATTTTTTGAGACACAAGATATTGTGTTTTGGATAAACCAAAAATAACAATTTGTATGTTTCTACAAACTTTTTAAATGATTTTTGTGCAAAAAAATTCCCGCCCTGCAATCCGAGGGCGGGAAAATACATATTATTCAGTCACTTCTTCTTTCGCAGCATCCTCTAACACCTCGGTTTGGGTATCCTCGTTAAGAACAGCGCTCTCGCCCTTCTTACGGAACAGGATGCACAACGCCGTGCCGACGATCATCGCCACAGCAGCGACAGGCAGGATGGTGCCAAGCGGATCGCCGGGCTGCGCCACAGCAGCGGAATGCAGTTGCGCCACCGCATAGGTGCTGAAATGCGACAATTCCGCAGTCACCGTGCCGGCAGCGGTATCCACTCTGGATACCAATATCTCCGCCGTGCCGCCCGGCGCGATGTACACGATGGCGGTGCGGCTTGCGTCAAAGCCTTCCGGTATGTCGAAGGTGGCACTCACCCGACCGGCCGGCTGCACCGTCGCGTTTTGGTTTTTAGCGGTAATATCATACACCACAAAGCGCTCCGCCATATTTGACAGCGCGAGCTTTGCTGCACTGAAGCTGTTGCCGGAGGTTGTCGCTTGTATATTCACGACCACTCCGTCCGGAAAAGCGTTTGCCGCCGCCTGCAAGGTCACCGCTTCCGTTTCAAACACCGTTTCAAGCGGCTGGGTCTGGACGGTGGTGGCAATGGTTGTTGTGCTTTCGCCCTCGGTCGTAACTCTACCGTTTTTCAAGGTGGTGGTTACAGCGGTGGTAGTGACCCTGCCGTTCTTGAGGGTAGTACGGGTGGTGGTCGTACCGATTGTGGTGGTGACCCTGCCATCCTTCAAGGCGGTGGTCGCATCGGCCCCGCCGGTCGCCGTACTACCAAGCGCATCGGTGGTTTTCAAGGGATCCTTATCCTCGGTTGCAAGCGTATCTTTACCGTTTGTTTCGTTTGTTTTCTTGGTGGTCTTACCGTCCTTATCCACCGTAGTCTTTGTCGGCTTCCCGTCCTTGTTCGTAGTGGTCTTATCGGTCTGTCCGTCAGCGGTAGTCTTGTCACTCTGCCCATCGGTGGTGGTCTTATCCGTCTCGCCATCGGCGGTAGTCTTATCGGCCTCACCGTCGGTGGTGGTTTTATCGGTCTCGCCGGCGGTGGTGGTTTTATCGGTTGTATGCGGCGCGGTGGGGACGGTCATGCCGGAAAGGTTCGGCAGCTTGTCTATGGTTTCCCAGGCAAGAAATTTCACCTTCTCGCCGTCATATTCCATCGTGACCTTTAATTTTTGGTGTAACAGCAGAGCTGCTTTTTGTACCGGATTGCCGTTTTTATCGGTGATCCATGTCAACACATAGTCCCGTCCCTCTACCAAACCGGGCTCTGCGCTCGGATCGCGATAATCCAAATTAACCTTTTCGAAGTACGCAACGTATCGACCCGCCGCGTGCTCATATCCTTGTATTAAGTAATGCCACACAGGGGAGATGTCATCGGACGCATTCAAGGTTAAGTAGTATGCGTTTTCTTCTTCATCATATCCGTTATACCGTTTACGGAGCTGCTCGGGCGTTACAATAAAATGCTTTTGAGCAGCCGCTTCATACACATCGGCAGGAATGCAAAAATTTACATTTCCCGCAGTATAATCGTACGCGGAAAAATCCTCCCTGTAATTTGTGTACTTGGTGATACAACCATTTGAAAACGTCTCACCGAGCAGGACATCTTCACTCTGACCGTGCAGCATGTTTATCTCTTGTTCAAAAAAGTTGCAGTAATTCTGCTCGGCAGCAGGTGCATACACCGCCATGCCCAGCAAGCAAGCAACCGTCAATATGATCGCAAACATCTTTTTCATGCTTTCACACTCCCCGCACAACGAATAAGCGTTATAATTATTATAGTATAAGAGGCTCTCCCTTGTCAACCGGCATCACCTGCGAATAGAGGTCGGCGTATATGCCATCTTTTTCCAACAGCGCCGCGTGGTTTCCCTGTTCGGCGATCTCGCCGTTTGCCACCACCGCGATCTCATCCGCGCCGCGAATGGTGGACAGACGGTGCGCCACCACCAGGGTGGTACGCCCGACGCACAACTCATCGAGCGCTTTTTGAATGAGTATCTCGGTGGTATTATCCAAAGCGCTCGTTGCCTCATCCAGAATAAGAATGGGCGGGTTTTTTAAGAACACGCGCGCGATGCAAAGCCGCTGTTTTTGCCCGCCGGACAGACGCACGCCACGCTCACCGATCACCGTGTCGTACCCCTCCGGCAGAGAGGTGATATATTCATGCAGGTTTGCGCGCTTAGCGGCCTCTACGACCTCCTCCTCGGTCGCATCGGGGCGGCCGTACAGAATGTTGTCCCGCATGGACGCGTTGAAAAGGTACACATCCTGCTGCACGATGCCGATATTACGGCGCAGATCCTCCGCACGGATATCCGCAATCGGCATGCTGTCAATCAGAATTTCACCTGCGCGAATATTGTAAAAATGCGGAATGAGGTGGCAGATGGTGGTCTTGCCGCCGCCGGAGGGACCCACCAGCGCAAAGGTGGAGCCCGCAGGGATATGCAGCGAAACATCACGCAGTACCGCATCGGTATCGCCATATCCGAAATGTACGTTTTTAAACTGAATGTCGCCGCTCAGTCTGCCAACCGACATAGCAGTAGGCGCATCCGCTTCCGGCGGCGTATCCATCACTTCCACAAACCGTTCAAAACCCGCCGCGCCGTTTTGGAACTGCTCCATAAAGCGTATGAGGGTGTTGATGGGACCTAAAAACAAGCTGATGGACACCACAAACGCGGAGTAATCCGCAAACGTAATGCCGCCGTTGTAAAGAAACAACCCGCCCGCGATCAAAATCACCACGTTGAACACATCGGTGATAAAGGTAGTAGAGGAATGAAACTGTCCCATCGCCTTGTAAGCGTCGCGACTGGCTTCTTTGAAAGCGGCGTTGCCTTCCTCGAATTTTTCCATTTCCTTGTCCGCGTTGACAAAAGCTTTGGTGACGCGGATACCGGAAATACTGCTTTCCAGCGCCGCGTTGATTGTCGCAACCGATTTTCTGCTGTCTTGGAATGCTTTGCGCATGCGTTTGCGGGTGAAAACCGATATCAGTACCAAAAACGGCACACAACCAAACACGATAAGTGCCAGCCCCATGTGGATGGTGGAAAGGTACACAAACGAAATGACTACTGATATAGTGGAGATGATCACCGTTTCGGGTCCGTGGTGCGCAAGCTCACTGATATCGGTCAGATCGTTGGTAAGCCTGGACATAATCTTGCCGGTTTCGTGATTATCATAAAAGGAAAACGGCAGCTTTTCTAAATGAGAAAATAATTCGCTGCGCATCTGCGCCTGCATACGCACGCCCATCATATGCCCTTCGTACTGAATAAAGAAATTGAGTAACATGCGCGCAAAGTATAAAACCAGTAAAATCAGCCCATAGGTCACCACCAGCGAATATTTGCGGTTAGGGATGAGATCCCCCAGCATTGAACGAGTAACAATGGGATATACCACGCCGATGAGCGCAACCAAAAGCGAGGCGCCCATATCCAGCGCAAACAGTTTTTTATGCGGTTTATAGTAATGCAAAAATCGTTTCAGCATACGGTGCCTCCAAAATTAGAACGGATTTAGATTGCTTCTAGTGTACATCTAAATAAACAAAAATGCAACTGCAGAAAAATATCACCGCAACGGAAATCCGTTGCGGTGATATCGTATGCGTTAGTTTACACGGTTTTCAATTAATCGTTCACTTTTTTGAAAATCACAACGGAGCAGCAAACGGCAGCGCCCAACAGACACACGATGCAAAGAATTACATTCACATTCTGCATGTTGTCGCCGGTCTCCGGGTTTTCCGTAGCAGCGGTGGTGGTGTCGGTTTCAGCATCCTCGACAACCTCAGCCGCAGTCGTGGTGACAATCACCTGCTCGGCTTCCGGCGCGGTAGTGGGCTCGGCTTTCGCCTCGGTAGTAGTGGTAGTCGGCACCGTAGTCGTGATAGATTCCGTGATTTTAACAGATGCGGTTTCTCTTGCCACCTTAGAACGCACCCACACCTTGTGCAAACCAAACGGGCGCTCGCCCCTACGATAACATTGAAAATATGCAAAAAAAGAACCGCGGAGGTGTCTCCACGGTTCTTTCACGGTTGAAAGGAAAATTATTTGAGTTCCACTTTCGCGCCGGCTTCTTCCAACTTCGCTTTGATGGACTCGGCTTCCTCTTTGGAAACGCCGGTTTTGACCATCTTGGGAGCGCCGTCGACCAGCTCTTTCGCCTCTTTCAGGCCCAGACCGGTAACTTCGCGAACAGCTTTGATAACGTTGATCTTTGCATCGCCGGCAGAAGCGAGCTCGACGTCGAACTCGGTCTTCTCAGCAGCACCAGCGCCGCCTTCAGCAGCACCGGCAGCAACAACAGCAACAGGAGCAGCAGCAGAAACGCCAAACTCCTCTTCCAGAGCCTTCACGAGCTCGGAAACTTCCAGAACGGACATAGCTTTGATCTCTTCTACGAGAGCAGTGATTTTCTCAGACATGATAAAATCCTCCATTTTTACTTATAGTTTTAAATTAGTCAGCAGCAGGAGCTTCTTCACCCTGCTTTTCTGCGATCGCGTTCAAAGCAACCGCGAGGCCTCTGATCGGGCCATTCAGCACGCTCAAGAGCATGGAAACGAGACCCTCTTTGCCCGGCAGCTTCGCCAACTCGTTCACACGAGCGGTATCGATGACAGCGCCATCGAGGAAGCCGGCCTTCACCTTGAAGTTCTCGTCAGCCTTCGCCTGCTCGCAAAGAATCTTTGCGGCGACGGTGGGATCTTCTGCGCTGACAGCGAGAGCGGTGGTACCTTTCAGGACGTCTTCCAGACCTTCAAGACCAGCCTTCTCAGCGGCACGACCCAGCATGGTGTTCTTCACCACAGCGTAATCGACGCCTGCTGCACGCAGTTTACGACGCAGGATGGTATCGTCAGCAACCGAGATGCCTTTGTATTCCACAATGACACCGGCAACAGAGGAGGACAGTTTGCCTGCCAGCTCTTCGACGAGCGCCTGTTTTTCCTGCAACACTTTTTCGTTAGCCAATTCCTTTCACCTCCGTAATGGTTGGAGCTTGCGCTCCGAATGTATGCCGTTACATCCGTGAATAAAAAATCCCCTCACGTGATTCCACATGAGGGGACAGCATTAACACATTCGCACCCAATAAGGGCGTTACGTTAAAGCTTTCTGCCTCGGCAGGCCGGGAAAACCCGATTATATCTTCAAAAAGACACCTTTTGAAGAAACCTGCTGTCTGTGGAAGAACAGCATTTGCAGCAAACAGGTAAAACCTGTCAGCCATGGTATACTACCACAAAGTTTTACACTTTGCAATACCTAAAATGAAATTTCCGCAAAATCAATTACACGCCGAATTTCGCGTGGTTGATCTTCACGCCGGGGCCCATGGTGGACGCCACGGTGATGGAGCGGAGATACTGACCCTTCATCGCAGCGGGCTTCGCACGCACGATGGCGCCCATGAGCGCTTCGAGGTTCTCCTGGAGTTTCTCAACGCCGAAGGAGACTTTGCCGATGGGGCAGTGGATGATGTTGGTTTTGTCCAAACGATATTCGATCTTACCGGCTTTCGCTTCGGTCACAGCCTTGGCGACATCGGGGGTAACGGTGCCGGCTTTCGGGTTGGGCATGAGGCCGCGGGGACCAAGCACCTTACCGAGACGACCAACAACACCCATCATGTCGGGGCTTGCGATCACAACGTCGAAATCCATCCAGCCGCCGGAGATTTTGGCGACCAGTTCGTCGGAACCTGCGTAGTCAGCGCCGGCAGCCAGAGCAGCGTCCACTTTGTCGCCTTTGGCGAACACGAGCACGCGCACGTTTTTACCGGTGCCGTTGGGCAGAACAACAGCGCCGCGGACCTGCTGGTCAGCGTGACGGCTGTCAACACCCAATTTTACGTGAAGTTCAACGGTCTCGTCGAACTTTGCCTTGCCGGTTTTGATGGCCAGGTCAAGGGCTTCGTTTACTTCATAAAGATTAGTACGGTCGATCAGCTTCGCGCTGTCGACATATTTCTTACCATGTTTCATTGGCTTATCCTCCCTGTAAATACCGGTTTTATATAACCGGTTGAGTGGTAAATCGGAATGTTAGGATTGTTCCTCCCACCCTGAACGGTAGTTTTCTAAATTAGTCGACAACTTCAACACCCATGCTGCGCGCAGTACCGGCGACCATGCTCATAGCGGTCTCGATGGAACCTGCGTTCAAGTCGGGCATTTTCTGCTCGGCGATCTTCTGTACCTGTTCTTTGGTGATCTTGGCGACCTTGGTTTTGTTCGGCACGCCGGAAGCGGTCTCGATGTTGCACGCCTTCTTGATCAGCACCGCGGCCGGAGGGGTCTTGGTGATGAAGGTGAAGGAGTGATCAGCGTAGACGGTGATCACAACGGGGATGATGAGGCCGGCGTCGTTCTTAGTGCGCTCGTTGAATTCTTTGGTGAACGCCATGATGTTGACACCGTGCTGACCGAGGGCGGGACCAACCGGGGGTGCCGGAGTCGCCTTGCCAGCGGGGATCTGCAATTTGATATAACCGATAATTTTCTGAGCCATTTTACAATGCACCTCCAAAATTTGTGGTAACGGCGGAACGCTTTGCGCTCCTCCCACAACCGGAAACTGTCCGGCGGCAGGTAAGAGGCGAGTTGCCTCGTACAATCATACTTGTGTCCGACGGACTTACGCCATCGGTTCGGCCTGCTCCAATTCGAGTTCGACAGGCGTTTCTCTGCCAAACATGGAAATGGTAACGCTGACCTTGTTTTTCTCGCGATCGATCTCGTTGACCACACCGCTGAAACCCTCCAAGGGGCCGTCGATGATGCTGACGGTATCGCCGACAGCGTACGAAATCTCGATCTCTTTTTTCTCCACGCCGAGAGAAGCAATTTCCTCTTCGGTGAGGGGGACCGGCTTGCCGTTGGGGCCAACAAAACCGGTGCAGCCGCGAATGTTGCGTACTACAAACCAGGATTCGTCGGTCATCACCATTTTAACCAGCACGTAGCCGGGGAAGAGTTTGCGTTCTACTTCCTTTTTCTTGTTATCCTTGATCTCCACCACAGTCTCGGTCGGAACAGAGATGTCTTTGATCCAATCCTGCAAACGGCGATTTTCCACCGTGGTAGCAAGATTGCTCGCGACCTTGTTCTCATAACCGGAGTAGGTGTGCACGACATACCATTTTGCTTCTTCGCTCATGCTCGTACCTCCTTAGAGTTTACGCTCAACCGCCGATTTTCAGCAGCAGATCAATGAGCGCACCCAAGCCGGCATCGAACAGGCAGATCACCAAGCCGAGAATAGCACACACAGCCAGCGTAACGCCGGTGTTGCGTACCACCGTCTTGAAAGTGGGCCAAGTGATTTTCTTGAACTCACCCTTGGTGTCGCGGAAATATTTCGCGATGGGCGCGGGAACGAACTTGGTTTCATCGCCGGCTTTTTTCGCCTTCGCCTTGCCGGAGAAGTAGCAATATAAGCCGATAACCAAAACAGCTACCGCGATGAAGAAGCACACCTTCTGTGCAGTGATTTTGGCGAAGAAATAATCCAGCCAAGCACCAAAGCCCATGGAAGCGAGATCGGAGAACATATTGAGGTTGCTGAGAACGCAGATGAGCATGACGACCACAGCCGCGATCGCCGCAATAAACCCACCAGTCAACATGATTTCTCTCTCCTTCCGTTTACTTCGTTTCTCTGTGCAGCGTGTGCTTGCGGCAGAAACGGCAGTACTTGTTCATTTCCAGTCTGTCCGGGTCGTTCTTCTTGTTCTTCATTGTGTTGTAGTTGCGTTGCTTGCATTCGGTGCAAGCGAGAGTGATCTTGACGCGCATAACGGCACCTCCCGATATTCGGAATTTTTAGCAGACTTTTGCCTGCTTTTGACCTCCCTCGACGGTGTAAACACCAAGGGGTCGCGCAATAAAATGCGCACAAAAATAAAACCCCTTTTACGAGGTAATACTTACTATATCACGCGTTAGCAAGATAGTCAAGAGGTTTTTTGAGTTTTTTTGCGTGCTTGTATACAGTAAATACGCCAACCACAATATGTTGTAACTTTTAGTAAGTACAGCTCAAAAAATCGCCGCGTTTTGTTCGAGCGCATTGTTGTACGCCGGCTTTTCGGCTATTAAGTATTGCAATATTTTTGAAGATATGATATTCTTTTATATTGTATTATATGTTTATATTACCTTTATATATGGAGGTGCGGTATGTACATCGTAAACGACCGACAAAGAGAACTCATCACCTGGTTTATGGGGGAGATCGGCGCCGCCGGCACGCCCGAAACCGTTTCTACCCGCACACTTGTCGAGACGGCTCTCGAAAAAGCGCGCAGGGACGGGCTGGATCGCCTTTTGGGATATCTCGCGTCCACTGATTATTACACCGCACCCGCCTCCACCCGCTTTCACGGCAACTATGAGGGTGCTCTGGCGGAGCACAGCCTCAATGTTGCGGCACTGCTGTTGCGCAAAAACGAGCAGCTGCACCTCGGGCTTTCGGCAGGCTCCTGCATTTTGGCGGGACTGTGCCACGATCTGTGCAAAGTCAATTTCTACGTGCAGGATTTTAAAAACCAGAAAGTATATAAAGAAAACGGCTCTAAGTCGGATGCTAAGGGCAGATTTGACTGGGAAACGGTGCCGACCTACGCGATTGAGGACAGCTTCCCCTGCGGTCACGGCGAAAAATCGGTTATCATGCTGCAAAACTTCCTGCGGCTGACACAGGAAGAGATCCTCATGATCCGCTGGCACATGGGACCGTTTGCTGCTGCGAATGAATATGAATTTAACAACGCCGTGGACTTTAAGCCGGAAATTGTCGCGATATTCACCGCCGATATGGAAGCGTCCGCGCTGTTTGAAGAAAAAAGATAATATATCAAGGAGTAAAAAAATGAAATTGTGGAAATATTTAGCTGTATTTTTTGTGTCTATGGTGCCCATTGTGGAACTGCGCGGTGCTATTCCGATCGGTGAAGGACTGGGATTGCCGCTTGCCGCCAACTACATCATCTGCGTGATCGGCAACATGCTGCCGGTGCCGTTCATTTTCCTGTTTGCGAGAAAGGTGCTGGAATGGGGCAAAGATAAAAAATATATCGGCAAATTCTTCACCTTCTGCCTGGAAAAGGGACACAAAGGCGGCGAAAAACTGAAAGAGAAAGCGGGACGCGGTCTTTTCTGGGCGCTGATGCTGTTTGTTGCCATTCCGTTGCCGGGCACCGGTGCCTGGACGGGTACGCTGGCGGCAAGTCTTCTCGATATGGACTTCAAAAAAAGCTCACTCGCCGTCATACTGGGCGTGCTGATCGCCGGTGTGATCATGGGTGTTGCCAGCGCGGGCGTGTTCGGCGCGATCGGCGCGTTGTTAGGATAAGTCGTGCCAACCTCTATATGGCGAAAGGACTTAATGTATGAAAAAAGTTCTGAAAATACTGCTCCCGCTCATAGGCATTCTTTTGTTGTTTTGCGGGTGCATAGATAAAAAGCCGCCGGAATTTGTGGAAAATTCCCCGCTGCTCATCGGCACATGGCAGATGACCACCTATGTGACCGACGCGGGGGAAAGCTACGATTTCACCGAAAACAACGTCCTCTTTACATACAAAGCGGACGGTTCCGGCAACAAAACGGTGGACGGTGAGGAGGAATATATCTTCACCTACACCTATGACGGCGAAAGCCTTTATACCACCGCCGCCTACCCGAACGGCAGAGTGTCGGTCATGCATGACCTTTCCACCGTGGTGGGGGATACGTTGACTACATACTCCTACGACGAAAAAGCAACCATTACGCTCAAAAAGGTGGAGACTAACGCCACCAAAGACGGTGAATAATCATGCTTAAAAAATATATCGGCGATCGCAGTTTTTACCGCATAGTAATGGCGATCGCTTTACCCATTATGCTGCAAAACGGTATCACCAATTTTGTCAGCATGCTGGACAATATCATGATCGGCGCACTCGGCACCACCCAGATGAACGGTGCTGCTATCGCCAATCAGCTGATCTTCATATTCAATCTATGTGTATTCGGCTTGGTGTCGGGCGCCGGCATTTACGGCGCGCAGTTTTTCGGCAAGAAAGACTGGGAAAGTATTCGCTACACCTTCCGCTTTAAGTACCTTTTATGTGTATTGGTGGGACTTGTTGCCATACTGGTGTTTGCGTTTGCAAACACGCCGCTTTTGTCGCTGTACATAGAGGCAAGCGAAGATCCCGCCGCCAAAGCCGCCACCTTGCAATACGGACAGCGCTATCTGTTTGTCATGCTCATCGGACTTATCCCGTATGCGCTGACCCAAGCGTTTTCTTCCACCCTGCGTGAAAGCGGCGAGACGGTGCTCCCGATGCAGGCGGGCATTGCCGCCGTGTGTGTCAATCTGGCGCTCAACTGGGTGCTCATTTTCGGCAAACTGGGCGCACCCGCTTTGGGTGTGGTCGGTGCCGCTGTTGCGACGGTTGTTTCGCGCTTTGTGGAACTTGCTATCGTGGTGATATGGACGTGGAACCACCGCGAACAATTCCCGTTTGTGAAGCGCGCTTTTCGCAGCTTGTATATCCCTATAAACCTCATGGGACGCATCTCGGCTAAGGGTTTGCCGCTCATGTTCAACGAAACCTTTTGGGCGCTGGGCATTGCGACCTTAGCACAATGCTATGCTACCCGCGGTCTGGACGCAGTGGCGGGTAACAACATCGCACAGACCTTCTTAAACCTTTTTGCGGTCTGCTTCCAGGCGGTCGGCTCCGCTATCGGCATTCTGTTGGGACAGCTGCTGGGCGCAGGAGAATTTGACCGCGTCAAAGACTATTCCCGCAAGCTGTTGATGTTTGCGGTAGCGGTGGGTGCTATCGTGGGTGTGGTTTTCTTCGCGCTTGCCGACGTCATTCCGCTGTTGTACAACACCACCCAAACAGTGCGGGAGATCGCCGCCGATCTTATCCGCCTGCTCGCGGTAACCTGCCCCATCAACGCGTTTGTGTTTGCGTCGTATTTCACCATCCGTACCGGCGGCAAAATCTTTACCACCATTGTGACCGATTGCGGCATGACCTGGTTGTTCGCGGTGCCGTTTGTGTTCGCGCTTTCCCGCCTGACCGATCTGTCGGTCGTATTCTTGCTTGGCGGGTATGAACTGGAACAGTTTATCAAATGCTTTGTGTTCGGATGGGTGGTCAAGCGCGGAAAATGGATCAAAAATATTGTGTCGGAATAAAAACACCGCGCAAAGCACTGTCGAAAGTCTTGCTGAATATGTAAAAAACAGAGCGCTTCGAGCGCTCTGTTTTTTATGCTTTATCCCCCGATTTGAAGAATATCCCGCCGATAAAGCTTAAAACGATTGCGGCGGTGACACCGCCGGCGGCGGCAGTGATACCGCCTTGCAGCGCACCTAAAAAGCCGTTTTCTCTGACCGCCCGCTCCACACCTTTTGCAAGGGTATATCCAAAGCCGGTCAACGGCACGGTCGCACCCGCGGAGGCGAATTTTACCAGCGGCGCATACAACCCCACCGCGGTCAGCGCGATACCGCTAACAACAAACAGGGTCAGAATACGCGCAGGGGTCAGCTTTGTGTAGTCGATAAGCAGTTGTGCTATGATACAGATCGCGCCGCCCACCGTAAAAGCCTTAATAATCATGAAAAAATCCATTTGCTTTCCTCTCCTTTTCGCGGATAGTATACCCGAAAAAGTATATACTAATCGCAGGAATAATCCCAAAATAAAAAAGGAGACGATAGTATGCCGGAACTCAAAGGCACCAAAACCGAGGCCAACCTCGCCGCCGCTTTTGCAGGGGAGTCGCAGGCAAGAAACAAGTACACCTTTTATGCCGCCAAAGCAAGAGAAAACGGGTATGAACAGATTGCGGCATTGTTTGAGGAGACCGCCGATAACGAAAAGGCGCACGCTGAAATCTGGTTTCAGTTATTGCACGGCATGCCCGAGACCGACCGCAATTTAAGCGATGCAGCCGACGGCGAAAAATACGAATTCACCTCCATGTACCCCTCGTTTGCAGAGGTGGCGAGAGAGGAAGGCTTTGAGGATATCGCCCGCAAGTTCGAGCAGGTGGCGCTCATCGAAAAACAGCACGAATCCCGCTTCCGTCATCTGCTGGCGAACATCGAAACCGGACTGGTGTTTTCCAAAGAAGGGGACACCGTGTGGGTATGCCGCAACTGCGGACACGTGGTGGTGGGCAAGCAAGCCCCCGGAAAATGCCCCGTGTGCGACCACCCGCAGGCATATTTTGAACAGATCGCGAAAAATTATTGAGCAAACAAAAAAGACCTCGAAGAGGTCTTTTTTATTTGCTGAAAACAGCCGCTCACTTCAATTCGTTTACCGTTTTCATAGGCACGCCCTCTTTTTTCAACTTCTGTTTTCAATATATCACTTTTCATTTTACATTACAAGAATAATGTGGTATGATTTTTGCATAGCCTCCCTCAAAGAGGGAGCCTAAAGGAGAATGAAATGAGATTACAAACAGCTTGCTTCACCGGTCATCGCGAGATACCGGCAGGAGAACAATCGAACATCTTACGACGGACGGCAGACGCGATACTCAGCCTATACGACCGCGGCTACCGCACCTTTTGTGCCGGCGGCGCTTTGGGGTTTGACACCATAGCGGCGCGGGCGGTAATTGCTTTGCGCCAAAAATATCCCGATATCCGCCTGCACCTTATTCTCCCTTGTCGCGATCAAACGGCAAAATGGTCAGCCCCCGACCGCCTGCTGTACGAAACCATCAAAAGAGAGGCAAACGAGATAACCTATACCGCCGAGAGCTACACCCGCGACTGCATGCTCAAACGCAACCGACAGTTGGTGGAGGAAAGCAGCGTTTGCATCTGCTATCTCAAAAAACGCACCGGCGGCACCGCGTATACGGTGAATTACGCAGAACAAAAAGGGTTACAGATTATAGAAATAGGCTGAAACCGCATATTTTATTGTAGGGGAGGGCCTTTCACACCGAGGAATTCAAAAATTTAGAGCAGGAAATACAATAGTAAATCAAAAAGAAAACCGCCCGAAAAACTTCGGGCGGTTTTGTATACTGTGTTGAAGATTAGCGTTTGGAGAACTGCGGTGCACGACGAGCAGCTTTCAAACCATACTTCTTTCTTTCCTTCATACGCGGATCGCGGGTGAGGAAGCCTGCTTTTTTCAGCTGAGAGCGGAGCTCTTCGCTGTTGTACTGCAGGAGAGCGCGGGAGATACCGTGGCGGATAGCACCGGCCTGACCGGTAACGCCGCCGCCGGCTACGCGGCACTCAATGTCAAATTTCTCAGTAAGACCGGTGAGCTCCAGCGGCTGACGCACGATGAGCTTCAAGGTCTCCAGACCAAAATAATCGTCGATATCACGATCGTTGATGGTCACTTTGCCGGTGCCCTGGTACAGGCGGACGCGGGCAACAGATTTCTTTCTTCTGCCGGTTCCGTAGAAATACGGTCTCTTGTTGTAATCCATCTTTAGTTACCCCTTTCCTTAAAACTCACGCACTTCGGGCTTCTGAGCAGCATGCGCATGCTCATTGCCGGCATAGCAGTGCAAACGACCGTATGCGGCATCGCCGATGGTGTTGTTGGGGATCATGCCGTAAACAGCAAGTTCCATAGCCTTCTCGGGACGGGTCGCCATCAAGGTGGCGTACTTGGTCTCTTTCAGACCGCCGATCCAACCGGAGTGACGCTGCCATTTTTTCTGCTCCAGCTTTTTGCCGGTCAGAACAGCATCCTTGCAGTTGATGATGATCACGAAATCGCCGCAATCAACATGAGGGGTGAAGGTGGGCTTATGCTTACCGCGGAGCAGCACAGCAGCTTCGGTAGCAACGCGACCCAAAGATTTACCGGCGGCATCCAGCACATACCATTTGCGCTCGACCTGGCCGGCCTTTTCCATGTAAGTGGACATAAGGGTTTCCTCCTATAAATAGTATTAGACTTTTTATTGCTCATGTAGGATACCACACCGAAATTCGGCTGTCAAGGGTTATTTAGCCGAAAATTTAATTTATATCCCTCGTTCTCTCGTTTTCTCTCCCGTTTGCTCTTATTTACGCCATTTCTCGTTTTTCGTTTCACGTAATATATCCCGAAAATGAAAACAAAAGAAAAACGGCGATATCAAGCGAAAACACGAGATATCACCGTTGTAAATTGATTTTTTACCGCTTCTCGACGACCTCGCCGCGTTTTTTGTAAATGCTGTTTTGGGGAACAAAGCCGCGCACCGAGGAGAGGGGATACACATTGCTCATGCTGCCGATAACCGTGCCGGGGTTTAACACGCTGCCGCAGCCGACCTCGACGTTGTCGCCGAGGATAGCGCCCATCTTTTTGAGCCCGGTTTCGATCTTCTCGTCCGCCGCGATGGTCACGAGTGTTTTATCGCTTTTGACGTTGGAGGTGATGGAGCCGGCACCCATGTGGGACTTATACCCTAAAATCGAGTCGCCGACGTAGTTATAATGCGGCACCTGCACGTTATCAAACAAAATCACGTTTTTCAGTTCGGTGGAATTGCCCACCACCGCGCCCGCGCCGATGAGCGCGTTGCCGCGGATAAAAGCGCAATGGCGTACTTCTGTTTTTTCACCGATAATGACGTTCTCTCCGATATACGCGGAGGGGAACACCTTGGCGGTCTTATGGATCCACACGGTATCCGCGGGATGGTCGTATTCATCCGCCGACAGGGTCGCGCCGAGCGAAAGGATAAAATCACCTATACCGGAAAGCGCCTCCCAAGGGTAGGTCGTTTTTTCCAGCAACGGCTTCGCGGCGGTGTGTGAAAGGTCAAAAAGTGCGCTTGTTTTCAGTTGTTCGTGCATGCTATTCTCTCCTTACATCACGGTATTGATTGGTTTTCCATTCATAAACGCCTTGACATTTTCCGCGACCAACGCCACCAACGCTTCCCGTACGTCGGGTGGTGCCCACGCAATATGCGGCGTTAAAATACAGTTTTTAGCGGTGAGCAAGGGGTTGCTTGCCAGCATCGGCTCTTTGGTGAGCACATCAATGCCCGCGCCCGCAATCACGCCGGTATTCAGCGCGTCCGCCACCGCCTGCTCGTCCATCAGACCGCCTCTGGCGGTGTTGATGAGAAACGCTGACCGTTTCATCAGCGCAAGGTGTTCACGATTGATGATCCCTTTATTTTCTTCATTCAAAGGACAATGGAAGGTGAGCACATCAGCGCGCGCAAACAGTTCCTCTGCGGATACCGTTTCCACCTCGGGACATTTGTGCGGTGAGCGGGTATGCACCAGAATGTTCATGCCAAACGCCCTGCCGATATCCGCAACCCGCCGTCCGATAGCACCGTAGCCGAAAATACCGAGCGTTTTCCCGTAAAGCGAGGTCTGCGGGAATTTGAAATAGGTAAACTGCTTTGACCGCACCCAGTCGCCCGCTCTCACCGACGCAGAATACTGCGGGATACTGCCTGTGAGCGCCAAGAGCAACGAGAAGGTATGCTGGGCGACCGCCTCGGTGGAATAGCCGGGCACGTTGCAAACTGTGATGCCGCGCGCGGTTGCCGCTTTTATATCAATATTATTATATCCGGTGGCAAACACACCGACGAATTTGAGCTGCGGGCAAGCGTCCATCAGCTCTGCTGTGATCTCCGCTTTGTTGCACAGCAATATTTCCGCGTCTTTCGCGATAAGGGGCAGCTGCGCCGCCGGTTTCAGGTCATACACCGTCGCATCCCCGAGCGCGGTGATCGGTTCCAGCGTTATATCGCCGTTTGAAATGGTGTCAGCATCTAAAATTACGATTTTCATCGCGCTATCCCCCTTTTTTTGCAAGTGTACCATAAACCTGCATAAAATGCAACCGCACCGTCCTTGCAATTATTGAAAATATGTGATATGTTTAGTATATCATCGAAAAATAGGAGTATATGTATGGAACTCACTGCATTTGCGAGTTGGCTCAATTCTACTTTCGCCACAATGGATACAGCGGTGGCGCAGTTTGCCTTTTCGTTGCATGAAGGTCCGCTCGGCGGCTTTTTTGACTGGTTTTTCCCCAATATCACCCATTTAGGGGATGAGGGTTGGATTTTCATTGCGCTGGGGGTTGTTTTCCTGCTGTTTGCCCGTACCCGCAAGGGCGGCGCTTCCATGCTGATCGCGCTGCTGTTTGGACTGTTCCTGACAAATCTGTGGTTAAAAACCCTTGTGGATCGTCCTCGCCCGTATGTGGATGTGGAAGGGATATTCCGTCAGTTTTGGGAACTCATCGGACACGGTACGGAAAGCGAGAGCGGGTCTTTCCCCTCGGGGCACACCACCTCCGCCTTTGCCGCTATGACCGCGGCGTTTTGGGCGTTTGATAAAAAATACAGTTGGACGGGATTTTTATTCGCGGGCATTATCGCCTTCTCCCGCTTATACATCCACGTGCACTACGCATCGGATGTGCTGGGCGGTATAGTGGTAGGCTTTGTCGCCGGCACCGCGGCATATCTTCTCATCCGTTGGTTGTTTTCCTTTGCAGAGAAATCACAAAAACCCGCTGCTCGGTTTGTCACCGATGCAAGCATTACAAATTTATTTAAAAAACGAGGAGTGTAATTATCCACCATGGATTCTCACAGTATAACCCTTCTGATTATTTTACTCATATCCATTGGTCTGTCTGCGTTCTTTTCCGCGACCGAAACCGCGTTTATGTCCTTGTCCCGCATCAAAATCAAAAATTTGGCGCAGGCGGGGGATAAAAAGGCGCGGCGGGTGCTGCGGCTGTCCGAAAACCCCGACAAATTACTGTCCACCGTACTCATTGGCAACAATATCGTCAACATCGCGTCTGCCAGTATTGCGACCGTGCTGTTTGTGAAATATCTGGGGGACAACGGCGCAACCGTTTCTACCGTGGTGATGACCATCATCGTGCTCATTTTCGGCGAGGTTACACCAAAAGGTATCGCAAAGGAAGTGCCGGAGAAATTTGCGATGGCGGTATCGGGTATACTATCTGTGTTGATCACGGTTTTCGCGCCTTTAAGCTTTCTGCTCGTTGCGCTCAAAAGCCTGCTTAGCCGCATGTTCCGCGTGGAAGCGGAAAACGGCTTTTCGGAAGACGAGCTGCTCACCATCGTGGACGAGGCGGAGCAGGAGGGCGGTCTTGACAGCAGCGAAAGTGAGCTTATCCGCAACGCGATCGAATTTACCGAGCACACCGCCCAGGATATTCTCACCCCTCGCATTGACGTGACCGCGGCAGACGTTGAAACCACCGCAAGCGACATGGCGGCTTTGTTCAGAGAAAGCGGTTTTTCGCGTATTCCTCTGTATGAGGAAACGGTGGATAACATCGTCGGTATCATCAACGAAAAGGATTTTTACAATCATACGGCAAACGGCGACAAAAAACTTTGCGACATCATGCAGCAAGCCTTGTTTGTGCCCGCCTCGGTAAAGGTGCAGGATCTGCTTACCGAAATGCAGCAGAAAAAGACCCACATGGCAATCGTGGTGGACGAGTTCGGCGGCACCGAGGGTGTGGTCACGCTGGAAGATATCTTGGAAGAGCTGGTCGGCGAGATCTGGGACGAGCATGATGAGGAAGAGGAAGAGGACATCACCGAAGTGGCAGAGGATACCTTCACCGTTTCCGCCTCTACCCCCGTTGACGACTTTTTCGAGGAGTTTGACGTGCGCGAGGAAACCGAGGTTGCCACCGTTAACGGCTGGGTGCAATCTCACACCGGTAAGCTGCCGGAGGTGGGGGATACCTTTGATTTTGAAAACCTCACCGTCACGGTCATCAGTGTGGACGAGCAGCGCGCAGAGGACGTGCAGGTGGTCGTTCACCCCAAAGAAACCGACGAGGATGCATAACAAAATATAAACTAAGCGCGTATGACAGACTGTCATACGCGCTTTTCTTTTGCTTCACATATTATCCGTCAGCGCCATCAAAGCGGCAAGTGCCGCTATGGGTGCCGTTTCGCACCGCAAAATGCGCGGGCCTAAGGTAGCAAGGGTCGCGCCGCCCGCCGTCAAGGTTTCGATCTCATCGGGTGCGATCCCACCCTCGGGTCCTATAAAAATAGCGACCTCGCTGCCAAGCGTCGGCGCAATGGTTTTGAGCGGCTCGCCGCCGCATTCGTAAAATACCACCGTCTGTGTTTGTGCCATTCGGACAGCGGCTTCCCGAAAGGTGATGGGTGCTTCCACCTGCGGCAAAATACCTCTGCCGCTTTGTCCCGCCGCCTCATCGGCAATCTTTTGCCACCGCGCCACCTTTTTGTGATCCCGCTCGCTCATTTTCGCGATGCTGCGCGCGGTCACCACCGGCACGATGCGGGTGACACCCAGCTCTACCGCCTTTTGGATGATAAGCTCTAACTTATCCCCTTTGGGGAGTCCTTGATACAATGTCACTGAAAGGGTCGGCTCGGATTTGGTGTCTAAGGTTTCTGTCACCGAAAGGGTCACACATTCGGGGGTGACAGCGGTCAACACACATTCAAAATCGGTGCCTTTTCCATTGCATACGGTGAGGGTATCCCCCTCTTGCATGCGCAGCGAGCACGCAATATGGCGGGCATCCTGCCCCTCGATCAAAAGGGTATCCCCCGTGGCATTTTCCAAAAAGAAACGCGGCATACTACCACCTCTTTAATTTACAAAAAGTATAAATTGATATAAATTATACAAAACTCTTTATTTTCCTGTGCATTTGAGGCAGATCCAACCACTGCTCTCAAACCGCTCGGTGACCGCAAAGCCTGCGGCATCGAGGGCGGGCAGTACGTCCTTTTCGCGGGAGTCGATGATGCCGGACACCACATAAGTGCCGCCGTCTTTGAGGAACGGGCGCACCGCGGGGGACAGCATGATGATGGCGTCTGCGACGATGTTGGCAACGATAACGTCATATTGTCCGGAGACCTTATCCACCAGATCGCCCTCGACGATTTGGTAGGCGGGGGCGGTCATATCATTTTCGATACCGTTTTCGATGGCGGTGCGCACCGCGAGCGGATCAATATCCACGCCAAAGGCGGTTTTTGCACCGAGCAGCAGGGCGGCGATGGATAAAATACCGCTGCCGCAACCGACGTCCAACAACGCGTCGCCGTCTTTTATGGTGTTTTCCAGTACCGACAGTACGAGGCGGGTGGTATCGTGACCGCCGGTGCCAAACGCCATACCGGGATCAATTTTCAACACCTTTCTGTCGGCGCCAAGCTCGCCCGGCTGCTCCCAGGAGGGGCAGATAAGCAGTTTTTCGCCAACCGTTAAAGGCTTGAAATACTTTTTCCAGTTGTTCGCCCAATCTTCTTCGCGCACCTCGTCAGCGGAGACGGTGTGAGAAATACCCTCAGCAGTCAACCGCTCTCTTAAAAAGGCAATCGCTTCCGCGGGGCTATCCTCAGGGTCGATGTACAGATGAATGATAGAATGCTCGCGGTCTTTTGCGAGCAGATCCTCGTCAATGAGATCAATATGCGCGATCTCGCGAGCACCCTGCTCTAAATCGCTGTAATCTTCAATATAAATGCCGTACGGCACCGCCATGTTGGCGATGGCGGAGGCGGTTTCGGTATCCTTGGTGGGGATGAGCAATTTGATTTCGGTCCAGTCCATGCAAAAATCCTCCCTTAGGTGAGTGTGTTGCAAGCGTAGTTGAAAAACGGACTTCAATGGGCGAACACAGTTCGCCCTGCGATACGATACCACATAAAGAAGGTTCAACTTCCGTTGAACCTTCTTTTTTTAAACCTTTTCGCCGTGCATGATCGCACGCAGCGCCGCCATCTGCTCCGTATCAGGGGTGGGCAGGTCGGCGAAGGGGAAGGGGATGCCAAGCATATCGTATTTCGTTTGACAAATTTTCCGAAACGGTAACAATTCCACCGTATCCACGCAAGGGTGTGCGTCGGCGATCGCTTTGAGCGCTAATACGTTCTCTTTGGTGTCGTTTAGAGTGGGGATTATTACCTGCCGCAGGGTGGTTTTAATCCCCTGCGCATTGAGATACGCCAAAAAGGCGAGGGGGGCTGCCATATCACACCCGACATGCTGCTCGTACAGCGCAGGGTCGGTGTACTTGATATCTAAAAGCACGCGGTCGGTCTCGGAAAGCAACGCCGTCACGCTGTCATCGAGGATACTGCCCGCCGTATCCAGGCAGGTGTTGATGCCCCTTTGATGGCAAAGCGCAAATACTTCGCGGCAAAACGCCGCTTGCAAAAGCGGCTCGCCACCCGACAGGGTGATACCCCCCATCTCACCGAAATATTCTTTGAACCGCGCCGCTTTATCGGCAAGCGCAGCCGCGTCCCACGCGGTGCCGCCCGCCCCCCACGTGTCGGGGTTGTGACAGCAACCGCAGCGCAGATTGCAGCCCTGCAAAAATGCCACAAACCGCACACCCGGACCATCCAGCGTTCCCATCGACTGGATGGAATGGATATACCCTTTCATCACATCGCCTCGTGGAAGGTGCGGCTGATGACCTCGCGCTGTTGTTCACGAGACAACTTGTTGAAGTTGACCGCATAACCGGATACGCGGATGGTGAGGTTGGGATAGCTTTCGGGATCCTCGTACGCTTTCATCAGCGTTTCGCGGTTTAACACGTTGATATTGATATGGTGTGCTTCTTTGGCAAAATAGCCGTCCAAAATAGAAACGAGATTTTGCACCCGCTCCTCCTCTTCACGACCGAGAGCTTCGGGGGTGATGGAGAAGGTGTTGGAAATACCGTCGCGGCAATCGTGGTAGCTGAGTTTTGCCACCGAATTGAGGGATGCCAAGGCGCCGTTTTCCTCGCGGTTGTGCATGGGATTGGCACCGGGTGCGAACGGCATGGCGGCTTTTCTGCCGTCAGGGGTAGCACCTGTGTTTTTGCCATACATAACGTTAGACGTAATGGTCAACACCGACAGGGTGTGAATGGCGTCGCGGTAAGCGGGGGTTTTGCGCAGTTCCTTAATGACGCGGTGGGAAATATCCTTCGCAATCAGGTCAACACGGTCGTCGTCGTTGCCGAATTTCGGGAACTCGCCCGCGGTATCGAAATCAACAATGTAACCCTGCTCGTTTTTGATGGGATGCACGCGGGCAAACTTGATAGCGGACAGCGAATCCGCCACCACCGACAATCCTGCAATACCAAACGCCATAAAGCGATCAACATAGGTGTCGTGCAGCGCCATCTGGGATTTCTCATACGCGTATTTATCGTGCATGTAGTGAATGACGTTCATGGTGTTGACGTACAGATGGGACAGCCACGCGATATACGTCTCAAAACGGTTCATGACCTCGTGGTAATTGAGCTTGTCCCCGTCCATCACCGGCATCTGCGGACCGATGTGCATATCACTTGTCGCGTCGTAGCCGCCGTTTAAGGCGATGAGCAACAACTTGGCAAGGTTGCATCTGGCGCCGAAGAACTGCATCTGCTTACCCACCTTCATGGCGGACACACAGCAAGCAATGGCGTAATCGTCGCCATACAGCGGGCGCATCACGTCGTCGTTCTCATACTGGATGGAATCGGTATCCGCAGATACCTTGGCGCAGAATTTCTTGAAATTCTCCGGCAACTTTGTCGACCACAAAATGGTGAGGTTGGGCTCGGGGGAGGAACCTAAGGTGTAAAGGGTGTTTAAGAAACGGAAGCTGCTTTTAGACACAAGCGTTCTGCCGTCCTCGCCCATGCCGCCTTCCACCTCGGTGATCCACATGGGATCGCCGCCGAACAGTTCATTGTATTCGGGGGTGCGCAGATGCCGCGCCATGCGCAGTTTCATCACAAAATCGTCGATGAGCTCTTGTGCGCCCTCTTCGGTGAGGGTGCCGTTTTGTAAATCGCGTTCGATATAAATGTCAAAGAAGGTGCTCACTCTGCCAAGCGACATCGCGGCGCCGTTTTGCTCTTTAATGGCCGCGAGATAGCCAAAATAGGTCCACTGGATCGCTTCCTTTGCATTTTTGGCGGGCCCACTGATGTCAAAGCCGTACATTGCCGCCATGTCCTTCATGTAACCGAGGAAGAGGATCTGTCTGTACAGTTCTTCATCGAGACGGATCTGCTCGGTGTCGAACGTACCGGTGGCAAGCTGTTTTTTATCCTGCTTTTTCTGTTCAATGAGACGGTCGATGCCGTACAACGCCACGCGGCGGTAGTCGCCGATAATGCGGCCTCTGCCATACGCATCGGGCAGACCGGTGATGACGTGGCATTTGCGCGCGGCGCGCATCTCGTCTGTATACGCGCGGAACACGCCATCGTTGTGGGTGGTACGGTATTTGAATTCCTCTTCGACCTTGTCGCTGAGCTTATAGCCGGAGGCTTCGCACGCCTGGCGCACCATGCGCATGCCGCCAAAGGGGTTGACGCCGCGCTTTAAGGGCGCGTCGGTCTGCAAACCGACAATCAGCTCGTTTTCTTTATCGAGGTAGCCGGGGGCATAGTTGGTGAGCGAGGAGACGGTTTCCGTATCCACGTCTAAAACGCCGCCCTTTGCGCGTTCCTCTTTAAATAACGCTTGCAGCTTGTCCATCAGCGCCTTTGTACGGGGGGTAGCGGCCGCCAAAAAGGTGGCATCTCCCGTGTATTCTGTATAGTTCGTCTGTATAAAATCGCGCACGTCGATCTCGTCGCACCATGCGCCGTTTACAAACCCGTTCCAATTCTCATGTTGCATACTATCACTCTCCTTGTGTAAATCAAAAAGGCAGACCAGCTTACACTGATCTGCCCAGACGGTCGGCTATAATCCCTTGCACTCCCCCGCGGTAATCCGCGTAATCCGTCAGTCGTGTAAGGTGTATTTGTATTATACAGAAAAGAAGGGGGGTTGTCAACCGGCGTAAGAAAAAATCTCCGATTTTTTCTTACTCTCTCGTGACATCGCATGGTGGAAGCAAGCTATTTTATGTGTGCGGGCGGATGTGGGCAGGTGCCCTATTCATCCAATTTGAGCACTGCCATGAACGCTTCCTGCGGTACTTCTACGCTGCCAAGCTGGCGCATGCGCTTTTTGCCTTCTTTTTGTTTTTCCAGCAACTTCTTTTTGCGAGTGATGTCGCCGCCGTAGCATTTCGCAAGCACGTCTTTGCGCATCGCGCGGACGGTCTCACGCGCGATCACCTTGCCGCCGATCGCTGCTTGCACCGGCACTTCAAACAACTGGCGCGGGATGTTGTCTTTGAGCTTTTCGCACAGACGTCTGCCGCGGGAATAGGCGTTGTCCGCGAACACGATGAAGGAAAGCGCGTCCACCACCTCGCCGTTTAACATAATATCCAGTTTCACAAGGTTACTCGGCTGATATCCCAGCACCTCGTAATCGAAGCTCGCATATCCCTTGGTGCGGGATTTGAGCGCGTCAAAGAAATCGTACACGATCTCATTGAGCGGCAATTCATAGTGAATATCCACGCGGGTGGGATCGAGATATTTCATATCCTTGAAAACACCGCGGCGCTGCTGGCACAGTTCCATGATGTTGCCGACATAGTCGTTAGGCGCATAAATGTGCGCGGTGGCAATCGGCTCTTCCGCCGACTGGATGGAGCCTGCATCGGGGAAGTTGGTGGGATTGTCGATTTCAATAGTCTCGCCGTCCACCGTGGTGATGCGGTAGATAACGCTGGGGGCGGTGGTGATGAGATCCAGATCATACTCGCGTTCCAGGCGTTCCTGAATAATTTCCATGTGCAGCAGTCCCAAGAAGCCGCAACGGAAACCAAAGCCGAGCGCAACGGAAGTTTCGGGTTCAAAGGTCAAAGACGCGTCGTTTAATTGCAAGCGTTCCAGCGCTTCGCGCAGGTCTTGATAATGCGCGCCGTCAGCAGGGAAGATACCGCAATACACCATCGGGTTTGCCTTGCGGTAGCCGGGGAGCGGCTCGAGCGCAGGGCGGGATGCCAAGGTCACCGTATCGCCCACGCGGGCGTCGCCTACTGTTTTGATAGATGCGGCAATATAGCCGACCTCGCCTGCTTCCAGTGTTTCGCACGGATCCAAGCGACCGGGACGCATGTGTCCCACTTCCACCACGTCAAAGGTGGCACCTGTCGCCATCATTTTGATGGTATCGCCCGCTTTGAGCGTACCCTCTTTCACGCGGATGTACACGATAACACCGCGGTAGCTGTCATAGTAACTGTCGAAAATCAACGCCTGCAACGGTGCGGTCTCGTCGCCCTCGGGCGGCGGCACCTGTTTGACGATGGCTTCCAGCACCGCTTCGATGTTAATACCGTTTTTGGCGGAAATGAACGGTGCTTCGGATGCATCAATACCGATAACATCCTCGATTTCACTCTGCACCCGCTCGGGGTCGGCGGAGGGCAGGTCGATCTTGTTGATAACCGGCACAATCTCCAAACCGTGCTCGGCGGCGAGATAGGTGTTGGCAAGCGTCTGCGCTTCAATGCCCTGCGACGCATCCACGATAAGCAGTGCGCCCTCGCACGCGGCAAGCGAGCGGGATACCTCGTATCCAAAGTCCACGTGACCGGGGGTGTCGATGAGGTTAAAAGTATATTCTTCGCCGTCATCCGCCTTATGGGTCATGGTAACCGCGTGCGCCTTGATGGTGATACCGCGCTCGCGTTCCAAATCCATACTGTCCAGCAGCTGTTCTTCCATATCGCGGAGTGCTACCGCCTGGGTCTTTTCCAGAATACGGTCAGCAAGGGTGGACTTGCCGTGGTCAATATGTGCAATGATGCAAAAATTTCGGGTTTTTTCTCTCGAAATCATACGTGTTACCTTTCTGTGTAGGGAGCGATGCCCGCATCGCTCCGCCAAAATCATTTTCACACATCAATATACCATTTTTTCGCGCGCATTTCAAGTAGAAGGTGAAGCAAAATTTCAAGGACGCTTTGCGTATTTAAAGCGAAAAAGAAATTTTCGGTTTTCGCTTGCCTTTTTTTGTATATATATGGTAGTATATAGTGTATTTTTGTCTCATTTGGAGGTTTTTGTTATGGAAAGAGAAAAATTAGGCAGCCGTCTTGGCTTCATCCTGCTGTCCGCAGGTTGCGCCATTGGTCTTGGCAACGTTTGGAAATTCCCGTCTCTGGTCGCGGCGAGCGGCGGCGGTTTCTTCGTGTTGTTTTACATTTTGTTCCTGTTCATCCTGGGATTACCGGTGATGACCATGGAGTTTGCGCTGGGTAGAGCCAGTCAAAAAAGCCCTGTTAAGATGTTGAAAACATTGGAAAAACCGGGACATAAATGGCATCTGTATGGCGGCTTTGCAATGGTAGGCAACTGGTTGCTGATGATGTTCTACACCGCCGTTTGCGGTTGGATGCTGCAATATTTTGTCAATACCGCCAAAGGCGGTTTCGTCGGTCTGGATGCCCCCGCCATCAGCGAAGCGTTCAAGACCATGACGGGTGACTGGAGCACCATGCTCATCTATACCTTTGTCATTATCCTCGCAGGCTTCTTTGTTTGCTCGTTCAGCCTGCAAAAAGGACTCGAACGGGTCACCAAGTATATGATGCTCGCACTGCTGGTCATTATGGTGGGTCTTGCCGTATACAGCTGTTGCCAGCCCGGCGCCGGTGAAGGTCTCAAATTCTACCTGATGCCCAGCGTGGAAAACATGCAAAAGGTCGGCATTGGCAGAGTGATCGTCAACGCGATGAACCAGTCCTTCTTCACCCTGTCTTTGGGCATCGGCTCCATGGCGATTTTCGGCAGTTACCTCAAAAAAGACCGTTCCCTCTTGGGCGAAGCGGTCAACGTGGGTATTCTTGACACCTTCGTTGCTATCACTTCCGGTCTGATTATTTTCCCTGCCTGCTTTGCATACAATGTACCGCTGACCGACGCAGACGGCAACCTCGCAGGCGGCCCCGGCCTCATTTTTGAGGTGTTGCCCAACCTGTTTGCCAACCTGCCCGGCGGCAGAATTGTCGGCAGCTTCTTCTTTGCATTCCTGTTCTTCGCGGCTTTCTCCACCGTTTTGGCGGTGTTCGAAAACATCATTGCGATGATGATGGACCTCACCAACTGGTCGCGCAGAAAGACCTGCGTCGTTTGCTGTGCGGCGATGCTCGTACTTTGCCTGCCGTGCGTGTTCGGTTTCAGCCTGTGGAAAGGTTTGACGCCGCTGGGTGCGGGCTCCAATCTTATGGACCTGGAAGACTTTATCGTTTCCAACGTACTGTTGCCTGTTGGTTCCTTGGTGTTTGCAGTTTTCTGTACCTGGAAATACGGCTGGGGCTTCAAAAACTTCAAAGCCGAAGCAAACGAGGGCAAAGGTCTCAAAGTGCAAAACTGGATGCGTGTGTATGTAACCTACATCCTGCCGCTCATCATCTTCGTGCTGTTCTTTATCGGTATCTGGGATAAATTCTTTAAATAATGGGGTGAGGTTATGACCTTTCATCCCAATCACATTTTTCTGTATATTGTCGCTGTGATCATCATTTTGTTCGTGTTGGTGCAATCGGTATTTTTCCTTGTGCGCGTCTGCTCAAATTGTTGTAATACAAAGGCGAGATCTTCGCGGGTATCATGGCAAATGCTATGGATGAATTTTATGAAAGCGACATATCTCTGTCCGCTGATACCTTGTGGTAAATTTAAAAATTAAAATGCAAAACGACCGTGCATCCGGAAAGATGCACGGTCGTTGTTTTTTTAATCAGCGTTTCACTTCAAATTTGGCTTCCGAAGTGGTATGAATACCAAGTGCTTTATAGGTTTTTTCATCCACCTGCGACAAGATCACCGTAAAGTGCGCGTCACAACCGCGTAATTCTTCCAATTTCTCCATCGCACGTGCCGCGTCCGCGTTGTGGGTGGAGCTGATGGACAGCGCCACCAACACCTCGTCCGAGTGGAGACGCGGATTTTTGTGGTGCAGGTGCCGCACCTTCAAATCACAGATCGGCTCCAAGGCGGAGGGGCTGATGATATCGGTCTCAGGATCAATGCCCGCCAAATGTTTGAGCGCGTTCAAAAGGGTAGCGGCAGAGGTGCCGAGCAGAGAGGTGGTTTTGCCGGTGACGATACTGCCGTCCGGCAATTCCATAGCGCCGGCGGGTGTGCCGGTCGCCTGCGACTTTTCGTCAGCCGCTGCAACAACGGGACGCACGGTAGGCGTCACCTCTGCGCGGTTCATCAGCAACTCCATTTTGGCAGTTTGGCTGCCGTCCGCACCGGTACGTTTTTCCAAAACCGCGGTTTGATAATACCGCCGTAAAATTTCCTTGCGCGCAGCATCGCATACCGCGTCATCGTCCACGATGCAGTAACCCGCCATGTTGACACCCATGTCGGTGGGGGAGAAGTACGGAGACGCACCCTGGATTTTTTCCAGCATAGCGCGCACCACCGGGAACACTTCTACGTCGCGATTGTAGTTGACGGTGGTAACACCGTATTTTTCCAGATGGAAGGGATCGATCATGTTGAGATCGTCAAGATCCACGGTCGCCGCCTCGTAGGCGATGTTAACCGGATGCTTTAAAGCCAAATTCCAGATGGGGAAGGTCTCAAACTTAGCGTAACCGGCTTTGATGCCGCGGCGGTATTCGTGGTACAACTGGGACAAACAGGTCGCCATCTTGCCGCTGCCGGGACCGGGACCGGTCACCACCACCAAGGGGCGCACCGTCTCTGCGTATTCATTTTTACCATAACCCTCGTCGCTGACGATGCGCGAAACATCGTGCGGGTAGCCGGCGATGGGATAGTGCAGATAGGTCTTGACGCCGATATCGGTGAGACGGCGGCGGAACGCATCCACGCACGCTTGTCCCGTGTAACGGGTGATAACCACGCTGCCGACATACAGACCAATCTCGCGGAACAGTCCGATAAGGCGCAATACGTCCTCGTCATAGGTAATACCCAGATCGCCGCGCACCTTGCTTTTTTCAATGTCGCCCGCGTTAATGGTCACAATGATCTCCGCTTGCGCCTTTAACTTCAACAGCATGCGCAGCTTGCTGTCCGGCTCAAAACCCGGCAGCACGCGGGAAGCGTGATAATCATCAAACAGCTTGCCGCCGAATTCCAAATATAATTTGCCACCGAACTGATCAATGCGCTTACGGATATGCTCCGATTGCAGCTGCAAATATTTGTCGTTGTCAAACCCCTTTTTCACAGCGTATACCTTCCCTTTTCAAAACTAAGAATACTCTTGTCACCATACCTTTATATCATACTACAAATTATTTCCCGTTGCAACATGCCTTTTGCGTTTTTTGCAAATAAAAAAGGACGGAAAACCCGCCCCCCCTGCTCGAAAAGCCGATTTAAAATATGGTGTGTATCTTTTTTAATTTTTCAGACCTTCAAAAAAAGAGCAACTGATTGAAAAATCAGTTGCTCTTTTTCATGTTACAGATCAATTCTGCCGTAGAGGGAAGCGGAACGCTCAGCTTCCGACTCGGTTTTCTGCGGCAGGGAGCCGCCGTCTACCATAGGCAACGGATTGCTGCGCGGCACAAACTGACGGACCGGTCTGCCGGGGGCAACCGCCTCATCGTTGTGTGCGGTGCGCTGCGGCCGCTCGGTGGTTTCAGCGGCGTTACCGCCTCTGCCGCCACGACGGCGACGGCGGGAAGCACGCTGCTCCTTCACGGGGTTATCATCCGACGGACCGATGACCACGTGGCGGGCGGCATCGCTGCCGACACTCCAAGAGGTCGCGCCTTCAATATCCTGCACGGTGGTGTGGATGATGCGGCGCTCGTAGGGGTTCATCGGCTCAAGCGAAGTGCGTCTGCCGGTTCTGGCAGCCTGACCGCCGATCTTTTTCGCGAGGGAAACCAAGGTTTTCTCTCTCTTCTCGCGGTAGTTACCGATGTCGATGTTGATGCGATAGTAGCTGTTATCCACGCGGTTGGCAACCAGACTTACCAGATACTGCAACGCATCCAGCGTCTCGCCGCGACGACCGATGATAAATCCGAGGTCCTCGCCCTCAACTGCCAGCACGTAGGTATCGTCCTTTTCCTCAATGGAAACGGTCGCGTCAGCGACACCCATTTTGGTGAGTACGTTCATAAGGAACGCGCGCGCCGCCTCGGCGGGGGAACCGGTGATGGTGCCCTTGACCTCAGCGTCAGCACCGCCGAAAAGACCCAACGCCTTTTTGACCGGCTCGGTGATCACTTCAAAGCTGATACTTTCCGCAGGCACACCCAGTGCCTCAACGAGTTTTTCCTTTGCCTCCTCAACGGAGGGGGCTTTTACAATCAGTTCTTTTGCCATTATGCTTTATCCTCCTCGGCATCTGCGGGAGTGGTAGAGGAGGGCAGATGCGTTTCTTTAGACTTTTCTGCCTGCTGTTCTGCCTGCTTTTCGGCAGCGGCAGCGGCTTCTTCTTTCGCTCTCGCTTCTGCAAGACGCTTTTTATCTTCTCTTCTTTGACGGCGGCGTTGCTCATATTCCACCTGCGCTTGGGCGCGGATCTTGGCGGGGTTGTACATGAGGTTTAATATCACCGTCTGCACCATGGCGAGCAGGTTGGAAAGGATCCAGTAAAGGCCCACACCGCCGGGAACAGAGAAAGAAATGAACAAAGACATCGCCGGCATCATCAGCATCATGCTGTTGTTCATGCAGCCTTGACCGGGCTGCTGCTCGGGGTTGCCGGCTTTCATAAAGCGCATGGAAACGAGACTGGTGCCAAGTGCGGTCAGACCGGACAAAACGGCGATCAACCACAATCCGTTGATCTTGGTGAAGCTGCCCTGCCACGGGGTATCCAACAGCGAAACGCCAAGTACCTTGAATTCCTTTTGGGTCTCAACGATGGTCGCATAGGTCGCTTCCACGTCGCTCACACCGTTTTCCTTCATCGCGGTTTTAATCTGTTCGGGATATTTTTCCGCGACACGCAAAAGGGTAAGTTCTTTGTAATATTCGCTTTTGGTCTCCGCCGCGGTGACAACGGGGTTGCCGTTTTCATCCTTCGTTTCGGCAAGAGCGGTGATAGCAGCGTTGGTCGCCGCTGCCGGCACGTCCTGCAAATAGGTCAGCGGCTTGTAGATCACCGCGATGATGCTCATCAGCACCAGCATCTGCACAATGGAGGGCAGACAACCGGCGGTCATCTTGACACCTTCCTTTTGGTACAACTCCTGCTGCTTTTCCATCAGCTTCTGCTGATCGTGACCGTATTTCTTTTGCAGTCTCTCCAAGCGGGGCGCGAGTTTTGCGCGCTGCGCCTGCATTTTTTGCTGATTGATAGACAGCGGGAACAAGCATACGCGTACCAGTATCGTGAACAGCAGAATGGTCAGAAAATAACTGCCCACCCAGTTGTACAAAAGGGACATGAGCGCGCCGAGAGGTCCTGCAAAAATGCTGAAAATTGCCATCATAAGGGCATCCTCCTTTTCGTGGATCGGCCGGGTAGGGAGGAAGAGGTGGTATCCGTCCGATCGGTGGTTTATTTTTTTACTTTTTTCGGCGGTACGGGGTCGTAGCCGCCTTTGCAAAGCGGATTACAACGAAGTATCCGCCAAATGCTGAGTGCGACGCCTTTGAAAGCGCCGTGGACTTCGATCGCCTCGATCGCATACGCAGAGCAGGAAGGGGTAAACCGACAGCAGGGCGCCTTGTGCGGTGAAATGGCGCGCCGATAAAACTGAATGAGCGAGATGAGCACCGTTTTCATGCGTCTATCACGCCCAATTCTAAAAGCAGTCGTTCCATCGCCTTTGTTACCGCCTGCGATTTGACGTGGGCGGTTTTTGTCCGCGCCACAAATACGAGATCGTATCCCGCCTTAATGCGGGGGGACAGCGTGCGATATGCCACCCGAATTACACGGCGGCAGCGGGTTCTTAAAACCGCTTTTCCCACCTTTTTGCCGGTGGTAATACCGGTGCGGGTGTAGTGAAGCTTGTTTTTCCGCGCAAAAACAATGAGCAGCGGATCGGTTTTAGAAACGCCGCGATAGTATAACGTGCGAAACTGCGTATTTTGCCGCAGGACCGTTTCTTTCATCACGCCGCCTCCTTTTTTGTACTAAAACGAAAAAAGCCACAAGGTACATGTCTGTCCTGCGAAGCGTTCGCTTAGGGAGAAATCGGTTTTTCGCCGATATTTCCCCTATCTCATTGTCGCCAAACCTTGTAAGACATACAGTATTACAGCGGTTTGGCAACTTCAAGCAGCGGAAAAATATTTCGGCTACAAAACTGCAACGCACCTAAAATATATGAATTTTTAATGGTAGAAAAGGCAAAAAGCCGCGGTAACGCTGACGCGTATCGCGGCTTTTTAACGCAGTTATACCGTAAAAATTCAATATTTTAGGCGAATTATCCCTAAGCGAACGCTTCGTTAGCCCTTTTGTTTTTAGTAGCTCAGCTGCTTTCTGCCTCTTGCTCTTCTGCGGGCAAGCACTTTGCGACCGTTCGCAGTGGACATTCTCTTACGGAAACCATGTTCCATTTTACGATGCCGTTTTTTCGGTTGATACGTACGAAGCATGTTTTCGTCCTCCTTTCAAGAACTCATAGCCACTGTGCTTGTAAGCAAGCACAGATCAAATACTTTAACCTTGCAAAGACACATTATATACTAACCCACCCGCAAAAGTCAAGGTTTTTTTCTGTTTTTTAGGATTTCCTGCATTTTTACGGAAAAGTGCGGAATTTGCCCTTTCTGCTTTTATTTTTTATCCCTTTCTTTTGCCCAAAATGGCGCCTTTTTGCTTAGGTTTGCGTTTTTTTATATCTTGCACACAAATTTTGATTTTTTTTGCAAATTTCGCAGAAAATTATGCGAAATCGTTTGTCTTTTTTAAATTTATATGTTATAATTGTATTATAGGTAATTATACGCTATTTACATCCAAGGAGATTTGTTTTATGGAAAGCATTAAGGAAGCTTGGTCGCGGGTTCTCGACTATTTACGCAACGTGGAGCATCTGAGCCAAACCTCGTTTGACGTATGGATCAACGATATCGAACCGTCTAAAATTGAAAACGGTGAAGTGGTGGTGTACGTACAAACCGAATTTCAGAAAACCACCATTGCGCAGCATTACGGAGACCGTATCATCCGCGCGTTTGAGCAGGTGCTGGGTATTCCGCTGGGACTCAAAATCATCGCAAGAGAGGAACAAGTGCCCGTTGCACCTGTGGTGTCTAACGAGACGCTGCCCGGCTTTGAAACCAATTTCACCTTTGACAACTTTATTGTCGGCTCCTCCAACAAGTTTGCGTATGCCGCGTCCCAAGCGGTGGCAAGCAAACCGGCAGGACAGTATAACCCGCTGTTTATCTACGGCGGCTCGGGACTGGGCAAAACCCACCTTTTGTACGCGATCTGCAACGAGATCCGCAAAAATAATCCCGGTGCGCATATTTTGTACACCAAGGGCGAGATCATGACCAACGAGATCATCGATGCCATCCGCAACGGTACGGGCGAGGAGTTCAGAGCAAAATATCGCGTCGCTGACGTGCTGTTGGTGGACGACGTGCAGTTTTTGTCCGGTAAGGAACGCACGCAGGAAGAATTCTTCCATACCTTTGATTTCTTACATTCCAATAACAAGCAGATTGTTTTGACCTCCGACCGTCCGCCCAAAGAGATTGCGACTTTGGAGGAGCGTTTACGCTCTCGTTTTGAAATGGGTCTTACTGCGGACATTCAGCCGCCGGATTTGGAGACGCGCATCGCTATCATCCGCAGAAAAGCGGAATCGTTGGATATTCCGATCTCGGATGATATTGCGGAATACATCGCAGGTCAGCTTAAAAGCAATGTGCGCCAGTTAGAGGGCGTTGTCAAAAACATGAAAGCACAATGCATGCTCAAAGGGGACAAGCTTTCTGTACTTACCGCGCAAAACGCTATCCGCGATATTCGCAACGACAACCAGCCGGTCTCCATCACGGTGGATAAAATCGTGGCAGAGGTTGCCCGCAGCATGATGGTGAAACCTGAGGATATCCGTTCACAAAAACGCGCCGCACCCATTTCCCAAGCAAGACAGGTTGCGGAATACGTTATGCGCACGGTGACCGGTCTGCCGATGAAGAGTATCGGCGACGAATTCGGTGCCAGAGATCACTCTACCATCGTGTATGCCATCCGCCAGGTGGAAAAACGCATGGAACAGGACTCCAACTTCAAAAACACCGTGAATGATATTATTAAAAACATTAGTGAAAAATAAAGGCATTTTTGTGTTTTGAAATGTTCCGTTTTTTAGCGGAGCATTTCAAAACCACTTCCTTTTATATTTAATACCTTATTATATAGGCGTTTTTTTGTAAAAAGTTTTCCACTTTTTACCGCGTATATTTTTGAAAATGAACTTTCCACAGACTTTTTTGGAATTTAACCGAGCTTTCCACATACTTTTCGGTTGCTTTCCACAGGAAAAATGTGGATAACCTATTTAGTGTTTCCATTTCTTTTCACAAATATTCCACGCGTTTTCCAAATTTTACTCACTTGGCTGTGAAAAGTTTTATCCCTCTTTCACTTATCCATTTTTTGTCCACACGTTTTCCAAAGGTGGAGAGAAACAAAAAACTCTGTGTTTGCAAGAGGTTACAAAGTTTTCCACAGTTTTCACAGCCCCTACTACTACTGCTATATTAAAAGAGTGTTATATATATCTATCTTTTTAAATTAGACTTTTCAACCGAAAGGATGATCACACATGCAATTTCAATGTGCACTCGAAGATCTGATCACTGCTGTATCCAACGTACAAAGAGCGGTAGCTGCCAAAAGCGCTATCCCTGCGCTGGAAGGTATCCTGCTTCGCACCACCTCCTCCGCGCTGTTTTTAGCCGGCTTTGATATGGATCTGGGTATCACCACCACCATTCCCGCTTCGGTCAAGGAGCCGGGCGAAATTGTGCTGTCCTCCCGCTTGTTTGGCGACATCGTGCGCAAAATGCCGGGTGAGACGGTGATGATGGCGAGTGATGAAAAGGGTAACACCGTTATCAAAAGTGACGTGACCAGCTTTACCATCACCGGTATCTCCGCTGCGGACTATCCGGAACTGCCCTCAGTAGATGACGGTGTGGGCTTTACACTGTCTCAGCTGACTTTAAAGAGCATGATCCGTCAGACGCTGTTTGCGGTGGCAGGTCCCAATGACCCGCGTCCCATTTACAGCGGTACCAAATTCGAGCTCACCCCCGGTAACCTCAAATTGGTGTCGGTGGACGGCTTCCGTTTGGCTATCCGCAGCGAGGCAATTTCCAGTGAGGAGTCCATTGACTTTGTTGTACCGGGTAAAACATTACAAGAAGTATTGAAACTCTTGGACGATGAGGAAGAGCCGGTATCGTTTGCTGTCGGCAGACGGCACGTTGTGCTGTCTATTAAAGGCTATGCGGTCATTTCTCGCCTTTTGGACGGCGAATTCATGTCCTATCAGCGCACCATTCCGCAGGAAGTGAAAACCACCGTTTTTGCCAACACCCGTTTGCTGATGAACGCGGTGGATCGTGCTTCTTTGGTGATCAACGACCGTTTGAAATCCCCCCTTGTGTGCGATTTCCATGACGGTTCGGTGAAAATTTCCTGTTCTACCCCGCTTGGCAGCGCGTCTGACAGTGTGGACGTGCGCATCGACGGCGACGAGGAGCAGATGGGCTTTAACAGTCGCTTCCTTTTGGATGCTCTCAAAAACAGCGAGACCGATGAAATTCGTATTGAACTGAGCGGCCCGCTGTCTCCCATGAAAATATTACCTGCCGAAGGGGATGCATTCCTCTTCCTCGTACTCCCTGTGAGGCTGAAAAAATGAGAGAAACCATTAAAATAGAGACTCCCTTTATCCGTTTGGATGACGCGCTGAAATTCACCGGTACGGTCGGTACCGGCGGACAGGCGAAAATTATGATCCAAAGTGGTCTTGTAGAGGTAAACGGCGAGGTTTGTACCATGCGCGGCAAGAAATTGCGTGCGGGGGATATCGTTGTCGTAAAAAGTGAAGGAAAAGAAATAGAAATTGCGGATTGAAAAGCTGTGCCTTTCTGGCTTTCGTAATCTCGCACCGTGTGAGATAACCCTATCTCCCGGTGTCAATATTCTCTACGGTGATAATGCGCAAGGAAAAACCAATCTTTTGGAAGCGTGCTGGCTGTTTACCGGCGGCAAAAGTTTTCGCGGTGCTAAGGACAGCGAAATGGTGGCTTTCGGTGCTTCAAAGGCAACGCTTTTGATGGATTTTGAAGCGGGGGAGCGGATGCAACAAGCGGAAATTACCGTTGCAAAGCGACGCTCTCTTGTATTAAACGGTGTGCCGCAAAAATCACCTACCGCGATGACCGGCAGATTTCACGCTGTGGTTTTTTGTCCCGCACATCTGCGTCTCGTTTCCGGTGTGCCGGAGGAACGCAGAAAATTTGTGGACAGCGCATACTGTCAGCTGCGACCCGGGTATATCAAGGTGATGGCGGAGCACGCGCGCATTTTGACACAGAGAAATGCGCTCATCAAAGCCATTAAAAATGAAGATATCCCAAAAGAGCAAGGTATATCACAACTTTCCGTCTGGGATCAGCAATTAGCGGTTGCTGCCGCAAAGGTGACCTTAGCGAGAACAGCATATATCAAAAAGATTGCGCCGGTTGCGGCTGAAATTTATAAAGGCTTGTCTTCCGGAAAGGAACAACTCACCCTTTCTCTTTCCACCTCTGTGGAAAATGTGGAAAACAAAACGGTTGAAGAAATTTATGAGCAGTATCTTGCACTTTTCACCGCGGCGCGCAGCAATGATCTTGGCGCCGGCTTTTCCACCGTTGGCGCGCACAGAGAAGATATCACCATTTTGATAGACGGTATATCCGCAAAGGATTTCGGCTCGCAAGGGCAGCAACGCTCCGCTGTACTCGCGCTAAAACTTTCGGAAGCCTCAATCCTCAGAGAAATCACCGGTGAACAACCGGTGGCACTCTTGGATGATGTGATGAGTGAGCTGGATGTTTTCAGACAGGATTATATTTTAAATCATATCCATGATTGGCAGGTACTTATCACCTGCTGCGATCCGGTTGCGATAGAAAGACAGACCGGTGGTAAGGTTTTTCATATACAAAACGGAAACATTGTTATTTAATATACTGAATGTAGAGGTAAAACACCATGTATTTACATTTGGGACAGGATACGGTGGTAAAAATGGAGGAGATTATCGGCATCTTCGATATGGATAACACCACCATTTCCAAACACACACGAGGATTTTTAGCAGACGCGCAAAAGGCGGGGCGGGTATTTAACGTATCCCCCGAGCTGCCAAAATCCTTTATCGTGTGTCGGGATAAAAACGGAAATGAGACCGTATACATTTCGCAGATTTCCGCAGCAACGTTGCGGGGACGCGCGAAAAACGGATTAGTGTAAATATAGAAGAAGAAAAGAAAGATAGAGGTATGGGAATGGCTACTGAAATGGAACTCGATCAGGAATTGGAAATGAATATGACCCAAGCGGGCGGGGAAGCGTATGACGCGAGCCAAATTCAGGTTTTGGAAGGCTTGGAGGCGGTGCGCAAACGCCCCGGTATGTATATCGGCTCCACCGGTCCGAGAGGTTTGCACCATCTCGTATATGAAATTGTGGATAACTCGATTGACGAGGCGCTCGCAGGATATTGTACCCATATTGAAGTGGATATTCTGCCGGGCGATATCATTCAGGTGCGCGATAACGGCCGTGGTATTCCGGTTGACATGAATGAAAAACTGGGTCTGCCCGCGGTTACGGTCGTGCTTACCGTTCTGCACGCAGGTGGTAAGTTTGGCGGCAGCGGTTATAAAGTGTCGGGCGGTCTGCACGGTGTCGGCTCCTCGGTCGTGAACGCTCTGTCAGAGTGGCTGGAAGTGGAAATTTCCCGCGACGGTAAAGTGCATTCCCAGCGTTTTAAAAGAGGTACGCCCGAAAACGATCTGACCGTGATCGGTACTGCCGAGGAAAACGGCACCCTCATTCGTTTTAAAGCGGATGCCGAAATCTTCAACGAAACTACCGAATACGAATTTGAAGTTCTGCAAAAACGTCTGCGTGAGCAAGCGTTCCTTAATGCAGGTCTCAAAATCACCCTCTCCGATCTGCGCGATCCCGAAAACATCATTTCGGAAGAATATTGCTATGAAGGCGGTATCTCCTCCTTCGTGGATTACCTCAACAAGGTGCGCGGCAACGTTCCGCTGCACGAAGAGGTGGTGCACATGTCTATCGCACAGGGTGATTCCATCGCAGAGGTGGCTTTCCAATATACAGATAGTTATAATGAGACCATTATATCCTTTGCGAATAATATTCATACGGTGGATGGCGGTACACACGAGGATTCCTTCAAAAAAGCCATCACTCGTATTCTCAATGACTATGCCTATCGGTATAAGATGCTCAAAGACGGCGACGCAAAATTAAAGGGCGACGACGTGCGTGAGGGTATCACCGCAGTTATCAGCGTGAAGCTCACCGAGGCACAGTTTGAGGGTCAGACCAAAGCAAAGCTCGGCAATACCTCCATGGGTACGCTGGTCAACACCCTGCTTAACGAAAAATTGGTGCCGTTCCTGGATGAAAACCCGCAGGTTGGCAAAACGGTGCTGGAAAAATGTATCAATGCAGCCAGAGCGCGCGAGGCGGCGCAAAAGGCGCGTGAAAATGCGCGCAACAACAAAAAGTTGTCCGCCACCCGTATGCCTGAAAAACTCGCTGATTGTATCTGGACTGATCCCAATCGCACTGAACTGTACATCGTCGAGGGTGATTCCGCAGGCGGCTCTGCTATTCAGGGCAGAGACAGAAACTATCAGGCAATCCTGCCGCTGTGGGGTAAAATGCTCAACGTGGAAAAGGCGCGCATTGATAAGGTATATACCAATGAAAAGCTGTTGCCGGTGGTTGTCGCACTCGGCTGCGGTATCGGCGAGGAATTTGAGGTTTCCAAGCTGCGTTACGGCAAGATCATTATCATGGCGGATGCTGACGTGGACGGCTCGCACATCAGAACGCTGTTACTCACCTTCTTCTTCCGTTATATGCGTCCGCTGGTGGACGAGGGACACATTTATATCGCACAGCCGCCGCTTTATAAGGTATTTAAGGGCAAACAGGTGCGGTATGCGTTCTCGGACGAGGAAAGAGATGCGTTTATCGAGGAGCTCGGCGGCTCGGCAGACGTGCAGCGGTATAAGGGTCTTGGTGAAATGGATCCCGAACAGCTGTGGGAGACCACCATGGATCCCAACTTCCGCACCATGCTCAAGGTCAATCTCTCGGATGCAATTGCTGCTGACGAGACCTTCTCTATCCTGATGGGCGATAAAGTGGAACCGCGAAAAGAGTTTATTGAGAAAAACGCACAGTACGTGCAGAATTTGGATATTTAAATGTACGAAGAGAAAAAAGAAAGCGCCGTTACCTTTGCGGTGGATCTTTCAAAAGAAGAATATTTAAAATTTTATAAGGTTGTCGCGCGGTACAGCAGCGCGGGAACGATACAAAAGATTGCGTTGTTTTTGGTGATCGCAATGGTGGGTATCCCTTTTTACTCGCTGTATGAGATGGGCGGTATCAAGGCACTTTTGAGCTACGAGGCGCTGTCACTGCTGGTGCCTGCTGTTATGCTGCTGCTGTATAATTTCTGCATTATGCCATGGATGCGAAAACGGCAGGCGGAAAAAGGGTACGATGCGGCGGTTGCCGGCGGACAGGTGTTCGCGGGAATGGTTACCGTTAATCGCCAAAGCATTATCAAAGTAACATCCTCGGGCAGTCTCACCATGCCGTTTTCCGACCGTATCCTTTTCCATGAACAAGAGGATATGCAGGTGTTTATCAACACGCAGGGGAGAGGTATCGTATTACCCGCCCGCTGTATGACACCTGAAACCGCAAACGCTGTCAGAGAGATCGCCATGGGTGTATTGCCGCCGACATTTTGCCGTATAAAGGCGCCCGTTCGCTGTGAGCGGACAGAGCCGATGGAGCTGATCGAAGCCAAGCCGCAAGAGGTGCTGTTTGAAACGGTGGTTTCGTATGAGCAAGAGGATAGACGGTTTGTGAGCAAGGAGCTTTCCGCACGCGCAGTGAAGGCGAGCATACTGCCCGGCACTGTTATCGGCTTTATTATCGCGCTGCTGACAGCCGGAAGCGGTGATATTGTGACCGCGGCATTCTTTTTCTGGGGAATATTGCTGATTTTTGTCGGTTACGCCTATTTCAGCAGCCGCAGCCGCGCAAAATTCATGCTGTCGCAGGAAAATTTCCGTTTTACCTTTAAGATCACCTCAAAGGCGGTGCTCATGGACGGCGGAGAACGACGCGGTATCCTTTCTATCCCGTGGAATGCAGTAAAACACGCGGTAGAGGGTGAAACGTACCTCGAATTTTACAATCAAAATCAATACATTTGTATACCGAAAAAATTGATTACGGATATAGACAGTTTCCGCAGCCTGGTGGACCGCTGCAGAAAGGAATGAAAATAAATGGACGAACAGAAAATCCTGCCGGAAAATGAAATGATGATGGCAGAGACCGCCGGAGGCGATACCCCTACCAAGGTGGTACCGGTGGATCTCGAAAAGGAAATGAAAAAGAGCTTTCTTGAATATTCTATGTCGGTCATCGTATCCCGCGCTTTGCCGGATGTACGCGATGGCTTAAAACCCGTGCATCGCCGCATTCTCTATACCATGCATGAAAACGGTTTGACCCCCGACAAAGCATACCGCAAGTGCGCGGATACGGTCGGCTCGGTGCTGGGCCGTTATCATCCGCACGGTGACGCGTCTGTGTACGATGCGATGGTGCGTATGGCGCAGGATTTCTCTCTTCGCTATCCGCTCATCGACGGTGACGGTAACTTCGGTTCTATCGACGGTCATCCCGCTGCTGCTTACCGTTATACCGAATCCAGAATGAGCAAAATGTCGCTGGACATGCTCGCCGACATCGAAAAAGAGACGGTGGATTTCCAGGGCAACTACGACGACCGTTTAGAAGAGCCGACCGTTTTGCCGTCCCGCTTCCCGAACCTCATCGTGAACGGTTCGATGGGTATTGCGGTCGGTATGGCGACCAACATCCCGCCGCACAATCTGTGTGAGGTGGTGGATGCGATCTGCCTGCTTATTGATAACCCCGATGCCGAATTAAACGACATCATGGAACATATCAAAGGTCCCGATTTCCCCACCGGCGGTGTCATCATGGGCAGAGCCGGCATCCGCGCGGCGTATGCTACCGGCAGAGGCCGTCTCATCGTCCGTTCCAAAGCGGAAATTGAGGAGGAGGGCAACCACAGCCGCATTGTCATCAGCGAGATCCCCTATCAGGTTAACAAGCTGAAAATGGTGAAATCCATCATTGATCTGGTGGATAATAAACGCGTGGAAGGCATCCGCGACGTGGTGGACCATTCCAGCCGCGAGGGTCTGCGCATTGTCATCGACCTGAAAAAGGATGCGGTGCCGCAGGTGGTGCTCAATCAGCTGTATGCCTATACCGAAATGCAGACCACCTTTGGTGTTATCCTGCTGTGCTTGGTAAACGGCGTGCCGCGTATTCTGAATTTGAAACAAATTCTCGAAGAATATATCAAGTTCCAGCAAGAGGTTATCACCCGCCGTTGCCTGTTCGAGCTGCGTAAGGCAAAGGAAAAGGCGCATATCTGGGAAGCGCTGCACACAGCGGTGGATTTCATCGACGAGGTTATCAGCATCATCCGCGGTTCCACTGATACGCCGGATGCAAAAGCGAAACTCATGGGACGCTTCCAATTCGACGACGTGCAGGCGGAAGCGATCGTACAGATGCGTCTGCGTCAGCTGTCCGGTTTAGAGAGACAGAAGATCGAGGACGAATTGACTGCGCTGCTCGCCCGCATTGCGGAGTTGGAGGGCATTTTGGCGGACGAAAACAAGATCCGCGCTATTGTGAAAGAAGAATGCCTGCGCATGCGGGATAAATACGGCGACGAGCGCCGCACCGATATCTCTATTGTGTCGGGTGAGGTGGATATTGAAGATCTTATCCCCGATGAAGAGTGCGTGCTCACCATGACCAAGCTCGGCTACATCAAGCGTCAGGCGGCGGATACCTACCGCACCCAGCGCAGAGGCGGCAGAGGTATTGTCGGCATGGGCACCAGAGAAGAGGACTTCACCGAGACCATGTTCTCTTGCGGCAGTAAGGATTATATCTATTTCTTCACCTCTTTCGGTAAAGTGTATCGCCTGAAAGCATACGAGGTGCCGGAGGGTGCCAGAACCGCGAAGGGCATGAATATCATCAACCTTTTGCCCATTGAAAAAGAGGAAAAGGTCACCGCCGTGATCCGCGTGAACGGCGAAATGGCGGACGGCTATCTTTGCATGGTCACCCGCAAGGGTATCATCAAGCGTACCAAGCTGGAAGCGTATGCGAATATCCGCAAAAATGGTCTTATCGCCATTGATCTGGACGAGGGCGACGAGCTTGCGTGGGTGCATCTCACCGACGGTGAGCAGACCCTGCTGGTTGCTACCAGAAACGGTATGGCGATCCGTTTCCATGAAAACGATGCCCGTGTGGTGGGCAGAACTGCCCGCGGCGTGAAAGCTATTACCCTGCGCGAGGGGGATGAAGTGGTCGGCATGGAGCTGTGCGATGAAAACGCCACCCTGCTCACCATTTCCGAAACCGGCTACGGTCGCAGAAGCGAACTTGCCGATTATCGCATCCAGTCCCGCGCGGGTAAGGGTATCACCAACTACCATACCGATAAAAACGGCAAGGTTGCCGGTATTAAAATGGTGGACGGCAGCGAGGACCTCATTCTCATTTCCGCTGACGGCGTTATCATCCGTATCGAGTCGGAAGAGGTGCGTTTGTGCCACCGTCCGTCAAAGGGTGTGCGCGTGATGCGCATTGCGGAGGAAAACCGTATTGTGTCGCTTACCTGCGTGCCGCGTGATGAGGCGGAGGATATCCCCAAAGGGGACGTTTCCACCGAGGCGCCTGATGATGAGAACGAGCCGGTGGCAGATGAACCGGAAGAAACCGTTACTGAACAATAAAACGCATCGCCCGCAGAGCACCTGCGGGCGATACGATGTTTACGAATAGTTTTATAACGCGCATATAATACTTATAGTAATATATTAACCCTGTATATACGATTTAAAAGTGGAAAAGGAAACCTGATAGGATATCGGATATCGCGGCAGGGCAAAGGGGTCGCTGTTGCGGGTCAGCTTGCCCTTACTTGCGATAAAGGCGTGGGTGATACCGTTTTCTTGTAAAGTGCGGATGACGGTATCGCTAAATTGTCCGTAAGGGTAAGAAAACGTGGCGGTGTAGGCGGACGGGAAAGCGGAGAGTGCTGTAAGGCTTTTTTTGATATCCGCAGCGACTGTGTCGGCACCGGCGGTGGCCAGAGCCGAGCGTTTGCCGGAGAGAAAATGCAGGTCATGGGTATGGGACGCATAATAAAACACGTCTCCGCCCGCCAGCATGGAGGTCTGATCCAGCATATTGATCTGGTTTGGGCGGAAGGTCACCTCTTGCTCGGCGATTTTGCCGGTGACCGAGAAAAGCACCGCTTGAAATCCGTATTGCTTTAAAAGCGGGTATGCGTAAACGAAGTTGCTCATATAGCCGTCGTCAAAGGTAAGCATCACCGCCTTTTCGGGTAGGGGCGCATCGTGAAAAAACCAATTTTCAAATTGCGCGGGGGATATGCTCTCGTATCCCTCTTGTTTGAGCCATTGCAGTTGTTTTTCAAAATCCTCTGTGTAGGTAACAATGGAATTGCCCGCATACTGACTTTTGTCGGTGCGGGATAACAGATGATGATACATCAGCACCGGTACGGTGCGTTCTGTTTCAATACTTGCAGCTGTCGCCTTTTTGTTTTCTTCCAAGCGGGACAGCAACATGGTGAGTAGGATCACCGCCAAGAAAACGGCGACATGTGAAAACCGAATGGATTTGCGCATAAAAAGACACCTTCTGTTCAGATAAAAACTGTTCCTTATAATAAATGTTTGACGGTGCATGTATATGCGTATAAAAAGCAACAAAGGTTTGCGAGTTGTATAAAAATGTTTCACCCAAAAGTAAGGTGGAAAACCGAGAAAACGCAGTAAAACAGCGGAAAAACCATGTTTTTCCATGTGGAAAACTATGTGGAAATGGTGAAACCAAAACGTAAAAATATTCCAATCTGTATATTTTTCTCGTATAAACGCGGAATTTCCATACTTTTCGACACTTTGACTGTTGAAAATGTGTTGAAATGTTGAAAAGTGAAACACCGGCTTAAAAACCGGTGTTTCCGCGAGATTTTGCGCGGGTTCTATGTCGTGAGCCCGGTTTCGGCGCAGCCGAAACACCGCAAAACATAGGGAACAACCTATGTGTTGTTCCGCGGAATTTGTGTGAATTATAACGGAACGACACCCAGGTTGTTCCGTACATAAACATTCTCAAATTTATCGTGAGGCGAGGACGGACTTCGCAAATTTATTTGCGAGTGTCCGTTTCACGTGAAACAAACGCTAGATTGAAAAACCAAAGGAAGGTATCCCATGAAATTTTTAGAGGAAAACTATCAGGTTGCTGTGATTGGTGCAGGACACGCCGGAATTGAGGCGGGTCTTGCGAGCTCGCGCCTTGGTGCTAAGACCTGTGTGTTTACCGTGAATATGGACTGGGTGGGCAATATGCCCTGCAACCCTTCCATCGGCGGTACCGCAAAGGGTCATCTTGTGCGGGAGATAGACGCGCTGGGTGGCGAGATGGGTAAGGCGGCGGACGCTACCTTTTTGCAGTCCCGCATGCTCAACCGCGGTAAAGGTCCCGCGGTGCATTCTCTGCGCGCGCAGATCGACCGCAGAGATTATGCCGCTTATATGAAGCATGCGCTGGAACTGCAAGAAAACCTCGATGTGCGGCAGGGGGAAGTGGTATCCCTCGAAAAAACCGCGGAAGGTAAATTTTTGCTCACCACCCAGTTGGAAGCGCAGTACATTGCCGATACGGTGATCTTGGCGACCGGTACTTTCCTCAAAGGGCGCATCTTTGTGGGTGATGTCAACTACGAAGGCGGTCCTGACGGTATGTTTGCCGCGAACAGCCTGTCCCAATCACTCAAAGAACTCGGTGTGGAGCTCAGACGATTTAAAACCGGCACACCCTCTCGCGTGTTGCGCCAAAGTATTGATTTTTCTAACATGGAGGAGCAGGAAGGGGAGGATCCGGTCACACCGTTTTCGTTTGAGAGCGGCGAGGATCTTAAAAACACCGTTGCCTGCCATATCACCTGGACCACCGAGGAGACCAAACAGGTTATCCGCGAAAATCTGCATCGTTCCCCGCTGTACGGCGGTGTGATCGAGGGGGTCGGACCGCGGTATTGTCCCAGTTTTGAGGATAAGGTGGTGCGATTTGCGGAAAAAGAACGACATCAGGTGTTTATTGAGCCGTGCGGCAAAAATACCGAGGAAATGTACCTGCAAGGACTGAGCTCCTCTCTTCCCGTAGACGTACAGCTCAAATTCTTACGCACCATTCCCGGTCTTGAAAAGGTTAAGGTTATGCGCCCCGCGTATGCAATAGAATACGATTGTATCGACCCATTGCAGTTGGACGCTACGCTGGAATTTAAAAGCGTGCCCGGTCTTTATGGTGCGGGACAGTTCAACGGCAGCTCCGGCTACGAGGAAGCGGCGGCGCAAGGCTTGGTTGCGGGTGTCAATGCCGCCAACAAGTTGTTAGGTAAACAGCCGCTGTTGCTGGATCGCGCGTCCAGTTATATCGGCACCCTCATTGACGATCTGGTCACAAAAGGGTGCAGCGATCCGTACCGCATGATGACCTCGCGGTCGGAATACCGCCTTGTACTGCGGCAGGACAATGCTGATGAGCGGTTGACCCCTATCGGCAGGGAAGTAGGCTTGGTGGATGATGTTCGCTGGGCGCATTTCTGTCAGCGGCGCGAAATGAAGGCAAAAGAGCGCGAGCGTCTGGAAAAAACGGTGATCCCGCCGTCGGATGCGATAAACAGCATCCTTGTTTCACATGAAACATCACCGCTCACCACCGGCGCGAAGCTTATAGACCTCATGCGCCGCCCGAATATCGGGTATGAGGCGCTAACCCCCATTGATGCTGACCGCCCCCCATTACCGCGGCTGGTGTTCGAGCAGGTGGAGGTAGAGATCAAATATGAGGGCTATATCCGCCGCCAAGAGGCAGATATAGCGGAAATGCGGCGGCTGGAAAAACGATTGCTGCCGCAGGATGTGGATTATACCACCGTTGCGGGTCTGCGCAAGGAAGCGCAGGAGAAGCTCAACCGTGTGCGCCCGCGCAGTATCGGACAGGCATCCCGCATCAGCGGTGTCAGCCCCGCCGATGTGTCGGTGCTGATTGTGTATACCAATAAATAAAACTCGCGTAAAACGGAGCCTCCCTTGCGTAAAGGGAGGCTTCGGGGTGCGACTTTTGTGGTGTTTTGCGAAGCAAAACCGAGCGCGCGCTTATGCGCTCGAACAAAATGTCGACGGACTTCGCGCGAAGCGCGAATGTCCATTTCACATGAAACAATCCTATATAGGAGAAAATACTATGATCAACAAAGAATTACTCAAAACCGCCGCCGCGCAGGTGGGGGTAGAGGTGGATGCCGCGCTTGCCGAGCGTCTGGATATCTATGCTCGTCTTTTGGCGGAATGGAAAGAGAAAATGAACCTCACCGCCATTATTGATCCCACCGATATCGTGATAAAGCACTTTGCGGACAGTTTGTCGGCGGCACCGTTGCTGCCCGCGGGCGCGTTTTCGCTCATTGACGTGGGTACCGGCGCGGGTTTTCCCGGTGTGCCGCTTGCGATGCTGCGCGCCGATTGTGAGTTGACCCTTTTAGACAGCCTCAACAAGCGGCTGGTATTTTTGCAAGAGGTGTGCAAACAGGTGGGGGTGAAAGCCACCTTTTTACACCTGCGCGCAGAGGATGGCGGCAAAAGAGAGGAACTGCGCGAACAGTTTGACGTTGCGACCGCCCGCGCGGTGGGTGCATTGCCGCTGCTCTGCGAATATTGCCTGCCGTATGTAAAGGTGGGCGGGCGGTTTTTGGCGCTCAAAGGACCTACCGGCGAAGAGGAGAGCGCAAACAGCCGCCGCGCAATGGCGCAGCTGGGCGGCAAGGTGCGTGAGGTCAAGAAATTCTACCTACCCGCCGACAGCAAAGGCGAAGCGGGGGAGAGACAGATCTTTTTTATCGACAAATGCTCTAAAACACCGCCGAAATTCCCGCGTCCCGCCGCAAAAATTGCAAAAAATCCGTTATAAACAGATTTCCCGCCACGACAGTATGACATGGCGGGAAATTTTTTTGTGTTATGGTAGATCCGTAGGACATTCGCGGGTAACCCGCGAAGTCCGCGACGTTTTGCTTCGCAAAACACAGCAAAAGTCGCACCTAAAATAGTTTTGTCGGCTCCCTCGTCAGAGGGAGCCGCAAAGAAAAGGGGACGTGAAGATGGAACTGAAAAAGAAAACGAAGTATAAAACAGCGGGGCAGGTGGAAATGATCCCCGTAGAGGACATCCTGCCCAACCCACAGCAGCCGCGCAAGCAGTTTGATCGGATGAAGCTGCTGGAACTGTCCCAGAGCATCGCGGAAAACGGCATTTTGCAGCCGCTCATTGTCACCATACGGGAGGGCAGACCGATTTTGTTGTCGGGGGAGAGGCGATTGCGCGCCGCAAAGATGGCGGGGCTCAAAACCGTGCCGTGCGTGCGCACCGAGGCCCAGGGGATGCGGCAGGCGTTGCTTGCGATGATCGAGAATTTACAGCGGGAGGACATGAACTGCTTTGAGACCGCCGAGGGGATCGAGCGGCTGATACATACCTACGGGCTCACCCAAGAGGAAGCCGCGTTAAAGCTCGGCTATTCCCAGTCGGCAGTGGCGAATAAGCTGCGGCTGTTAAAGCTGTCTTATGAGGAGCGGCGGTTGCTCACCGCAGGCGGTCTTTCCGAGCGACACGCGCGTTGCCTTTTGCGGCTCAAAAAACCGGAGGAACGCAAATACGCGTTGTCCGAAATGCTGCGCCGCGGTTTGACGGTAGCGCAAAGCGAGGCTTTGGTAGAAAAAATGCTGTCCGGCAAGGTTGCGCGGCACGGGAGGGTAAAACCGCTCATCCGCGACGTGCGGCTGTTTTTCAATACCCTCGACCACGCGGTCGCCACCATGAAAAAGGGTGGTATCTCCGCCGAGTGCACCCGCAAAGAAACCGACACCCATATTGAATGTATCGTGCGGATACCCAAGATCAGCGCAGAAAAGTGAAACATATTGTATAATAGTTTCATATAATACGCTTTGTATTATATGAAATCATGCCGTCCGCCACCATCTGCATTTTAACCTGTTTCAGGTTAAAATGCAATACCCTGTTTTAGGTTGAATTATAGTAAATATAAACTCAACAATAATAGGAAGAGAAAGGGGTGGGTATATGTATCCTCGCTTGCGTGATTTGCGTGAAGATAAGGATTTAACGCAAAAGCAACTTGCAGAGATACTTGGTATGTCGCAAACCGGATATTCCAAGTACGAGACTGGCGAAAATGATATTCCCACTCCAATATTGCTAAAACTCGCAGATTTTTACGGTACAACGACCGATTACCTGTTGGGGCGCAACGATAAAAAATAATGTATGGATTTTCCAAAGAAACGAAACAGCGACAATGCATCTTTTTAGATGGGGTGTCGCTGTTTTTTAGTATGCGTAGAGGCTCGCACCCTACACAGGCATTTTAAAATCACCTCTATGGTTGCAACCTCTTTTAAAATATGGTACTATATTTTAAGTACATTTAACAAAACCGCGTTACAATTTTTACATTTCGATAGTATCGTTTCAAAAGAGGTGAAATGCATGGTCTATCTTGTGGAGGACGACAGCAATATTCGTGAACTGGTGGTATACACGTTAAACAGTACCGGCTTGCAGAGTGAGGGATTTGCGACCCCATCCGCATTTTGGCAAAAAATGCGGGAGGGCGCACCGTCGCTGATTTTGCTGGATATTATGCTGCCCGAACAGGATGGCTTGTCCATATTAAAGCAGTTGCGCGCGGATCATGCCACCCGCGATATTCCGGTCATCATGCTCACAGCGAAAGGCTCCGAGATGGATAAGGTCAAGGGCTTTGAAATGGGCGCGGATGATTATATCGCCAAACCTTTCGGCGTGATGGAATTGGTCGCGCGTGTGAAAGCGCGGCTGCGCACGAAAGATACCGAAACCGTCTGCGAGTATACGATAGAAAACCTATATGTCTGCCCCAAAAAGCATATCGTGCAGGTGGACGGCGCGGATGTCACGCTGACGCTCAAAGAATTTGAAATGCTGTGCTATCTGCTGTTAAACCGCGGCATGGTGCTCACCCGCGATCAGATTCTGAACGAGGTGTGGGGCTATGCGTTTGACGGCGAGAGCCGCACGGTAGACGTACATATCCGCACCCTGCGCCAAAAACTCGGTGCTGCGGGCGCGCGCATTGAAACGGTGCGCGGCATCGGATACAAAATAGGGGGCTGACGGTATGCGCAAAAAGATATTCATAAGCTCGCTTGCCGTTTCCCTTATTGTGCTGTTTTCCACCCTCGCGGCGGTGTGTGTCGCGTTGCAGATCGACCAAAACACGCCCCCTGTCACCGCATTGAAAGAGCTAGCCGTTCCCGCGGCAATCATTTTAGTGTGCGCGGTGCTGCTGTCGGCGGTGCTTGCCGCGCGGCTTGCGCGGTCCATCACCGCGCCTATCAACCACATTCCGTTGAAAAACCCCAAAAAGACCGAAGTGTACGCGGAATTGGAGCCGCTGATTGATCGCATCAACCAGCAAAACGCACAGCTCACACAGCAGATGGAAGATATGCGTGCCGAGCATGAACAGCAGGACGCCATGCGGCGGGATTTTACCGCCAATGTGTCCCACGAGCTCAAAACGCCGCTTACCTCTATTTCGGGGTATGCCGAGCTGCTCAAAAGCGGCATGGTGCAGGCGGAAGATGCGCCCCGCTTTTCCGAAAAGATATACGACGAGTCGCAGCGTCTTATTACCCTGGTGGGGGATATTATCAAGCTGTCCCAGTTGGACAGCAAAGAGGTCGCGGTGACCATTGAGGATATCGACCTGTATGAGACCTGCGAAGCGGTCATTGCGCATTTGGAAATGGTGGCGCAAAAGAAAAACGTGACCGTGCATCTGTCGGGTGACCGTATCAAAATGCGCGGCGCTTACCAGATCGTCGAGGAGATCATTTTCAATCTGTGCGACAACGCTATCAAATATAACGTCGAGGGCGGCAGGGTGGACGTGACCCTGCGGCAATGTGTGGACGGTGCGGAGCTGACCGTTACAGATACCGGTATCGGCATCAAGTCGGAGGATCTGCCGCATATTTTTGAACGGTTTTATCGGGTGGATAAAAGCCACTCCAAGGAAATCGGCGGCACGGGTCTGGGGCTTTCCATCGTGAAACACGGTGCGCGGTTTTTGGGCGCGACGTTGTCGGTGAATAGCGAAGTCGGCAAAGGCACCACCGTGCGGGTGTTATTTTAAATACAAACAGTATAAACCGAGTGTAATATTACGCTCGGTTTTCTTGTTTTTTGGAGCAGCCGCCATGCCCGCACGAACAAACGGTGCGGCATAAATGCCGTACCCTGCGTATACCTTTTAAATTTTACTTACATTTTACATATATGCTTTTTATCTTTAACAAACACAGGGTATACTTTTACTATACTGAAAAAGTATGTACATAAAAGAAAGGAAACAAAAAACATGGACATTTTTGACATTATTCTGCTTTGCGGCGGTCTTGCATTTTTCCTGTACGGTATGCAGGTGCTGTCCGATGGATTGGAGAGAACTGCCGGCAGCAAAATGCAGAGCATTCTGCAAAAGATCACCAGCAACCGATTGAAAGGCTTAGCGGTAGGCACGGTGGTCACCGCCGTTATCCAATCCTCATCCGCTGTAACCGTTATGTTGGTGGGTTTGGTCAACTCCGGCATCATGAGCCTCTCGCAGGCGATCAGCGTCACCATGGGCTCCAATATCGGTACCACCATGACCGCGTGGATTCTGTCGCTGACCGGTATCGAGTCGGACGCGATTTGGATGCAGCTTTTGAAGCCTAAGAATTTTGCGCTGGTTATTGCGCTCATCGGCGCGTTTTTGCTGATGCTGTCCAAAAAAGAGAGCCGCCGCAACGTGGGTACTATCTGTATCGGCTTTGCGGTGCTGATGTACGGCATGGAAATGATGTCCAGCGCCGTAAAACCGCTTGCGGAGATGGAAGGCTTTGTAAAGATCCTCACCATGTTCCAAAATCCCATCCTCGGCGTGATCGCGGGCGCGCTGTTCACAGCGGCGATCCAGTCCTCCTCCGCGTCTGTCGGTGTGTTGCAGGCGTTATCCGTTACCGGTGCGGTGACATACAGTTCCGCTATCCCGATCATCATGGGTCAGAACATCGGTACTTGTATCTCCGCCATGATGGCGACCCCCGGCACCAACAAGAACGCAAAACGCGTGGCGGTGGTGCACGTGCTGTTTAACAGTATCGGCTCGGTCATTTGGCTGGTCGTGTGGAGTATTGCGAATGCGATCTTTGATTTTGCGTTTGCCAATACGGCGGTGGATCCGATGTATATCGCCGTTATCCACTCCATTTTCAATATCAGCACTACCATCATACTGTTCCCCGCAGCGGGATTGCTGGAAAAACTGTCGGTGAAGATCGTGCGCGGCGAGGACGAAAATGCCCTGCCCAAGGTCGCTTTGGACGAGCGTTTGCTCACCGTGCCCGCGGTTGCTGTGGGTAAAGCGTATGACACCACCTGCGATATGGCGGCTATCGCCCGCGATACCGTTGCGGCGGCGGTGAATTTGTTTGAGAATTACGACAAAGAAAAGGCGGAGGATATCACCTACAAGGAAAAGACCCTCGATTTATATGAAGATAAGCTCGGCACCTATTTGGTCGAGCTGTCCCGCTGTAATTTGAGCGAGACGGAGGCGCGCACCACCGCCATGCTGCTGCACACCATCAGCGACTTTGAACGCATCGGCGACCACGCGAACAACCTGATGCATACCGCCACCGAAATGCAGCAGAAGAAAATTTACTTCTCTGAGGAAGCAAATACCGAGTTGCGTGTGCTGACCGATGCGGTCGGGACCATTCTCGCGGAGGCGGTCACGGCGTTTTCCACAAACGATGTGGCATTAGCGGTGGAAATTGAACCGCTCGAGCAGGTCATTGACAATCTCATTGACACCATCCGCGCCCGCCATATCACCCGCCTGCAAAGCGGTAACTGCACCATTGAACTTGGTTTTGTCCTCACCGATTTCCTCACCGACTGCGAACGCATTTCCGACCATTGCTCCAACATCGGTGTGGCGATCATGGAGACTGCGCACGGTACCTTTGATACCCACGCGCGACTGAAATCCATCAAAGCGCGACCGGGCGAAGATTTCAGACAGAGTTTTGAAAAGTACCAGCGGCAGTTTTCACTGTAAATTTCAAAATATACCCCGCGGCGGCGCATCGTTTTGATGCGCCGCCGTTTGTTGTTTGAGAGTAAAACCCAACGGACGCGCGCCACCTTCCCCACAACGCCGCCCGAAAAAAGACTATTGCATATTTTTGTATTTTTTTGTATAATAAATGTGTTTGTGAAAAACGACGAAAAAGTGGGGATGTTAAATGAGTATAATTGATTTACTAAAAAGTTTACTGTTGCTTTGCGGCGGCTTGGGATTTTTCCTGTACGGCATGCATGTGCTGTCCGACGGTTTGGAAAAACTCGCAGGCAGTAAAATGCAGAGCATTTTGGAGAAGATCACCAATAACCGCTTTAAAGGTCTTTTGGTCGGTACGGTGGTAACCGCCGTTATTCAGTCCTCCTCCGCCACCACCGTTATGCTGGTGGGTTTGGTCAACTCGGGTCTGATGACCCTCGCCCAGACGCTCGGCGTTATTTTCGGTGCGAACATCGGTACCACCGTGACCGCGTGGCTGATGGCGCTCAACGGTATTGAAGGCGGCGGCTGGACCACGTTCTTCAAACCTGAACAATTCTGTATGATCATCGCGCTGGTTTGCGCGTTTGTGCTGATGATGTCCAAAAGCGACAAACGTCGCAACGTCGGCATCATCGGTTTGGGTTTTGCGGTGCTGATGTACGGCATGAAGATGATGTCCACCGCCATGGACCCCATCTCCGAACAGGAATGGTTCAAAGAAGCGATGGTTCTGTTCAGCAACCCCCTGCTGGGCGTGCTCATCGGTACGGTGTTTACCGCGCTTGTGCAGTCCTCCTCCGCGTCTGTCGGTGTGTTGCAGGCGATCACCCTCGCCAAAGACAGCACCCTCACCTACGCCGGCGCCGTTCCGATCGTTCTCGGTCAGAACATCGGTACTTGTATTTCCGCGCTGATGGCGATTCCGGGTACTTCCAAAAATGCAAAACGCGTGGCGATTGCGCATACGGCAATCAAAATCATCGGTGTGGCGATTTGGCTGGTTTTGTGGGTGCTTGCCGGTTGGTTCTTCGATATGAGTTTTATGGATGCCAAGATTGATCCCGTCGGCATTGCCGTTGTACATACCATCTTTAACATCCTCAACACAGCGACCCTCATTCCTTTCACCGGTTTCATCGAGAAACTCGCCAAAATGATCGTGCGCGGCGAGGACGAGCGCGAAACAGAGGTTGTCAGCCTGGACGAACGCCTGTTCACCATGCCTGCGGTTGCGGCCGCTAAAGCGTACGATGCGACCGGCGATATGGCTGTTCTTGCAAAAGAGACGGTGGAACGCGCTTTCACCCTTTTTGACAACTATCAAAAAGAGCTTGCGGACACCATCACTGCGGATGAAAAGAAACTTGATAAATACGAAGATAAGCTCGGCACCTATCTCGTATCGCTGTCCCGTTGCGATCTGAGTGAAGCGGAGGCGCGCACCACCGCGATGCTGCTGCATGCTATCAGCGACTTTGAACGCATCGGCGACCACGCGACCAACATGGTGCACACCGCCGCAGAAATGCAGGATAAGAAGATCACATTCTCTAAAGAGGCCACCGCGGAACTGCATGTGCTGACCGACGCGGTGCAGGAGATCCTCGGCAACGCGGTGAAAGCGTTCAGGGATAACGATGTGACCGCTGCCATGGATATCGAGCCGCTCGAACAGGTTATCGACCTGCTCATTGACACCATCCGCGCTCGCCATATCACCCGCTTGCAAAGCGGTAACTGCACCATTGAACTCGGTTTTATCCTTACCGATTTCCTCACCGACTGCGAACGCATTTCCGACCATTGCTCCAATATCGGCGTTGCGATCTTGGAGACCGCGCACGGCACCTTTGATACCCATGCGCGTCTCAAAGAGATCAAAGCGCGTACCAACGAAGATTTCCGCCAGAGCTATGAAGCGTATCTGCGTCGGTTCCCGCTGCAAAATACCGTTGTTGAATAAATAAAGGCAAAAAATACCACCCAAAGAAAAACGAAACGTTCTTCTTTGGGTGGTTTTGTTTTAGCAAGAAATTTGTATGATTAAAAATTGTATACTATGACTTTTTATTACTCCAAAATCGTTTTGGCAGCCTGGCCGTTATCGGTGAGCACCACGTAGGTTTTGCCCTTGGCAACCGTAAGTGCGGTGCCGTCGGTTTCGGTGAAGGACAGCTGACCGTTGTTGCGGGACCAGCGGATCTGGCGGCTCTTACCGCCGGAAATTACGATACCGCTGCCGGACTCTAAGGTGAAGCTGATGTGAGAATTATCTTCCTGATACTTTTTATCATACATCACGATGACGTTGTTCACCTGAATGGGAGCGCCGTCAATAGATTTGTGTACCGCGGAGGAAAGGGAGGAGCGGTGCTTGGTGTAAAGACCGGTGTTCGCGTCATAGGTGAAAGAAACTTTCCAGCTGCCGGAAACGTTGACCTGTACCTTGCTGCCCGCGCCGTCGCCTGCTTTTTCGCCGAAGGTGAAGGGAGCGGCGGTGGTGGTCACCTTGGAGATGGAACGACTGTCGATCGTTTTCATGATCTTGTCATAATCTAAGATCTTGGTGTGCTCGGTAGCGCCGTTGGCAGCTTTGAGCTGGCTGCTCTGCTTTACGATGCTGCTCAGCGAAGTGATACCGATGCTGTCGATCAGATCGTAGCCCTTGTCGCTGGCACCTACGTGGCAGTAGATAGCGTCCAGCGCCTTTGCCATTTTAATGAAGTGGGTACGCGCGCTGCGCACCGGACCGAACTCTTTGGGCAGGTTGTCGATAGAGCCAAACACCGCCATGATACGGCCGATACCGCCCTCGGTCTCGGCTTCCAGATAAAAATCGGCTTTATCAATGTTTTTCTGCTGAATATCACCGGAATATCCGTAGTTGCCGACCATAACAGCAACCGGACGGTTGTTCGCGGTTTTCGCACCGCCGCCGGTCAAGGGGTTGACAAACGACGTTGATGCATCGGTGGTCGCAGCAGTGGTGGGCGCGGTCGTGGTCGGGACACCCTCGGAAGAGAGATCCTCAGGCGGTTTTTTGCCGCAAGCAGCAAGGCTGAACAGCATAACAACCGCCATTAACAACGCGCCGACACGAAAAAGTTTTGATCTCATGAAAAAGCCTCCTAAATTTCAAATTCACACCCATTATAGCGTAAAATCCCTATATATGCAAGGGGAAAAGGGTGGGAATTTGTGCAATTTGCGGTGTTTTTGTATAAAAATGCCGCAAAAGCGGTTGCTTTTACGGCATTTTGTCTTATAATTTTTGTTGGTCGTACATAGCGCGCTCGCCGCCGATGAATTTCGGGCGGGTACGGGCGCACAGCAAGATCGCTTCGCCGATATGATCTACCGACAAACGCACCGGCACCGCGACGCGTTTTAAATGCATGCCGATAAGCGTACCGCCGATATCCAGTCCCGCGTCAGCGCGGATTTCTTCCACCGCGACCGGATCTTCAAACGCCGCGTATGCTGCGGTGGCAAACGAGCCGCCCGCTTTGGGTTGCGGCACCACGTTTACCGCGTCCAAGGTGGGCACCGCTGCCCTTTCCACAATAATGGCGCGGTTCAAATGCTCACAGCACTGCGCCGCGACAAACACACCGCGCGCTTGCGTCACCTCATAAATGCCGTCAAAAATAGCTTTTGCGGTATCCACGGCGGAATTGGTACCGATCTTGTCGCCCATTACCTCGCTGGACGAACAGCCGACCACCAAAATGTCACCGGCTTTCAATTTCGCAATATCACAAAGCTCGCGCGCAGCCGATGCCGCCGCTTCTTGTATACCTTTTAACATATCATCAACCCTCTTGTGAGTTTTTCCTTGCATTTAGTATACTACGGTGTTATACTTTCTTGCAAGAGAAAATCTGTATTTTCGAGGTGATTTTTATGAAAAGTACGCGTATAAGAAATCTTGTGCTGTCCGCGTTGTTTGCTGCCGTCGTCTGCGTGGCTACCGCGATCATCATTATTCCGCTGCCCAACGGCTTTGCAAACCTGGGGGATTGCTTTGTCATTCTCGCCGGTGCGCTGCTCGGTCCCGTGTGGGGATCGCTTGCTGCCGCGATCGGCTCTGCGCTTGCGGATCTGTTTTTGGGATATACGCTGTATGCCCCCGCCACCTTGGTAATCAAAGGCGTAATGGCGCTTGTGGTGTGGGCGTTGTTCAATAAGATGAAAGCGCCGCTTTTTGCGCGGGTGTCGCTTGCTGCTATCACGTCCGAAATCATCATGGTGGGCGGCTATTTCGCGTTTGAATATGTTTTGTACGGCGCAGGTGCAACCGCCTCGCTTGTCGGCAATACGGTACAAGGTGTCATCGCCGCCCTCGCTGCTTTCGTGTTGCTGCCGATCATCGTCAAAAACAAAATGCTGTCAAAGCTGTTTGCATAACGAGTTAAAAAACAACCGCCCATGGAATACGATTTGTATTCCATGGGCGGTTTTATACGTTTTGTTTATAATTTGGAATATCCGTAGCTGTTGACCAGCGCATCCACCTTGATGCCTCTTTTACATTGCGGGCAATCCACCGAGGGGTGGGATTCGTAGTCAGGCAGGTCGGACAGATGGAATGTGGCGCGCACGGGATAGTCGCCACACGTATCTACCGACGCGAAGATGGCGGCAACGCCGGACACCTTACCACCGTAGTAGTTGATCGCTTCGATCGCGGCAGCGGCCGTGTAACCGGTGGTGACCGAGGCGGCGAGGATGAGCACGTTTTTGCCGGCGATCATGGGGATCATGTTGTCGCGGAACAAAAGCTGGCTGCCGGTGGTATGTTCGGGGGTGGCGACGTAGATGGTCTGGTGGGCATTGAGATTGACGTACGAGCCGGCGGTCAGTTCTTCCGCAAGACAGGTGCCGATGACCTCGGTGCCGTCCAGACACAAAATGGTATCCACCACCGTGTTGGTGTTGTAATAGGAAACGAGCTCTTGTGCCACCGCTTTCGCCTCGGATAAGCGGGTTTTTTGGGTGGTCACGTCAATGTAGTAGTTGATGTGACTGTGACTGGTGGCAAAATGTCCGCGGGAAAGACGCAAAAACAGATTTTGCCGTTTGGATTGTAATTTAAACGAGTTGACAGTAGGCATAAGAACCCTCCTTTGGTTTATTCTACTTCTATTGTACAGTAAAAGCCCTCTGTTGGCAAGAAAAATTTTACAGCAGGGGAGTCGTTTCAACGCCCCTGCTGTAAAGTTTCATTATTGTAATTTTTTTGGGGTATCAATCAGTCCTAATGTTATACCGCCTTTTATATTATTTTCCAACGCAAAACCGGCTGAACACTTCGTTTACCACCGCGTCGGTGGTGCGTTCGCCCGTGAGGGACAAAATGGCGGATACCGCGCTGTCCACACACACAGAAACCGCGTCAAGGGATACCCCCGCTTTGAGTGCGGCGGCACCCTCTTTAAGCGCTGTGAGTGCAGTGACCGCTTGGGAGCGTTGCCGTTCATTGGCGAGCAGTAGGGTATCCCCTGTCAGCCGCGCAACACCGGTCAGCTGCTCGATAGCGGCGGTAAGCGCTAAAAGTCCGTCGCCGTCCTTTGCGGAAAGCTCGATAACGTGTGAAAATGCTGTATGAAGTTGCTCTTTTTCGATTTTTTGTGCAAGATCGGTTTTATTGACGATCGCGATCGCGGGGGTATCGGACAACTGCGCAATCAGCGTGCGGTCGGCGGGGGAGAGCGGCGTGCTGCCGTCAAAAACGGCGAGAATGAGCGACGCGTCACGGAGCCGTTCCTTGGCTTTTTTGACACCGATTGCCTCCACCGTATCGCCGGTGTCGCGGATGCCCGCAGTATCGGACAGCCGCAGGGTCACCTCTCCTAATTTTACCGTTTCCTCCACAATGTCGCGGGTGGTGCCCGCAATGGGGGTCACAATACTGCGTTCACACCCCGCCAGCAGGTTCATAAGGGTGGATTTGCCGACGTTGGGACTACCCACAATGGCGGTGTCAACGCCCTCGCGCAAAATTTTACCCGCGTCAAAGTTTTCCAGCAATTTTTCAAGGGTGTCGATGCATTCATCCAAGGTGGTAGACAAAACTGCGTCGGACAGTTCGGGGATATCGTCATCGGGATAATCAATATATGCCGAAAACTGCGCCGCCACCGAAAGCAATGCACCTTTCACCTTTTCAAGACAACGGAAGGTGGCGCCCCCACGCGCGGCAAGCGCGGTGCGGGCGGCAAGCTTGCCGTCAGCGGCGATGAGGTCCATCACCGCTTCTGCGCCGGTCAGATCCATTTTACCGTTTAAAAATGCGCGGCGGGTAAATTCGCCTGCTTCGGCGGGGCGGGCACCCGCCGCATACAGCGCGCGCAGTACTCGTTTGAGCAGATACACGCCGCCGTGACAGGATAGTTCCACCGTATCCTCGCCCGTATAGCTGTGCGGCGCGCGGAAAACAAGTGCTACACATTCGTCAATGTCGCCGTCCGTGTCAAACACGTGACCGAACGCGGCTTCATAGCCGGAAAGCGTGTTTAAATCTTTTCCTCTGAATATGTGAGCGGCAATATCTACCGCATTTTTGCCCGAAACGCGGATAACACCCAGTCCCGCAGGTGCCGCAGGGGTGGAGAGCGCCGCGATGGTGTCCAGTTGCATAGTATCGCATCCTTTTTAAAACAGGTTCGGATTATTCGTGTTATCGTTGTATTCAGTATATAAAAAAATTGCGGGAATTGCAACACAAAATCGTGTAAAGCATATTCCACACCCGCTGCGCATACACTATATGGGTGATACAATGAAAAAACAACATATTTTAAGAGGCACCGCCTTGCTCGCAGGTGCCGCGCTTTGCATATTGCTGATAGGACAAGGCTCCACCGATTGGTGGGAAACGCTCGGCACAAAAGCCGCCATGATCTCTGTGGGTATGCAGCAACCTGCGGGCGGTGCAGAGGTGCTGACAGGGCGGGTGCAAGCGGCAATGGCGCAGGTGATGCCGACCACCGCACCCACCGTTTTGTCTACCACCGCCGCATCCACCGCTGCCACTACTGCTGCGACCACCGCTACCACCGCGCTGCCCGCCATGACCACCCCCATTCCGCAAAAGGCGGCAAACGCAGGGGTGGTGCTCACCCAGCTGCTCTCTACCGGCAACGAATTCGTGCAGGGGGTGGCGGTGCGTAACCGCTCGGGAAAGGCGTTTGACATCGCAAAAGAACTGGCAAAGGGCACCGATATTGTGTTACAAAAAAACACAAGCGAGCCGCAGGTGCTGATCGTACATACCCATACCACCGAAAATTATCTCACCTATGACGCGGGGTTTTACAACCCCGCTGACGTGGAGCGCACGAAAGATATGTCCCGCAACATCTGCGCGGCGGGTGCGGCTGTCGCGGCGGCTTTAAAAGAGGCGGGTGTTGCCGCTCTCCACGATACCACCATCCACGATAATCCGCAGTATACCGGTGCGTACACCCGCTCGGAGAAAACGGTCAAAGCGTTACTCCAAAAATATCCGTCGGTAAAAGTGGTGCTGGACGTGCATAGAGACGCTATCCTGCCCGATGACACCACCCACGTAAAACCCACCGCTACCGTAAACGGCAAAAAAGCGGCGCAGATGATGATTATCGCGGGGGTGGTGAGCACCGACGCGCTGCCCCATCCGAATTGGCAGAAAAATTTTTCGTTCGCTCTGCAACTGCAAAAAAAGCTTGCAAACACCTATCCCGACCTCATGCGCCCTTTGTATATCGTCGCATCTCGCTATAACCAGCACCTGTCTCCCGGATATGTATTGGTGGAGATCGGCAGTGATGTAAACACCGTGGAGGAAGCGGTATATTCCGGCAGACTTTTGGGCAAAACAATAGCAGAACTTTTGGGAAAATAAGGTGATGAAATGCGTAAACTGCGTGGATTTTGCACCGCCTTTGCGGTGACGATGTGTGTGCTGGGACTGGGTGTTGGCTTATTCACGGTGGGATACAATTCCAGAAAATTGGCGCATGGTGAGGGTGCAGAGGGCGGCTACTGCATGCAAAACGGACGGCTGTTGCTCACCGATCAAAACGGCAATCAGCTCACCGTGCAGGTGGTGGAGGAGCAAAAGGTGACAGCGCCGCTCTTGCCTGCTCCCGCGCGGCTTACACTGCACATTTTGCGCGGTGTTGCCGCCGCCGCGGATGCGTTGGCTAAAAAGCTTGACACTCTATCACTTTAAATCGGTAAAATTTTTCTTCGCCAAACTATTGACAACCCAAAAAAAGTGTGCTACTATACGGAAAACACAGTGAAGAGGAAAAAGCGGACGGAACCCTGATACAGAGAGTCGGCGGTGTGCTGTGAGCCGATGACGGACCGTTTTGCAAGCTCGCCTCGGAGTGGCTGACCTGAACGGCTTGATGCCTAATAGGGCAGACGGTGTCCGACCGTTATAGCGGGGAGTGATGATAGTCACGGTGAGTGGTCGCTTTTGGCGGCAAGAAGAGTGGTACCGCAAGGTTAAACGTGTTTTGACCCTGTCTCTTTATTTTTTTAAAGAGATGGGCTTTTTTATTTTCAGAAATACTTGACTTGCACGGTATTATATAATAAGGTATATAGTATCCTATATAGGGGGTTGTCCTATGTTGACTATTGACAAGATTTTTCACGCATCCGCGGTGCTCAAAGACATCGTGCGCCCCACCAAGGTGGTAAAAGCGCCGGGCATTGCGCCGCACTGTGAACTATATTTGAAGCCTGAGAACCTGCAAAACACCGGTTCGTTCAAATTGCGCGGCTCCGGTTACAAGATTGCGACCCTGTCCGATAAGGAAAAAGCGCGCGGTGTGATCGCCTGCTCGGCAGGCAACCATGCGCAGGGCGTGGCGCTTGCCGCTTCCAAATGCGGCATCTCGTCCCTCATCTGTCTGCCGGACAGCGCTCCCATCTCCAAGGTGGAGGCGACTAAGGGGTACGGCGCGGACGTTTGTCTTGTGAAGGGTTGCTATGACGATGCGTACGCAAAGGCGCTGCAACTGCGGGATGAAAAAGGGTATACCTTTGTACATCCGTTTGACGACGAAAACGTCATCGCAGGTCAAGGTACCGTCGGTCTGGAAATTGCGAATGAGATCGACGACGTGGATGCGGTCATCGTGCCTATTGGCGGCGGCGGCCTCATCGCGGGTATCGCATTCGCGCTCAAATCCATCCGTCCCTCCATCAAGGTGTACGGTGTGCAGGCGGCGGGTGCTCCCAGCATGTACAACGCCGTGAAAAGCGGTAAGATTGAGGCACTCGAAAGTGTTTCCACCATTGCAGACGGTATTGCTGTCAAGCAGCCGGGCGAGAATACATACGAACTTATCAAACAATACGTAGACGATATCGCCTTGGTGTCCGAGGACGAGATCGCAGCGGCGATCTTAGCACTCATTGAGAAACAGAAAATGATCGCCGAGGGTGCGGGCGCGGTCGCAGTTGCCGCTGCCATGTTCAACAAGTTCCCGATCGAGGGCAAAAAAGTGGTGAGCGTCATTTCGGGTGGTAACATCGACGTGACCACCCTCTCCCGTGTCATCAAACGCGGTCTTATGAAGTCCGGTCGTTCCAGCAGCTTGCTGATTGAACTCATCGACAAACCCGGACAGCTCAAAGATGTTTCCCGCATTATCGCAGATTGCGGCGGCAACGTCACCGGTGTGCACCACGAACGCGGCGACACCGAGAGCATCAACGGCTGCTTCTTGCGCGTGGCGATGGAAACGAGAGATTACGAACACGTACAGGAAATTATCGCCGCCCTCAAAAAAGAGGGATTTAGAATTAAGGAGTAAGCAGTAAAAAAGCTTCGCTTTTTAACTGCCCAGAGAGGAAGATTAAATATGAAAACTATACATACCCAAAACGCCCCTGCCGCCATCGGTCCATACTCTCAGGCACAGGTGGTAGGCAACCTTGTGTTCACCTCCGGTCAGATCGCCATTGATCCCAAATCCGGTGACATCGTAGGCGAGGGGATCGAGGTGCAAACCAAGCAGGTTTGCGAGAATATCGCGGCATTGTTGACCGCCGCGGGCAGCGATATCACCAAAGTGGTGAAAACCACCTGCTTTTTGAGAAACATGGAAGATTTCGCCGCTTTCAACGCGGTGTACGCAGAATATTTCGTCGGCAAACCCGCTCGCTCCTGCGTGGCGGTACGCGAACTGCCGAAAAACGTGCTGGTGGAGATTGACACCATCGCGGAATTGTAATATTTGTAGGGGAGGGGTTTTCCCTCCTGCGAATGCGCGCAAACCTCACGGAACGACACAGGAGGTCGTTCCCTACAACGAACACCCCGAAGGAGAACACACACTATGATGCAACCTGAAAAATACGGCGTGGGTTATTACCCCGCACCCGGCACCCATATTAAATGGGCGAGCAAAGACCACATTGAGAAAGCTCCCCAGTGGTGCAGCGTGGACCTGCGTGATGGCAACCAGAGCTTGGTCATCCCGATGTCCCTCGAAGAAAAACTCACCTTCTATAAATTGCTGTTAAAACTCGGTTTCAAGGAGATTGAAGTTGGTTTCCCTGCCGCTTCCGAAACCGAATATGAATTTTTGCGTACGCTGATTGAAAACGATATGATCCCTGCGGGCGTCACCGTACAGGTGCTGACCCAAGCGCGTGAACACATCATCCGCAGAACCTTTGAAGCGTGCAAAGGCGCACCGAATGCCGTCATCCACTTTTACAACTCCACTTCGGTCGCGCAGCGCGAGCAGGTGTTCAGAAAAAGCAAGGACGAAGTCAAGAAAATTGCGGTGGACGGCGCGAAGCTGGTAAAACAGTTGGCGAGCGAATACGAAGGCAACTTCCGTTTTGAATATTCCCCCGAAAGCTTCACCGGCACCGAGCCGGAATATGCACTGGAAGTGTGCAACGCAGTTTTGGACGTGTTGGAGCCCTCTGCTGATAACAACGTCATTATCAACCTGCCGGTTACGGTGGAAATGAGCTTGCCGCACGTGTATGCCTCTCAGGTGGAATATATGTGCGAAAACTTAAAATACAGAGAGCACGTCACCGTGTCTCTCCATCCGCACAACGACCGCGGCACAGGTGTTGCAGACACCGAGCTTGCCCTCTTGGCAGGTGCCGACCGCGTGGAAGGCACCCTCTTTGGCAACGGCGAGCGCACCGGTAACGTGGACATCATCACGCTGGCTATGAATATGTATTCTCACGGCGTGGATCCCAAACTCGATTTCTCGGATATGCCCACCATCGTGGAAACGTATGAAAAATGCACCAGAATGCATGTGTACGAGCGTTCTCCCTATGCCGGCTCGCTGGTGTTTGCGGCTTTCTCGGGCAGTCATCAGGACGCTATCGCAAAAGGTATGCACTACCGCGAAGAGAATAACCGCACCCGCTGGGACGTACCGTATATCCCGATCGACCCGACCGACATTTCCCGTACATACGATGCGGACGTTATCCGCGTCAATTCCCAGAGCGGCAAGGGCGGTATCGGCTATCTGTTGGAACAGAACTTCGGTTACGTTCTGCCTGCGGGTATGCGCGAGCATTTCAGCTATGCGTGCAAAAACGTGTCCGACCACGAGCATCGTGAGCTCAAACTCCCCGACATCAAGAGAATTTTCGAGGAGAATTATCTCAATTTGCGTGCTCCCATTGCCATCAAGACCATGCACTTCACCCAGGGCGCTGCGGGTGTGGAATTGTTCATCACCTTTGAAAGAGACGGTTCCACCCAGACGCTTCACACCTACGGCAACGGTTCGCTGGACGCGGTGAGCAACGCGCTCAGACAGTACACCGGCGAGGAATACACGCTGGTGGAATACACCGAGCACAGTATGCAGCGTGAAAATTCCGAATCCACCGCCGCGTCTTATATCGGTCTTAAAACCGCGGACGGCGTGATGCATTGGGGTGCAGGCACCGACACCGATATCATCCGTGCAGGTGCAAACGCCCTGCTCAGCGCATACAACTCGGCGTTGGTATAAAATGCATTTGGCGCCTTGATGCCCCGTTTAATTTCTGCAAACCAACGGGACGATGTGGGCATCGTCCCCTACGAAAAGACATTGTGTTTGCAATGATAGGAGAGATCACCATGGGCATGACCATGACACAAAAAATATTGGCCGCACACGCAGGTCTTGACAGCGTACAAGCAGGTCAACTCATCAGCGCGAAACTGGATATCGTGCTGGGCAACGATATCACCACCCCTGTGGCGGTGAACGAATTTAAAAAAGCCGGCTTTGACAGCGTGTTCGACAAGGACCGCGTTGCCATCGTCCTCGACCACTTTGTACCCAACAAGGACATCAAAGCGGCAGAGCAGTCCAAGCAGTGCAGAGAATTTGCCTGCGAGCATTGCGTCAGCCACTTCTACGATGTCGGCAAAATGGGTATCGAGCACGCGCTGCTCCCCGAGCAGGGTGTTGTTACCGCAGGCGACTGCATCATCGGTGCAGACAGCCACACCTGCACCTACGGTGCACTCGGCGCTTTCTCCACCGGTGTCGGTTCCACCGACATGGCAGCAGGTATGGCGACCGGTATGGCATGGTTTAAGGTGCCTGCGGCGATCAAATTTGAGCTGAAAGGCAAACTGCCTGCCGATTGCAGCGGCAAGGACGTCATTCTCTACATCATCGGCAAGATCGGTGTGGACGGTGCTTTGTACCGCAGTATGGAATTTGTGGGCGAAGGCGTTGCCACCCTGTCGATGGACGACCGCCTTTGCATCTGCAACATGGCGATCGAAGCCGGTGCCAAAAACGGCATTTTCCCGGTGGACGACGTAACGAGAGCGTATATGAAAGGTCGCTGCGAGCGCACCCCTGTTGAATATGCAGCAGATGCGGACGCTGTCTATGAGCAGGTTATGGAAATCGACCTTTCCGCCTTGGAACCCATCGTCAGTTGCCCCCATCTTCCCGAAAACACCCGCCCTGCCAAAGAGCTCGCTGACATCAAAATCGACCAGGTGGTTATCGGCTCTTGTACCAACGGCAGAATGCAAGATATGGAAGCAGCTTACAAGGTGCTTTGCGGCAAAAAGGTGGCTGACGGTGTGCGTTGCATCATCATTCCTGCCACCATGCAGATCTATCGCGAATGTGTGGAGCGTGGTTTCATCACCGCGTTCATCGATGCAGGCGCCGTGGTTTCCACCCCGACCTGCGGTCCGTGTCTTGGCGGCTATATGGGTATTTTGGCGGCAGGCGAGCGTTGTATCGCCACCACCAACCGCAACTTTGTCGGCAGAATGGGTCATGTGGACAGCGAAGTGTATTTAGCGTCCCCCTTGACCGCCGCCGCATCCGCGCTGACCGGTTATATCACCGCTCCGGAGGTTTGAGAAATGAATACAAAAGGTACTGTATATAAGTATCCCGATAACGTGGATACCGACGTGATTATTCCTGCGCGGTATTTGAACACCGCTAATGCTGCGGAGCTCGCACTCCACTGCATGGAGGATATCGATCCCGAATACGTGAAAAAAGTTAAAAAGGGCGACGTGATGGTGGCAGGCTGGAACTTTGGTTGCGGCTCCTCCCGCGAACATGCTCCTCTGGTTATCAAAACCTGCGGAACCGGTTGCGTTATCGCCAAAAGCTTTGCGCGTATCTTCTATCGCAATGCGATCAATATCGGCTTGCCGATCTTAGAATGTGAGCAAGCGGCTGATGCCATTCAGGCAGGCGATGAGGTCGAGGTGGATTTTGATACCGGCGTTATCACCGATCTGACCACCGGCAAGACCTTCAAAGCGGCGCCCTTCCCGCCGTTCATCCAGAATATCATCAAAAAGGGTGGCCTGCTGGCGTCTTTGAAGGAGGACTGAATATGAATAAGAATATTGCAGTTATCCGTGGCGACGGTATCGGTCCCGAAATCGTAAACGAAGCCATCCGCGTACTGGATAAGGTTGCTGAGGTGTATGGCCACACCTTTACCTACACCGACGTGGATATGGGCGGTATCGCCATTGACAAACACGGCGATCCGCTGCCTGCGGAAATGCTTGACAAATGCTTGGCATCCGACAGCGTGCTGCTCGGTGCGGTGGGCGGCGACAAATGGAACCACCTGCCCGGCGACAAACGCCCCGAAAAAGGTCTCTTACGCCTGCGCGCAGGCATGGGGGTATACAGCAACAACCGTCCCGCCAAAATCTGGCCGCAGCTTGCTGCCGCATCCCCTCTCGCACCTGCCATTGTTGAGAAGGGCATTGATTTTATCATCGTGCGCGAACTGATTGGCGGCATCTACTTCGGCGAACATCGCACCGATACGGTGGACGGTGTTCAGGTTGCGACCGACGTCTTGAAATATGACGAAAAAGAGATTGAGCGCATCGGCAGAATCGCCTTTGAAACCGCGAGAAAACGCGGTGGTCGTCTGTGCTCGGTGGAAAAGAGCAACGTGCTGGATAGTTCCCGCCTTTGGAAAAAGGTGATGCACCGCTTGGCGGAAGAATACCCCGACGTGGAGCTTTCGGACATGCTGGTAGACAACTGCGCGATGCAGATTGTGAAAAACCCCGCTCAGTTTGACGTGGTGGTAACCGAGAACATGTTTGGCGATATCCTGTCGGATGAAGCCTCTATGATCACCGGCTCCATCGGCATGATTCCGTCGTCCAGTCTGGGCGCTACCTCCTGCGGTTTGTACGAGCCCATTCACGGCTCTGCTCCCGATATCGCAGGTATGGATATTGCGAACCCCATCGGCACCATTTTGTCCGCCGCCATGATGCTCCGTTTCAGCTTTGATATGGCAAAAGAAGCGGACGCGATCGAAAACGCGGTGTCCAAGGTGCTTGACAAGGGTCTGCGCACCGCCGACATTTACAGCGACGGTTGCGAGAAGATCGGTTGCAAAGCGATGGGTCAAGCAGTTGCAAACGAAATTGTATAAGGAGTGAGAGTATGCGCCTTTCAGGCTCTGATATACTCATAAAAACCCTCATAGAACAGGGTTGCACGACCGTTTTCGGTTACCCCGGCGGTCAGATTATCAATGTTTATGACTCTCTGTATAAATTTAGGGAAGAAATACACCATGTATTAGCCGCACACGAACAAGGTGCGGCGCACGCAGCGGACGGTTATGCCCGCGCCACCGGTGAGGTGGGTGTGGTGTTTGCGACCTCCGGACCGGGTGCTACCAATCTGGTAACCGGTATCGCTACCGCGTACCTTGATTCGGTGCCGCTGGTTGCCATCACCGGCAACGTGCCCAACTCGCACATCGGCTCGGACAGTTTTCAGGAGATCGACATCACCGGTATCACCCTGCCCATCACCAAGCACAACTTCTTTGTGGGCAGCATCGACCAGCTCGCCTACACGGTGAGAGAAGCGTTCCGCATCGCCCGCTCGGGCAGACCGGGACCGGTGCTCATTGATATTCCCAAAGACGTGCAGATGGCGATGGGGGACTATGTGCCCGCCCCGCCTATTGAGCCGGACGCGCCGTTTGCGGCGAAAGAAATTCGCATAAGCCAAGCGGCGGAATGCATCAATCAATCCCGCAGACCGTTTATCTATTTCGGTGGCGGTGTGCTCAGCTCCAATGCACAAGAGGAGTTGCTCGAACTGGCGGAACGCATTGATGCGCCGATCGGTTGCTCGTTGATGGGTCTGTCGGGTGTGCCGACCGACCATCCGCGATTCCTCGGTATGCAGGGCATGCACGGACACTATGCCTGCTCCACCTCCATGCACCACGCGGACTGCATCATCGCACTCGGCGCGCGCTTTAATGACCGCGTGACCGGTAACCGTGCGAAATTCGCCACCTCTGCTCGTATCGTACATATTGATATCGACGGCGCGGAGTTGTCGAAAACGATCAATGCCACCCACGGACTGCGCGGCGATATCAAGCAGACGTTACAGCAGCTGTTACCCCTCATCCTGCAAAAGGATCTGCCCGATTGGCAGGCGGAGGTTAACAAATACCGCGACGAGGAAGAAAACACTCTCGATAAACGCGATGGTCTAACCCCCCGCAATGCGTTACTGGCACTTGACAAGCGGTTGGGAGACAACACCCCCGTTGCCACCGACGTCGGTCAGCACCAGATGTGGGCGGCGCAGACGCTGTCTTTTAAAACGCCCCGCAGATTTTTATCCAGCGGTGGTTTGGGTACCATGGGCTTTGGTATGGGTGCCGCCATTGGTGCCGCGTTCGCGACAGGCGAGCGCACCGTGCTGGTCACGGGTGACGGCAGCTTCGGTATGTGCCTGAATGAAATGGCGACCGCGGTGAAAAACAAGGTGCCGCTGGTGATTTTACTGCTCAATAACGGTGTGCTCGGCATGGTGAGACAGTGGCAGACACTGTTCTTTGACAAGCACTATTCCGAAACCGTTTTGGATCGCGCGACCGATTTTGTGAAATTGGCAGAAGCGTTCGGTGCAAACGGTATGAGAGCCCAAACGCTCGATGAGCTGGAAACCGCACTGGATGCGGCGTTTACAGCAGACGGACCGTTCCTCATCGATTGCAAGATCGACAAGGACGAATTTGTATTGCCCATGCTTCCGCCCGGCGGCAGTATGGATGACATGATCGTGAAGGTAGGTGACTGAGATGGAGAGATATACCGTTGCCGTCTTGGTCAGAAACCAATTCGGTGTACTAAACCGTGTAACCAGTATGTTCCGTCGCCGCCAGTTTAACATCAGTTCGCTGACGGTGAGCGAGACCGAATCGCCCGCACTCTCCCGTATTACGGTGCAGTTTGACGGCGAGGATAACACAAAGCAACAGCTTGTAAACCAACTGTATAAGCTGCCTGATGTGTGCTCGGTGCAGGAATACAAGGCGGAAAATACGGTGAGCAGAGAACTTTTGCTCATCAAAATGGAAAACACCACGGGCGTTTACGATGAAGTTCGTGCCGCCGCGGATGCGTTCCACGCAAAGACCCTTGATTATACCCGCGAGTATATCATTTTACAGCTGACCGACGAAAGTCGCCGCATCGACGATTTTATCCGTCTGATGAGCGATTTTCAGATCTTGGAAATCTGCCGTACCGGCGTTGTTTCGCTGGAACGCGGCAATACCACCATTCGTAAAGTAACCAATCTTTAATTATAAAACAGAAAGAGGTTTTTAAAATGGCAAGAATTTTCTATCAGCAGGACTGCGATCTGCAAAAACTCAGCGGCAAGACCGTTGCGATCATCGGTTACGGCTCTCAGGGTCACGCGCATGCGCTGAACCTCAAAGACAGCGGCGTTGACGTTATCGTCGGTCTGTACGAGGGCAGCAAAAGCTGGGCGAAAGCCGAAGCACAGGGTCTGAAAGTCATGGTGGCTGCGGACGCGGCGAAAGCGGCGGATCTTATCATGATCCTCATCAACGACGAGAGCCAGGCGAAACTCTACAAAGAGAGCATCGAGCCCAACCTGACCGCAGGCAAAACCTTGGCGTTTGCCCACGGCTTTAACATCCACTTTGGTTGCATCAAACCTCCCAAGGACGTCAACGTCATCATGGTCGCCCCCAAAGGCCCCGGTCACACTGTGCGTAGTGAGTATCAGGTTGGCAAGGGTGTGCCGTGTCTCGTGGCTATCGAGCAGGACGCGACCGGCGACGCGCTGGAAATCGGTCTGGCTTACGCGCTGGGTATCGGCGGCGCCCGTGCAGGCGTTTTAGAAACCACCTTCCGTACCGAGACCGAAACCGACCTCTTCGGTGAGCAGGCTGTTCTGTGCGGCGGCGTTTGCGCGCTGATGCAGGCTGGCTTTGAGACGCTCGTTGAAGCGGGCTACGATCCCAGAAACGCATACTTTGAGTGCATCCATGAGATGAAACTCATCGTTGACCTCATTTACCAGAGTGGCTTTGCCGGCATGCGTTACTCCATCTCCAACACCGCTGAATACGGCGATTACATCACCGGTCCGAAGATCATCACCGAGGAAACCAAGAAGGCGATGAAAAAGGTGCTCGCCGATATTCAGGACGGCACCTTTGCGAAAGACTTCCTGCTGGATATGTCCTCCGCAGGCTCTCAGGTGCACTTCAACGCGATGCGCAAACTCGCTGCCGAGCATCCGGCTGAGGTTGTGGGCGAGGATATCCGCAAGCTGTACAGCTGGTCGGACGAGGACAAGCTCATCAACAATTGAACTTGACGACACAGTCGTCAAGTTCCTGCACACGCACCTTTGGTGCGGTGCCCTGAAACTTGATTATATAACAGCATAAGACCGAGGGGAATTTCCCCCTCAGTCTTTTGCTGTTTTATTCCTCTTGAAAGGACTGAAAACGATGAATTCTGATCGTTTGAAATGCGGTGCGGATAATGCACCCCACCGTTCGCTGTATAATGCGCTCGGTATGACAAAGGAAGAACTGGCGCGCCCGATGGTGGGTATCGTCAGTTCGTATAACGAAATCGTGCCCGGTCATATCAACATCGACAAAATCGTGGAAGCGGTGCGCCTTGGCGTTGCCATGGCGGGCGGTACCCCTGTGGTGTTCCCTGCGATTGCCGTTTGCGACGGTATTGCGATGGGTCACGAGGGCATGAAATATTCGCTCGTTACCCGTGATCTCATTGCCGACTCCACCGAAGCGATGGTGAGAGCGCACGGCTTTGATGCACTGGTGATGGTTCCCAACTGTGACAAAAACGTGCCCGGTCTTTTGATGGCGGCGGCGCGTCTGAATATCCCCACCGTGTTCGTGAGCGGCGGCCCTATGCTCGCAGGTCGCGTGGGTGGCTCTAAGACCAGTTTGTCCTCCATGTTCGAAGCGGTCGGCAAGTATAACGCGGGCAACATGACCGACGAGGAATTGGATGAATTTGAATGCAAGGCGTGTCCCACCTGCGGCTCTTGCTCGGGTATGTACACCGCAAACTCCATGAACTGTCTCACCGAAGTGCTCGGTATGGGTCTCAAAGGTAACGGCACCATCCCCGCCGTGTATTCCGCGCGCATCCAGCTTGCCAAGCACGCGGGTATGCAGGTGATGGAACTGCTCAAAAATAATATCCGTCCCCGCGACATCATGACCGAAAAAGCCATCATGAACGCGCTGACGGTGGATATGGCGCTTGGCTGTTCCACTAACTCCATGCTGCATCTGCCTGCCATTGCGCACGAATGCGGCATTGATATTGATCTCTCGATCGCTAACGCGATCAGCGCGAAAACCCCCAACCTCTGCCACTTAGCCCCCGCGGGTCACGCGTATATGGAAGACCTTGAAGAAGCGGGCGGTGTGTACGCGGTGATGAACGAGCTGAACAAAAAAGGTCTGCTCAACACCGATTGTATGACCTGCACCGGCAAAACGGTGGGCGAGAATATAAAGGGTTGTGTGAATACCAATCACGACATCATCCGTCCGATTGAAAATCCGTACAGCGAGACGGGTGGTATCGCGGTGCTGCGCGGCAATTTGGCACCTGACGGCGGCGTTGTGAAACGCTCGGCGGTGCTCCCCGAAATGCTGGTGCACGAAGGTCCTGCTCGTGTGTTTGATTGCGAAGAGGACGCGCAGGCGGCTATCAACGCAGGCGAGATCAAAGCAGGAGACGTGGTGGTCATCCGCTACGAGGGTCCCAAAGGCGGTCCCGGTATGCGCGAGATGCTCAACCCCACCTCTGCCATTATGGGTATGGGACTGGGCAATTCGGTGGCACTCATCACCGACGGCCGTTTCTCGGGTGCGACCAGAGGCGCTTGCATCGGTCATGTGTCTCCCGAAGCCGCTTCCGGTGGTCCGATCGGCATTGTGCAGGACGGCGATATTATTGCCATTGACATTCCTGCCAACACCTTGGAACTGAAAATTAGTGATGAGGAATTTGCGCGCCGTATGGCGGCATTCGTCCCCAAAACAAAGGAACTGTCGGGATATTTGAAACGCTATGCCGCCCTCGTATCCTCCGGTGCGACCGGTGCTATCTTAAATTAAAGGACAGATGATATGAAACTTTCGTCTTTATCGTTACGTTTGCACGCGCTGGCGGTATTTCGCTCGCTTTTGGACGATCCGGTGATTGCAGCGCTGTCCACCTATCTCGATAAATGCAGAGAAAACGCGGACGGCGCTGAAAAAATCGACACCTACGCTGCGTTTGTGAGCGAGCTGTACGCGACAGGCTCTGATACCATCGGTGAATACGTGCAGAATTTGGTGTTTGACCACGAAAACGCGTATGTGAAGTGTGTGGGAAGCGGGCAGACCCCGTCCGGCGCGCTTAGCCAAACGGTGGAAGCGGAGCTCGAAACCCTGCAAACGGTGGCATCTCTCACCCCCGATGAGCTAACCACCGACCTTGCCGTGTATCCCCGCCCGCAATTCAAAGCGGGCGCGGTGGATATTCCCGCGGGCTATGCCGCCCGTGTGCGGGATATCCATAAACTCGGTTACGGTGTGTACGCGAAGTACCACATGTTTTATGTGGAAAACGGTGCGATCACCCCGGTGCGGCATCCCGATCCCATTAAACTTTCGGATCTTGTGGATTACGAGCGGGAGCGCAATATCATTCTGGATAACACCCGCGCGTTGCTGTCCGGCAAGCCTGCCGCCAACATTTTGTTGACCGGTGACGCGGGTACCGGCAAATCCTCCACCGTCAAGGCGGTGGCAAATGCGCTGTACACAGAGGGTCTGCGTATTTTGGAGGTGCGGAAAGAACAGCTGCACGGTATTCCATCTCTTTTGGATGAACTGTCCGCCAATCCGTTGAAATTCATTTTGTTTATCGACGATCTTTCGTTTGCAGGTAATGATGATGATTACAGCGCCCTCAAAGCTATTTTGGAGGGCTCGGTGTCTGCCAAATCGTCCAACGTGGTGATTTATGCGACCAGTAACCGCCGTCATTTGATGCGCGAAAGCTTTGCCGATCGCGATGGAGACGACGTGCACAGAAACGATACCATGCAGGAAATTTTGTCGCTGTCCGAGCGATTTGGCATTCAGCTGCGGTTCCAGCGCCCCGACAAAGAGACCTATCTGGACATTGTCATGCACCTGGCCGAGGCAAACGGCATCAAAATGGATAAAGAACAGATGGACATTGAGGCTGAACGCTTTGCGCTGGCGCGCGGCGGCAGATCCGCACGCGCCGCCAAACAGTTTGTGGACAGCTTGATTGCGGGGAAGTAAGCGGTTCTTCCCGCCGTATTTGGCGTTTGTGAACTTTTTGGGAAGCCTGTATCACGCAAAAAAGCGACAATGCATTCAAAAATGCATTGTCGCTTTCTCTTACATATCGTTTTATAGAATTTGTAATCCGTTTTCTCGCAGTACATCACCTTCGGGCGCTCGATGTTTACCTTGTCGCCGTTGTTTGTAAGCGACAGGTCGGTTTGATAGGGCAGCGGTGCCGTTTTTGAAAGTTGCCATAGAGAAGTTCCGCCCCTGCGGTTTATATCTCTACTATACCGATTTTTCTCACAAAAAGCAACCCGAAAGGTTGAAAACGCACGCTTTTTTTGATATTCTATTACAATATTATATAAGAATATCGTGTGGGGGTTGGATTATTCGTGTCACCCTACCGTAAAACCACAGAAAAATATTGTTTTTCGGTTGACAAGTCCATATATCTGCTGTATACTATACCACATTAGCGAGCTAAAGTGATAAAGAATTCGCGAGGTGTGAGTATGAGCATTTTTGACCGTCCCGATACCGATATTTTATTAAAAGCATTGGTATCGCTTGAGACCGAGGCACAAGCGCGGCTTTTGCTGGAAGATTTGCTGACCGCAAAAGAGGTGGCGGATCTGACGCAGAGATTGCGGGTGGCGCAACTGTTATTAAACAAAGAAAATTACGCGACCGTGTCTGAGCAGACCGGTGCTTCCTCCGCTACTATCAGCCGTGTCAACCGCTGTGTGGTATACGGTGGCGGCGGCTATGAGACCATTTTGCAGAAACTGGGTGAATAACGTGAAAAACTATTTGAGAAACGACGAAGCGATCATCTTTGCACTCCGCGAGCTGTACGCAAAGTACGGTTACCGTCGGTACAAGATGAACAAATTTGAGGAATACGACTTTTATGCCGACAACAAAGAATTTTTGGTGAGCGGCAACGTCATCACCTTCACCGACCGCAGCGGCCGCTTGATGGCGTTAAAACCCGACGTAACCCTCTCCATTGCGCGTCATCACGAGGATAACGGCGAGACACAGCGCGTGTATTACAACGAGAACGTCTACCGTGCTCCCGACGGTGAATTCCGTGAAATTCCGCAGACGGGGCTTGAATGCATCGGCGATTTGGATGCGGTAACGGTGGGCGAGGTGGTTTTGCTCGCGGTCAAAAGCGTGGCGGCGGTCGGCAGACCCTTTTGCCTGTGCGTGTCCCACATGGAACTGCTCATTTCCGCGATTAAAGCGGTGGGTTTGACCGATGCTGCGGAAGCCGCTTTGTATACCGCGGTGGAAAGCAAAAGCGTTTCCCGCATCCGCGAAGTGGTCGCGGAAAACGGGGGAGATATGGCGGCGGCAGAGAAGCTTTGTGCGCTAACCTCCCTCTTTGGCAGTTTGCACGCGGTGTTGCCGACTTTAAAAACCTTAGCACCCGAAGCGGTGTATGCGGAGCTTGCCGCTATTGATGCATTCCTGCAAGCGGCAGGGGTTGAACAAGAAGTACAGTTTGATTTCTCCCTCAAAGGGGACGTCAAATATTATAACGGTGCCGTGTTCTGCGGCTTCATCGAAGGGGTGCCGCGTGCGATTTTGTCGGGCGGTCGGTATGACCTTTTGATGGAAAAACTCGGCAAGCGCGCGGATGCCATCGGTTTTGCGGTGTATCTGGATTTGTTAGAGCGTCTGTCGCTGTGCGAGAAACAGGAAAACGACACGGTGGTGATGACCTACACGGTGAATGATTTTGCAGACACGGTCAAAGCCGCCCAAGCGCTCCGCGCGGACGGTAAAACGGTGATCTTACAGAGAGGAGAGGACAACTGATGCTCAATATCGCATTGCCCAAAGGCAGACTCGGCGAAAAGGTGTACGATATGTTCGAGGCGGCAGGATATGGTTGCCCCTCCATCAAAGAAAAAAACCGCCGACTGGTATTTGAAAACGAAGCAGCGGGTGTGCGCTATTTCTGGGTGAAACCGTCTGATGTTGCCATTTATGTGGAACGCGGTGCCGCCGATATCGGCGTTGCAGGCAAGGACATTTTGCTCGAATACGCGCCGCAGGTGTATGAACTGGCGGATATGAAACTGGGTATCTGCCGTATGGCGGTGGCAGGTCCTGCGGATTTTAAGGACGACACCGAAGCGACCCTGCGGGTTGCGACCAAGTTCCCCAACATCGCCAAAACCCATTTCAATGCCAAAAACAGACAGATTGACATTATTAAACTCAACGGCTCCATCGAACTCGCCCCTCTGCTTTCGCTGTCCGACGTCATTGTGGATATTGTGGAAACGGGAGCGACCTTAAAAGAAAACGGTTTGTCGGTCATGGAGACGGTGGTGCCCATCAGCGCCCGTCTGGTCGCAAACAAAGCGAGCTACACCTTCAAAGGTGATGAAATTCGCACCCTTTCCGAGAAAATTACCGCGTTGGTAGAAAGCAAGTGATTGAAATGATTAAAATTTACGATTATAACGAGGTGTCCGCAGAAGAACTGTTCGGCAGAAAAGCGGATAGTCTGGATATTGCCGCCATTGTCAAGGATATTTTGCGTGATGTGCGCGAAAACGGTGACAAAGCGGTGCTCGCCTACGGCAAAAAGTTTGACGGCGCGGATATTGAAGCCTTGGAAGTATCCAAAGAGGAATGGGACGCGGCGGTTGCCACCGTACCGCAGGAATTTATGGATATTTTGAAAGAGGCGGCAGAAAACATCACCGCGTTTCATAACAACCAAAAGCGCGACGGCTTTGAAATGCAAAAAGCAAACGGCGTCATTTTGGGTCAAAAGGTGACCCCCTTAGAGCGTGTAGGTCTGTACGTGCCGGGTGGCACGGCGAGTTATCCGTCCTCTGTTCTGATGAACTGTCTGCCCGCCAAAATCGCGGGTGTCAAAGAAATTTTGATGGTAACGCCTGCCAAAGGCGGCGTCATTCCCGCCGCCATCCTTGCCGCTGCCAAGGTGGCAGGGGTGGACCGCATCTTTAAAACCGGCGGCGCGCAAGCGGTTGCCGCATTGGCGTACGGCACCGAGAGCATCCCGAAAGTGGACAAGATCGTCGGTCCCGGCAACGCGTTTGTCGCGGAAGCCAAAAGACAGGTGTACGGTCTGGTGGACATCGATATGATCGCGGGCCCGAGCGAAATTTTGGTGGTCGCGGACGGTACTTGCAATCCGCGCTACGTGGCGGCAGACCTGCTCTCCCAAGCGGAACACGACAAACTCGCATCCGCCGTGCTCATCACAGACAGCAAAGACCTTGCTTTAAAGGTTGCAAACGAGATTGAAGCGCAACTACAAGTGTTGCCGCGCGAAGAGATTGCGCGCGCATCCATTGAGGATTACGGTAAAATTATCGTGTGCAACGATTTGAAACAATCGGTGGAGGTCGCAAACATCATCGCGCCCGAACACTTAGAACTGTGCGTGGACGAGCCGTTTGCGTGGTTGCCCGAAATCAAAAATGCCGGCTCCATTTTCCTTGGCAAATATTGCCCCGAAGCGCTGGGCGATTATTTCGCGGGTCCCAACCACACCCTGCCCACCATGGGTACCGCGCGGTTTTCCTCTCCCTTAGGGGTTGACGATTTTGTGAAACGCTCGGCATATTCCTACTACACCCGTGATGCCCTTTTAGAGGTGGCGGACAAGGTGGCGTATTTCGCGGAAAAGGAAGGCTTATCCGCGCACGCACGCTCCGCGACCGTCCGAAAGGAGGACTGACGGTGAGCCGTTTTTTGAATGGTAAGTTTGGGGGTTTGACCGAATACGTCCCCGGTGAACAACCGCAGGATAAAGTATATATCAAACTCAACACCAACGAGTCCCCTTTCCCGCCATCCGCGGGGGTGCTCAAAGCGGTGAACACGGATGAGGTGAAGCGCCTCAATCTCTATCCCGACCCCGATTGCAAACCGCTGGTGAGAGCGTTGGCAGAACGCTACGATGTAGATACCGACATGGTGTTTCTCACCAACGGCTCGGACGACATCCTCAATTTCTGTTTTATGGGATTTTGTGATAACGGTGCCGTGTTCCCCGACATCACCTACGGCTTTTACGAGGTGTATGCCAACCTTTACGGCATACCGTATGAGACAAAACCGTTGGATGAAAATCTCAGCATCATCCCGTCCGACTACTATCGAGCGGGCAAAACGGTGGTGATCGCTAACCCCAACGCGCAAACAGGTGTTGCCCTGCCGCTGTGTGAGGTAGAAGAAATTATCCGCCAAAACCCCGACAATCTCGTGGTGGTGGACGAAGCGTACGTGGATTTCGGTGGCGAGTCGGCGGTGCCGCTCACCAAAAAATATGACAATTTGGTGGTGGTGCAGACCTTCTCCAAATCGCGCAGTATGGCAGGTGCCAGGCTTGGATTTGCCATCGGTGCGAAGGGGGTCATTGCAGACCTTAACAAACTCAAATATTCCACCAATCCGTATAATATCAACCGTCTCACCCAACTGGCAGGCGCTGCCGCCATTGCGGAGGATGCCTATTATATGGAAAACTGCAAAGAGATCATGCGGGTGCGGGAATATACCCGCGCGGAACTCACAAAACGCGGTTTTACCGTTACAAATTCCAAAGCGAATTTCCTGCTTGCTGCGCATGACAAGCTGGACGGCAAGTGGCTGTACCAATTTTTGAAGGATAACGGCGTGCTGGTGCGCTATCTTGGCATGCCGCGTATCAAAAATTACAACCGCATCACCATCGGCACTAAACAGCAGATGGATACTATGTTAGAAATGATAGATAAAGCATTGGAGGTATGACCCTATGCGTAAAAGTTATATCACCCGCGCAACAGCGGAGACCGACATCACCTTGTCACTCGACCTTGACGGCAAGGGCGAATGTAATATCACCACAGGTGTCGGCTTTTTTGATCACATGCTGACCTTGTTTGCGAAGCACGGCAGATTTACCCTGTCGGTTTCCTGCAAGGGGGACACTTACGTGGACGGACATCACACGGTAGAGGATATCGGTATCGCACTGGGTACCGCTTTCAAAGAAGCGCTCGGCGATAAACGCGGTATTACCCGCTATGCGGATATCACCCTGCCGATGGATGAAGCACTCATCTTAGCGGCGGTGGATATCTCCGGCAGAAGCTGGCTTGCGCTGGATGCGGATATTCCCGCACAGAAAATCGGCGATTTCGATACCGAGCTTGTGCGCGAATTCTTTATCGCGTTTGTGCAGAATGCAGGTATCACCCTGCATATACGGAAACTTGCAGGTGTCAACTCGCACCACATTGTTGAAGGCGTTTTCAAAGCAGTCGCCCGCGTACTGCGTGCGGCGGTGGCGGTAGACCCCGCTTATGCTGATGAAATTCCGTCCTCCAAAGGAGTTTTATAAATGGTAGCCATTATTGATTATGGGGTGGGCAACCTCTTTTCCCTGCGCTCGTCCTTTGCGGCGATCGGGGAGAAAGCGGTTGTTACCCGCGACCCCGAGACCCTCGCCAAAGCTGACAGAATTTTGCTGCCGGGTGTCGGTGCGTTTGCGGATGCCGCAAACAAGCTGCGCGCGGTCGGTATGGACGAAGCGGTCAAATGGGCGGTTGATGAGGGCAAACCTGTGATGGGTATCTGCCTTGGTATGCAGCTGCTGTTTGAAAAAAGCTTTGAATACGGTGAGCATAAGGGTCTTGGTCTTTTAAAAGGCGAGGTAGCACCCTTGGAAGGGTATATTCCCGCCGCTCTCAAAATTCCGCATATCGGCTGGAACGCGCTCAAATGGAACGGCGAAAAAGATCCGCTCTTTAAATATTTGAACGACGACGACCACGTGTATTTCGTGCATTCCTACTATGCGCGCGGGTGTGAGGACAGTTTAATCGCCACCACCGAATACGGTGCGCCGGTCACTGCGGCGGTGCGAAAAGACAACCTGATGGGCTGTCAGTTCCACCCCGAAAAAAGCGGTAAAGTGGGACTTGCCATTTTGAAAGCATTTTGTGAAACGGAGGGGTAAACGGTGCATATTTTTCCTGCAATCGACATCATCGGCGGCAAAGCGGTGCGCCTGTTCAAAGGTGACTACGCGCAAATGACCGTCTACAACGATAACCCCCTAAACGTCGCAAACGACTTTCAAGTCGCAGGGGCAAAATTTATACATTTAGTAGATTTAGAGGGCGCTAAAACCGGCGGTACACCCAATATGGATACCATCCGCCGTATTGCGAACGAAACAACCCTGTTCACCGAGGTGGGCGGCGGTATTCGCGATATGCAGACGGTCACCGCGTATCTCACAAACGGTGTGGACAGGGTCATTCTCGGCACTGCGGCTGTGACCAACGAAGCGTTTTTGCGCGAAGCGGTGGCAACCCATGGCGAAAAGGTGGCGGTCGGCATTGATCTGAAAGACGGATTGGTCGCCATCAAGGGTTGGACCGAGACCAGTGAATATACCTGCGATGCGTTTTTTGAGAAAATGCAGGAAATCGGGGTAAAAACGGTCATCTGCACCGACATTTCAAAAGACGGCGCGATGCAGGGCACCAACCGCGAACTGTACGAGCGGTTGCACAGCACCTATAACATTGATATCATCGCCTCAGGCGGTGTGTCCTCCATCGAGGACGTGAAAGCGCTTTGTGAAATGGGGTTGTACGGTGCTATTATCGGCAAAGCGTATTATACGGGTGCAATCAACTTAAAAGAAGCGATCGAGGTGGCGAAATGATTACAAAACGGATCATTCCCTGCCTTGACGTGAAAAACGGCAGGGTGGTGAAAGGCACCAACTTTGAAGGTCTGCGTGACGTGTCTTCCCCTGTGGAACTCGCGAAATATTACAGCGAGGTGGGCGCGGACGAGCTGGTGTTTTATGACATCACCGCTTCTGCGGAAGGCAGAGCGCTGTTCACCGATATTCTAACGCAAGTGGCATCCACCGTCTTTATTCCGCTGACGGTAGGCGGCGGTATCAACACGCTGGACGATTTTGACCGTGTATTAAAATGCGGTGCGGATAAGGTTTCGGTCAACTCGGGTGCTATCCGCAACCCGCAACTGGTAGAGCAAGCCGCCAAGCGGTACGGCGACCAGTGCGTGGTGCTGTCTGCGGATATAAAACGGGTGGACGGTGTGTTCCGCGTGTTCGCCAAAGGCGGCAGAGAAAACACAGGTATGGAAGCGATCGAGTGGATTCGCCGCTGTGTGGGTATGGGTGCCGGTGAAGTGGTGGTCAATTCCATTGATACGGACGGTGTCAAGCAAGGCTTTGACATTGAAATGTTGGAAGCGGTCTTAAATGCCGTGGACGTGCCGGTTATTGCATCGGGCGGCGCGGGCTGCGCCGCGCATTTTGTGGAATTGTTTAAAAAGGTGCCGACCGTGGACGCAGGTCTTGCGGCTTCTGTTTTCCATTTCGGCGAGGTGCCGATTCCCGAACTGAAGAAATTGTTGCGCGAGAGCGGAACGCCGATGCGCTGAAAGGAAGAGTACAATGATTGACGTAAATGAATTGAAATTTGACGACAAGGGGCTTATCCCTGCGGTCGTGGTGGACGCTGTCAGCAAACAGGTGCTGACCGTCGCGTATATGAACAAAGAGAGCTTGGAAATTTCTATGAAAGAGGGCACAACCTGTTTCTGGTCGAGAAGCAGACAGGAACTGTGGCGCAAGGGGGAGACCTCGGGCAACGTGCAGAAAATTGTGTCCATCACCGCCGATTGCGACAAGGACGCGCTCACCGTCGTGGTGGAAAAGGCGGGTCCCGCGTGCCACACCGGTGCGGAATCCTGTTTCCACAATCCTGTGTATCAAAGTGAAGAACTGTCCGAATTTTCGCTCCAAGGTCTGTATGATCTGCTCAAAGGCCGTCAGGCTGAGATGCCGGAAGGGTCGTACACCACCTATCTGTTCGAGAAAGGCAGAGACAAGATTCTCAAAAAGGTGGGCGAGGAATGTACCGAGGTTATCATCGCGGGCAAAGCGGATGATAAAAAGGAAACGGTGTACGAGATTGCCGACCTTGCGTACCACGTGATGGTGCTGATGGTGGAAATGGGCATTTCGGTGGAGGATGTTCACCGCGAACTCGCTTCCCGCCACATCATCGACCATAAGGTGAAGCAGGAGAAAATGACTTAATATAGGGGACGATGTTCACGTCGTCCCGCTAAACATCGAACGGGAGGGGAGACCTTTCCCCTACGAAAGGAGCACTCTATGGCTGCATTTTATGAAACCTACCACGTGCACACCGCCTTTTGTGACGGGGATAACACGGTGGAAGAGGTGGCGGCTGCCGCTCTTGAACAAGGTATAAAAATCCTTGGCTTTTCGGGACATAGCTTCATCCCCAAGGTGGGCGAATACGGCATGAAGCCGCAAGAGGAGCAGGCATACATCGCCGCCGTTTTAGCAGAAAAAGCGCGGTATCAGGGACAAATGGATATCCTCTGCGGTATGGAGCTGGATACCTATTCCCAAAAGCCCGCCTACGCGTACGATTATCTGATCGGCTCGGTGCACTATACCATGACCGCAGACGGGTTAAAGGATGTGGATTTTACCGCGGATTTTCAGCAGGATATCGTTGAGCGGTACTATGACGGCGATTTTTACAAATACGCCAAAGCGTATTTTGATGAGGTCGCGCAGACGCGGGAGAGAACCGATTGCACCTTTATCGGGCATTTTGACCTCGTTTCCAAATATAACGAAGGCAACTGTCTGTTCGACGAGAACGACGCGCGGTATTTGAATGCGGGATTTGCCGCCATTCACACGTTGTGCGAAAAACCGGACGCGGTGTTTGAGATCAACACGGGGGCCCTGCCGCGCGGCGCGCGGTCAACCCCGTACCCCGCGCATCCGTTTTTGAAAGAAATCAAAAAAGCGGGCGGGCGGATCATTTTTTCGTCCGACAGCCATAACGTGAACACCCTTTTGTTCGGCGGCGAACGTATGGTACAGGTCGCAAAAGCCGCGGGTTTTGACAGCCGCGTGATCATCCTCCCCGACGGCAGTTTAAAAGAGATCGGGATAGAACAATAAAAAAGACGATGCGATAAAATCGCATCGTCTTTTTTTACTGTGGTTTATCAGATCTCGGGTTTGCAGGTGTAACGTTTAATAAGGTTAATATTTTCTCTGGTCTTCTCGTCAAACTCAACCTTATTAACAAGCTTGCTGAGGAATTCTTCAATGTCTGCATGTTGTGCGGCAACACGTTCTTTCGGGGAGTTTTCCACCTTACCCATGTGCGCGACGTTCCAGAATGAAATCGGGTAGGTATCCATGTTGAGGCGCATAACAATCTCCTCCGTTTTTTAAGCCCGAGGGGCTGCGTTCACCTTTTTTGTAGCATTTTTTCGTTGCCGTGTCAATGGAAAATCTGCTATTTTATCAGCAAAAAAGCGAGCGCGCGTTTAGCGTACTTGCTTTATCGTTTTCGGGGTGTCGAAATGACGGAAAATCCGGTTCTTTTTCATCATTTCGCTGAAATTCACAAAAAACGCGGAAACATCCCATTTTTTGTGAAAAAAATAACCATTACTACTAGCATTTTTCGGAAAAGTTTGCTATAATGTAAGGTGGTATATGCCGTGCGGTTACACACTGTAGAATAGGCATATAAAGTACAAGGAGGAAAGGCATTATGCAGAAAAAAATCAGCACACTGCCCTTCAAGGGCACGCCCGAACAGGCCGCTGAATTGCAGAAGGTCATCGACGCGAACAAGCATGACAAGAGTCGTCTGATGGGCGTTATGCAGGAAGCGCAGGGCATCTACGGTTATCTGCCGATCGAAGTGCAGCAGATGATCGCCGACGGTATGGGAGTTCCGCTGGAGAAGGTTTACGGCGTTGCGACCTTCTATGCGCAGTTCTCTCTGTCCCCGAAGGGTGAATACACCATTTCCGTTTGTCTGGGTACCGCTTGCTATGTTAAAGGCGCGGGCGACCTGTTCGACAGAATTTCCGAGATTCTCGGTATCGGCGCTGACGAGTGCACCCCCGACGGTAAGTTCTCTCTGACCGCCTGCCGTTGCATCGGCGCTTGCGGTCTGGCTCCGGTTCTCACCGTGAATGACGAAGTTTACGGTCGTTTGGTTGCCGACGACGTGAAAGACATTTTGGCTAAGTACGGCGCTTAAAACAACGTTTTTTCGGCGCTTGCTTGGTTGCCGACGCGCAGCGTACACAAAGTACGCGTATCGCATCGTCGCCTTGCAATCATCCGAAAAATCCTCGTTGTTCAAAGTGGGGTTGCAGATATGTAATGTAAGCCCATTTGCTTTTTGAAAACAATCTGTAAAAAGGAACACCTCTTATGAAGATTTGTACCATTAGGGAACTGCTCGACGCTGAGGTTTTGGTAGGCGAGGAGAACTTGGGCAACCATGTGTATTCCGCCTGCGGCAGCGATATGATGAGCGACGTACTGGCGTACGTAAAGGACCAGGCGGTGCTGCTCACCGGTCTTGTCAACCCGCAGGTTATTCGTACTGCGGAAATGATGGACATGGTGTGTATCGTATTTGTCCGTTCCAAAATGCCTACCCCCGAGATGATCCGTTTGGCGGAGGAGAGCGGTCTTGTGCTGCTGGCGACCTCTAAGCGGATGTACGAAGCTTGCGGCATTCTGTATGCCAACGGCTTGGTGGGGAACAAGGTGAAAAAGGAGAAAAGCGTATGAGTGAAGTACTGTCGTTCCGCTTTGATGTGGATGGGGAGAACTTCACCTCCGCGGGTCAGGCCTCTGTGCAGGTCAAGAAAAACCTGCGCCAGTTAGGACTGCCGGCAGAGATCATCCGCCGTGTATCCATCGCCATGTACGAGGGCGAGATCAATATGGTCATCCATGCCGGCGGCGGCGAAGCCGAGGTGCGGGTGGCGCAAGAGTACATCGAAATCATCTTAAAGGACGAGGGCCCCGGTATTGCCGACATTGAGCAGGCGATGCAGGCGGGCTTCTCCACAGCACCCGATAACATTCGGTCGCTGGGTTTCGGTGCCGGTATGGGTCTCCCCAACATGAAACGCTACACCGACTATATGAACATCGAGTCTGAGGTCGGACACGGCACCCGCGTGACCATGCGGGTGAATATTGACGGATAAGGGTTGAGTATATGCATACCTACGAACATTCCGTGTTCTTGGATCCGCATAAATGTACCGGTTGTACCACCTGTCTGCGCCATTGCCCCACCGAAGCGATACGCGTGCGGGACGGCAGGGCGGAGATCAATCAGCGGCGCTGTATCGATTGCGGCGAATGCATCCGCGTATGCCCGCACAAAGCCAAAAAGGCGGTGTGCAGCAAGCTGGATGAAATGGAAGGCTTCAAATGGAAGATCGCCCTGCCCGCGCCGACGTTATACGGGCAGTTTGATAATCTGGATGACGTGGATTACGTACTGGGCGGTCTTTTATCCATCGGCTTTGACGACGTGTATGAGGTATCTAAGGCGGCGGAAATGGTTTCGGCCTACACCCGCTTGTATCTGAATACCGAAGGGGTCAAAAAGCCGGTCATCAGCGCTGCTTGTCCGGTCATCGTGCGTCTCATTGCACTTCGTTTCCCCTCATTGCAGGATAACGTGATGCACATGCTTCCGCCGATGGAAATAGCGGCGAAATGTGCGAAAGAACGCGCGCTCAAAGAACACCCCGAGCTAAAACCCGAAGAAATCGGCGTTTGCTTCATCTCGCCGTGTCCCGCCAAAGCGAGTTATGTAAAAAACGGCTTCGGCGACTATAAAAGTCAGGTGGACGCGGTGGTTTCTATCAGTGATGTGTACTTCAAACTCATCAACGAGATGAAACCCGAAGATCTGCCAAAAGAACTTTCCGAATCGGGCATGATCGGCGTAAGCTGGGCGACGTCGGGCGGTGAAGCCGCGGCGCTGTTCAATGACAGCTACCTTGCGGCGGACGGTATCGAGAATGTTATCCACGTGCTGGATCAGATCGAAAACGGTAACATCCCACAACTGGAGTTTGTGGAACTGAACGCTTGTACCGGCGGGTGCGTCGGCGGCGTGCTGACGGTACAAAATCCCTTTATCGCCAAAGCGCGATTGCAAAATTTGCGTCGGTTCTTACCGGTGTCGCAGAATTTCCTGCCCACCGAGGCGCAATACATCCCTGCAGATTACTTCTTTGATGAGATTCCCGAATATCAGCCCATCTCACAGCTCGGGAAAAGCGTTGCCGAGTCTATGCGGATGCTTGCGGACATCCAAACGCTCCGCGCGTCCTTGCCGGGACTTGATTGCGGCGCTTGCGGTGCTCCCACCTGTCGCGCGTTTGCGGAGGACGTGGTGAAAGGCACGGCAAAGCCTGAGGCTTGTGTGGTGGCTGCGAAAAAAGTTTGAGAGGAGCATGTCCCATGACGGTAAAAGAATTGGCAGAAAACTACGGTTTCAAGCCGGTAAGTTTGCCGGACGGCGACCGCGAGGTCACCGGTGTGTACATGGGCGACCTTCTCAGTTGGGTGATGGGGCGCGCCGATGCCGGTGATGCCTGGCTCACCATCATGTCCAACCAAAATATTGTCGCGGTTGCAACGCTCGCCGACACCGCTTGCATCATCCTCACCGAGGGTGTGCAGCCGGACGAGGGCGTGGCACAGCTGGCGGAGCAAAAGGGTGTCAACATCCTTTTGTCGTCGGTCAGCTCGTATGAAACGGCGTTAAAGCTGTGTGACTGCGTATGAGCCGCTATTATTATGACCTGCACATCCATTCCTGTCTGTCCCCTTGCGGGGATGACGACAACACCCCTAACAATCTGGCGGGGGTGGGCACCCTGGCCGGTTTGCAGATCATGGCGCTCACCGATCACAACACCTGCAAAAACTGTCCCGCGTTTATGGCGGCGGCAAAAAAGCAGGGCATCATTCCCATCCCCGGCATGGAGCTGACCACCGCGGAGGATATCCACATGGTGTGTCTGTTCCCGACGCTTCAAGCGGCGATGGCGTTCGATAAGGAAATCGAAAAACGTCGCGTGCTTGTGAAAAACCGCCCCGATATTTTCGGGGAACAGTGGATTATGGATGAAAACGATGAGGTGATCGGCAAAGAGCCGTATCTGCTGTCCAATGCGACCACCGTTACCTTGGAAGAAAGCGTGCCGCTCGCGGAATATTACGGCGGTGTGTGCTTTCCCGCTCATATCGACCGCGACGCTAATGGCATCATCGCCGTTTTGGGCGCTATACCGGAAGAGGCGGATTTCAAGTGCGTGGAATTACATGACGGCGAAAAGGCGGCGGCGTTACGCCCCTTGATGCCGACGGGTTGTAGGGTTACCGTTTCCTCCGATGCTCACTATCTGTGGGACGTGCGGGACGCGGCAAACAGCATCGAGATTGACGATGAACCGTACAGCAGTCAGCTTGTGCGGGAACGCCTCATAGAGATACTCGGAGGTAAGCGATGAAAGAACTTTCCCTCAATATTTTAGATGTGGTGGAAAATTCCGTGAAAGCGGGCGCTTCTCTCACTGAAATCCTCTTACATGAGCAAAACGGTGTTTTGACACTCATCATTCGCGATGACGGCTGCGGCATGGATGCCCAAACGGTCAAACGGGTTACCGATCCGTTTTATACTACCCGCACCACGCGTGCGGTGGGTCTGGGGCTGCCGCTTCTTAAACTGGAAGCGCAGCAGACCGGCGGTGATGTGACCGTTCTCTCTAAGGATAAAAAAACCTATCCCGACGCGCACGGGACCGAGGTGACGGCGGTGTTTCACACCGATCACATCGATTGTCCGCCGCTGGGGGATATGCCTGCCACCATGACAACCCTGGTGCAGGGGCACCCCGACACCGATTTCCTGTTCTGCCACGAGCGGGAGGGGAAAGAAACGGTGCGGATGGATACCCGTGAGCTGCGCGAGGTGCTGGGCGATGTTCCGCTTGGCAGCTTCGAGGTATTACAATGGATCCAAGGCTATTTGCAGGAAGGCTACGGCGAATAGCGCGGATATAAATTTGTTTAGTATTTATCCCATAGGAAAGGAAGATATGTATGAAATCGTTAGCAGAACTCCAAGCAATCAGAGACAAAATGCAGAGCAAGGTTGCGCTGCGTGAAGGCAGCGGCGAAAAGCGCGTGGTTGTCGGTATGGCGACCTGCGGTATCGCAGCGGGCGCGCGTCCCGTACTCGCGGCCTTCGTTGAGCAGGTAGACGCGGCAGGTCTTACGGGCAGTGTTACCGTTACCCAGACCGGCTGCTGCGGTCTTTGCCAATTTGAGCCCATCGTCGACGTGTACGAGGCCGGCAAAGAGAAGGTCACCTATGTCAAAATGACTGCTGATAAGGTCGCCCGCGTGGTTGAGGAACACCTCAAAGGCGGCAAACCTGTTGCAGAATATATCAAAGCATAAAATCGAGGAGGTAATAGTATGATTCGAGCTCATGTGCTGATCTGCGGCGGTACCGGCTGTACCTCCTCAGGCAGTAACAAAATTCAGGAAGCTTTCGTTTCCGCTTTGGAAGCGAACGGCATTGCTGATGAAGTCAAACTCGTAATGACCGGTTGTTTCGGTCTTTGCGAACTGGGCCCCGTGGTTATCATCCATCCCGATGGCACTTTCTATAGCCGCGTGACCCCCGAGGACGTAGCGGAGATCGTTTCCGAGCATCTGCTCAAAGGTCGTCCCGTCGATCGTCTTGTATACGCTGATACCGGTTCTGATGAACCCGTTGAAGGCACTGTTTCCCTGAACGACACCGTTTTCTACAAATCCCAGAAGCGTATCGTTCTGCGCAACTGCGGTCTTATCAACCCCGAGAACATCGACGAGTATATCGCGATGGACGGCTATGCTGCTCTGGGTAAGGTGCTGACCGAAATGACCCCCGATGAGGTCATCAAGGTTGTTTCCGACTCCGGCCTGCGTGGTCGTGGCGGCGGCGGCTTCCCGACCGGTCGCAAATGGGCGCTGACCGCTCCCAACCAGGCTGACCAGAAATACGTTGTTTGTAACGCTGACGAGGGTGACCCGGGTGCGTTCATGGACCGTTCCATTCTGGAAGGCGATCCGCACTCCCTCATTGAAGCTATGATCATCGCCGGCTACGCTATCGGTGCTACCGAGGGTTATGTGTACGTCCGTGCGGAGTATCCGATCGCTGTTGCTCGTCTGCAGATCGCTATCGATCAGGCGCGTGAATACGGTCTGCTCGGCAAAAACATCTTCGGCTCCGGCTTTGACTTTGATCTGTTCATCCGTCTGGGCGCCGGCGCTTTCGTGTGCGGTGAGGAAACGGCACTTATGACTTCTATCGAAGGCAACCGTGGCGAGCCTCGTCCGCGTCCTCCGTATCCGGCTGTCAAAGGTCTGTACGGTAAGCCCACCGTTGAAAACAACGTGGAAACCTTTGCGAACATTCCGCAGATCATCCTCAATGGCGCTGACTGGTTCTGCTCCATGGGTACCGAGACCTCCAAGGGCACCAAGGTGTTCGCGCTCGGCGGTAAGATCCACCACACCGGCCTTGTGGAGATCCCGATGGGTACTACTCTCCGCGAGATCATCTATGATATCGGCGGCGGTATCCCGAACGATAAGAAATTCAAGGCTGCGCAGACCGGCGGTCCTTCCGGCGGTTGTATTGCTGCTGACCTCATCGACACACCCGTTGACTATGACAACCTCATTGCGATTGGCTGTATGATGGGTTCCGGCGGTCTCATCGTCATGGACGAAGACACCTGTATGGTGGATATGGCGAAATTCTTCCTCGACTTCACCGTCGAAGAGTCCTGCGGTAAATGTACTCCCTGCCGTGTAGGTACCAAACGCCTGCTCGAACAGCTGGACAAGATCACCAAGGGTCAGGGCACTTTAGAGGATATCGACGAGCTGGAGAAGCTCTGCTACTACATCAAAGAGAACTCCCTGTGCGGCTTGGGTCAGACTGCTCCCAACCCGGTGCTGTCCACCCTTAAATTCTTCCGCGATGAATATGTTGCTCACGTGGTGGACAAGAAATGTCCCGCCGGCGTGTGTAAGGACCTGCTGTCCATCACCATTGATAAAGAGAAATGTATCGGTTGCGGCATGTGCGCTAAGCAATGCCCGGCGGATGCTATCTTCAAGACCGATTATGTGGCTGCCGGCCACAAACTCCCGAGCCTTGAGATCGATCAAGCCAAGTGCGTGAAGTGCGGCGCTTGTATCGGTACCTGTAAGTTCAAGGCTATCAGCAAACAGTAAGAAAGGAGAGACGGAAGATGGATATGGTTAATGTAAAAGTAAACGGCATTGCTGTCAGCGTGCCCAAGGGCTCTACCATCTTGGAAGCAGCCCGTGCAGCCGGCGTGGAAATTCCCACCCTGTGCTATTTGAAAGACATCAACGAAATCGGCGCTTGCCGTATCTGCGTGGTTGAAGCTACCGGCGCCCGTGGTCTTGTGACCGCTTGCGTGTATCCTGTGGCTGAGGGTATGGAGATTTCCACCAACACCCCCAAGGTGCGTGCCGCCCGTAAAACTACTCTGGAGCTCATTCTCTCCACCCATGAGAAGAAATGTCTCTCCTGCGTGCGTTCCACCAACTGCGAACTGCAGAAAATGTGTCTCGATTACGGTGTGGAGGACAACGGCAAATACGACGGCTTCCGTCCCGAGTATGCGCTGGATGATTCCGCTCCGCACATGATCCGCGACAACAACAAATGTATCCTGTGCCGTCGCTGCGTGGCAGCTTGCCAGCAGCAGTTTGTGTCGGTTATCGGCGCTAACGACCGCGGCATCGACACCCATATCGCTTGCGCGTTCGAGAAAAATCTCGCTGACGTGCCTTGCGTATCCTGCGGCCAGTGTATCAATGTGTGCCCCACCGGCGCTCTGACCGAAAAGGACAACACCGAAGACGTCTGGGCGGCATTGGCCGATCCCACAAAGGTGGTTATGGTGCAGACCGCTCCCGCGGTGCGTGCCGCCATCGGCGAATCTTTCGGTATGCCTGTTGGCACCAACGCCGAAGGCAAAATGGTTGCAGCTCTCCGCCGTCTCGGCTTTGACAAGGTGTTTGACACCAACTTTGCTGCTGACATGACCATCGTGGAAGAGGCAACCGAGCTGGTTGAGCGCGTGAAAAACGGCGGTGTGCTGCCGATGATCACCTCCTGCTCTCCCGGTTGGGTCAAGTTCGCTGAGCTGTACTATCCCGATCAGCTGAAAAACCTCTCCTCCTGCAAATCGCCCCAGCAGATGTTTGGTGCGATCTTAAAAACCTACTACGCTGAGAAGAACGGCATCGATCCCAAGAACATCGTGTCCGTCTCTGTGATGCCCTGTACCGCGAAGAAGTTCGAAATCGGCCGTGATGATGAAGCCGCTGCCGGCGTGCCGGATGTGGATATCTCCATCACCACCCGCGAGCTTGCTCGCATGATCGACCGCGCAGGCATCTTGTTCAACAACCTGCCTGACGAAGAGTTCGATATGCCTCTCGGCGAGGATACCGGCGCTGCTGTGATCTTCGGCGCTACCGGCGGTGTTATGGAAGCTGCTCTGCGTACCGCGAATGACGTGCTTACCGGCAAAGACAACGGCAACGTTGAATTTGAAGCGGTGCGCGGCATGGACGGTCTGAAAGAAGCGTCCTACAACATTGCAGGTCTTGAAGTGAAAGTGGCTGTTGCCAGCGGTCTGACTGCTGCCGACTATGTCATGAGCAAAATCAAGGACGGCACCGCTCCGTGGACCTTCGTGGAGATCATGTGTTGCCCCGGCGGTTGTATCAACGGCGGCGGCCAGCCGATCGTTCCCGCTTCTGTGCGCAACTTCGAGAATTACCGCGAGAAACGCGCAAGCGTGCTGTACGGCATCGACAAAGCGGCTGCTGTGCGTAAATCCCATGAGAACCCGATGGTGAAAAAGGTGTACGAAGAGTACTTCGGCAGCTTTGGCAGCCACAAGGCACATGAGATCCTGCACACCTCCTACGTTGCGCGTCCGAAATTCAAATAAGAATAACGACAAAAACCGCCATCCCATTGGGATGGCGGTTTTTTATGGTGTATAGTATTCATCAAGGGTCCAATTTATTCACCCATGTATCTTTTTCTGCCTTTTAGGGCACAGCGTTTGTATATCAATCCAAGATGCCGGGAGACCATTTTGCCTTCTCTTCCCAATAATCGTTGCGATCCATTTCGTCGTCTTCGCGAGAGTGGTGGGAGGATGTATTGTGCGAATTGTTATTGCTTGTCATCAAAAGACACACCGCTCCGGCTACAAGTGCGCCGACAAGGACGCCGATAATAAATTTTTTCATACACCGTCACTCCTTTCCACACACAGGGAAAACAGTTGCTTGATACGTGCGGTTTCGCCGTTCAAGTACAAATAGCCAAAGAGTGCCTCGAAGCCGGTTGCACGGTGGTATGCCGCATCGTTTCTTGCGGTATGGGCGTTTCTGCCGCGGCGGAACGCGGCGGCTTCCCTGTCGGTGAGCAACGGTTCGATCTTATCCATCGCCGCTGCCTGCGCTTCTGCGCGCACTAATTTTACCGCCGCTTTGTGCAACTCGTTTGCACTGCGGTTGGCTTCGCACACCAGCATTTCCCGCACCATCATCTCATACACGCCGTCGCCGATCAACGCGAGTGCCAAGGGGCTGATCTCTTTGGTGTCAACTTCCTTTTCAATCC